>JBJXDR010000191.1:0-21779 GCA_046155245.1 Rhodoglobus sp. | reverse complement strand
GCTGTGCCGCGGGTGCGCCTACCCGACGCGCAGGACGAGCTGGTAGCCGCGCTGCGGGCGATCCGCGAAGAACTTGAGCTGCCCGAATCCTTCCCCGCCGAGGTGGAGGCGGAGGCGGCGGAGGCTGCCGCTCGCGGAGCGCGCGCGGAGAACGATCTGACGGGCATCCCGTTCATTACCATCGACCCCGCGAGCTCGACCGACCTCGATCAGGCCCTCCACCTCGAGCGCGACGGCACGGGGTACCGGGTGCGGTACGCGATCGCCGACGTTCCTGCGTTCGTGGAGCCCGGTGGCGCAATCGACACCGAGGCGCGGTTGCGCGGGCAGACCCTTTATGCGCCCGACGGCCGCATCCCGCTGCACCCAACGGTGCTGAGCGAGGGCGCGGCGTCGCTGCTCGAGGGGGTCGACCGGCCTGCCTTCGTCTGGACCTTTGCGCTGGATGCCACGGGCGCCGTCACCGCGACAACCCTCGAACGGGCGCTCGTGCGCAACCGCCGCAAGTGCAGCTACATCGGCGCGCAGGCCGACATCGACGCGGGAACCGCAGACAGTTCGCTCGCCCTGCTCCCCGTGATCGGTGAGCTTCGCCTCACCCTCGAACGCGCACGCGGCGGTGCGAGCCTCGATCGACCAGAAGACGAGATCGAAGTCGTTGACGGGCGCTACCGTCTCGTCCGTCGGGCGCCCCTGCAGGTCGAGTCGTACAACGCGCAACTCTCGCTGATGACTGGCATGGCTGCCGCGCAGCTCATGCTCACGGGCCGCGTGGGAATCCTGCGCACAATGCCCGCGCCCGACACCGAGACGCTCGCACGCTTCCGCGCACAGGCGGCGGCGATTGGATGCCCGTGGCCCACCACTCAGCCCTACGGCGAGTATCTGCGCGCTCTCGATCGCACCGCCCCGCGCGGGCTCGCCGCGCTGCACGCGGCGGGCGCACTGTTCCGCGGAGCCGGGTATCGCGCCTTCGACGGCGAGGTCCCGGATGACACGATCCAGGCCGCGATCGCCGCCCCCTACACCCACGCCACCGCGCCGCTGCGCCGACTGGTCGACCGCTTCGTGCTCGTCGCCTGCGAGGCACTAGCGAATGACCGCCCGGTCCCGAGCTGGGTGCGCGCGGCCCTCCCGACGCTGCCGCCGATCATGAGTCGTTCGGACTCGCTGTCCTCCCGACTGGATCGGGCGTCGATCGACGCGATCGAAGCCGCGCTGCTCCGCGACCGCGTGGGCGAGACCTTTCCGGTGTCGGTCATCTCGGCGAAAGGCTCGGGCGGAACCGTGCAGCTCACCGACCCGTTCATCTCGGCGTCGATCGAAGGCAAGGTGCGACCCGGGGACCGCATCGAGGCGACCCTGGTCTCCGCCGACATCGCGACAGGGCTGGTGCGCTTCGCAACGACCTAGAGCTCTGACGGCGGCAGAATCTCCGCCGTTCCGCCGAAAGATGGTTCTTTCTTAACACCGGGGCAGCGAGTGCTCGCGCAGGACCTCCCCGATCGAGCGAGTAGAGTTCTGTCTGGTTCACGTGTCTTGATGTCGAGCTATCGACGTCGACCGGACCGGTCATCCTCACCCCAAGCGCGATTGCGAGCCCACGTGGATCTTTACGAGTACCAGGCCAGGGATCTGTTCGAGTCCTACGGGGTGCCGGTACTGGCCGGCATCGTGGCCGACACCCCTGCCGAGGCGAAGGCTGCTGCAGAGAAGATTGGCGGAACCGTCGTCGTCAAGGCTCAGGTCAAAGCCGGTGGGCGCGGCAAGGCTGGCGGCGTCAAGGTCGTGCACACTCCGGATGACGCGGCGATCGCTGCCGAGGCGATCCTCGGTCTCGTGATCAAGGGCCTCACCGTCAAGCGCGTGATGGTCGCCCAGGGTGCCCGCATCGCGCAGGAGTTCTACTTCTCAATCCTGCTCGACCGGGCGAACCGCTCGTACCTCTCGCTGTGCAGTGTTGAGGGCGGCATGGAAATCGAGGAGCTTGCCGTCGAGCGCCCCGATGCGCTCGCGAAGATCGAGGTCAACCCGATCCTCGGGATCGACCTCGACAAGGCGAAGGAGATCGCGTTCGCTGGCGGCTTCCCGGCCGAGTTGGTCGACAAGGTCGCCCCCGTGCTCGTGAAGCTCTACGAGGTCTACGCAGGCGAGGATGCCACGCTCGTCGAGGTCAACCCGCTCGTGCTCACCGAGGACGGCACCATCCTCGCCCTCGACGGCAAGGTCACGCTCGACGAGAACGCCAGCTTCCGTCACCCGAACCACGAGGCGCTCGAGGACAAGGACGCGGCCGACCCGCTCGAGGCCAAGGCGAAGGCCAACGACCTGAACTACGTGAAGCTCGACGGCGAGGTCGGCATCATCGGTAATGGCGCCGGGCTCGTGATGTCCACTCTCGACGTGGTGAGTTACGCGGGGGAGAAGCACGGCGGAGTGAAGCCGGCCAACTTCCTCGACATCGGGGGCGGCGCATCCGCTGAGGTCATGGCGGCGGGTCTCGATGTGATTCTCGGTGACGAGCAGGTGAAGAGCGTGTTCGTCAACGTCTTCGGCGGCATCACAGCCTGCGACGCGGTGGCCAACGGAATCGTGAAGGCCCTCGAGATCCTCGGCTCGACGGCGACCAAGCCGCTGGTCGTGCGCCTCGACGGAAACAAGGTCGAGGAGGGCCGCGCGATTTTGCGGGCCGCCAACAATCCGCTGGTCACGCTGGCCGACACCATGGACGATGGCGCCGACAAGGCCGCCGAGCTCGCGAACGCGTAGAAAGCTACAGAACATGTCGATCTTCCTCAACAAGTCCAACAAGGTCATCGTGCAGGGCATCACCGGCGGTGAGGGCACCAAGCACACGGCGCTCATGCTCAAGGCGGGCACGCAGGTCGTTGGCGGAGTCAACGCCCGCAAGGCCGGCACGACCGTGGAGCACGAGGGCGGCGTCATCCTGCCCGTGTTCGGCACCGTCAAAGAGGCCATGGATGCCACGGGCGCAGACACCTCCATCGTGTTCGTTCCCCCGGCCTTCGCCAAGGACGCCGTCGTGGAGGCGATCGAGGCCGAGATGCCGCTCGTGGTCGTCATCACCGAGGGCATCCCCGTGCAGGACACCGCGGAGTTCTGGGCACTCGCGAAGGCGATGGGCACGACCCGGATCATCGGCCCGAACTGCCCCGGCATCATCACCCCGGGCGAGTCGCTCGTCGGCATCACCCCGGCCACGATCACCGGCAAGGGACCGATCGGCCTCGTCTCGAAGTCGGGCACTCTGACCTACCAGATGATGTACGAGCTGCGTGACCTCGGTTTCTCGACCGCGATCGGCATCGGCGGCGACCCCATCGTGGGCACCACCCACATCGACGCGCTGCGTGCGTTCCAGGACGATCCTGAGACCGAGGCGATCGTGATGATCGGCGAGATCGGCGGCGACGCCGAGGAGCGTGCTGCCGACTTCATCCGCGAGTACGTCACGAAGCCCGTCGTCGGCTATGTCGCCGGCTTCACTGCGCCCGAGGGCAAGACGATGGGTCACGCTGGCGCGATCGTGTCGGCGGGAGCGGGCACGGCCCAGGGCAAGAAGGAGGCCCTGGAGGCCGCGGGCGTCAAGGTCGGCAAGACGCCCAGCGAGACGGCAACCCTCATGCGGGAGCTGCTCGCCGCTGGGTAGTCCTGCCGCGCGAGCCTACGCCAGCTGGCTGACGCAGATGAAGTTGCCCTCGCTGTCGCGGAACCACGCCGTGCGACTCTCGTCGCTCGAGAGCACGCCCGCAACAGTCTTCATCCCCGGAAAGTCGTACTCCTCGAACTCGACGCCCGCGGCGCGCATCGTGGCCATGTCGCTGTCGAGGTCGTCGGAGATCAGGCACATCTGGGTGTTCTGGGCTGTGCCGGCGTTGGGCGTTTCGTAGAGGGCGAATCTGCATCCGCTGGTGCTGTACATCAGCATTCCGTCGAGGGTGGACTCGGGATCCATCCCGAGTTTGTCGTGGTAGAACGTGCGCGCTCGTTCGAGGTCGTGCGCGGGCAGTACTGGGTACAGGTCTTTCAACATGTCGGTCACGCTCCTTCGGGTGAGTGGCCACGACTATACGCCCGCTACCGGGTGCCCGGATAGAGCCGTCGGCGTGCTGATCGGGGGCCTCGCGAGGTGCCGGGTACGGTAGCCCCATGGGTTTCAGGCAGTGGATGCACGATCACTTCGTGACCAGCGGCCACGCATGAACCGCCGACTCACCGCCCTGTTCGCCGCCTTCGAGGCGCTACTCGTTGTGGCAATCGGAGTCGGTATCCCGCTCGCGCCGCTCACTGTGCTGTGGGGGGCGCAGTTCGGGTTTGGCGTCGATTGGGCTACGTTCTGGCGGGCATCCGTCGACATCTGGTTGGTCGGCCACGGCGTCGACGTGACGGTGACGCTCGACCCCACCACTGCGGCCGCTCTCGGCTACCCCGGCGCCGGCGAGCCTTTCACCATCACGATCGCGGCGCTCGGGCTCGGGATGCTCACGCTCCTGCTCGCCGTGCGTGCGGGCCGCCGGGTCGCCGAGACTCGCTTCCGCGCGCTGGGGCAGCTCGTTGCCCTCGGAACGTTCGCCCTCCTGTCGTTCGGCGTGACGTTTTCGAGCCTGCATCCGCTCGCTCGCCCGTCGCTCGTGCAGGGCACCCTGCTGCCCACAGTCGTATTTGCGGTCGGATTCGTCATCGGCGTGCGCCTCACCCGCCGCGAGGAGGCCGACGACGCGGGCAGCCCGATCGCCGACTGGGTTGCCGGATGGCCCTCGCAGGCGCGGGCGATCGTGGGCACGGCGCTTCGTGCGGGCACCGCATCGGCGGCGGTCGTTGTGCTCGCCGCCTCGGTAGCCACGAGTCTCGCGATCGCAGTGTCGTACGCCAAGATCATCGCCCTCTACGAGAGCCTGCACAGCGAGGTCGTCGGGGGGTTCACTCTCACGCTGGGGCAACTCGCGTTCGTGCCCAACGCGGTCATCTGGACGGCGAGTTGGTTTGTCGGTCCTGGCTTCGCGATCGGCACCGGTTCGAATGTCAGTGCGCTCGGCACCCAGCTCGGGCCGATCCCTGCCATTCCCTTGCTAGGTGCCCTTCCGTCCGGCAGCTACGCGTTCGGTTTCGTCGGTCTGCTGGTACCGGTCATGGCGGCGTTTCTCGTGGGCGCAGTGCTCGGTCCCGGCGTGCGTCGGCGAGTCGATGGCCGCGGGGTGCTTCTCACGGGGCTTGCGACAGGCGTGGTCGGTGGGGTCATTCTCGGGATGCTCGCCTGGGCGTCATCCGGTGCGGCGGGCCCGGGGCGGCTCCAGCACGTCGGGCCCGACCCGTGGGCGGTGGGGGGATTCGCGGCTCTCGAACTGGCGGTCGCCGCTACCCTCGGCCTCTACGCGAGCCTGCGCCGGTCATCCCGCAACCCGGCGGAACGGGCCAGCGCCCGACTGTAGGCTGTGCGGGTGCTGAACCTCGTCGTGCTTATATCGGGGGGCGGGTCCAACCTTCTGGCCCTGCTCGAAGCCTCCGAGGACGGTGAGTTTCCTGCCCGAGTGGTCGCCGTTGGGGCGGATCGTCCCGCAGACGGCTTCGAGCACGCCGAGCGGTTCGGGGTTCCCACCTTCTCGGTGGCCCTCTCCACCTTCGCCGATCGCGACGCCTGGGGTGACGCGCTGCTCGAGCAGGTGCGGGTCTGGCAGCCCGACCTCGTGGTGCTGAGCGGATTCATGAAGTTGCTTCCCTCCCGCGTCGTCGAGGCGCTCGCACCGAACCTCATCAACACGCATCCGGCCTATCTGCCCGAGTTCCCCGGCGCGCACGCGGTGCGGGACGCGCTGGCGGCGGGCGTCAGGGAGTCCGGCGCGAGCGTGATCGTGGTCGACGCCGGCGTCGACAGCGGACCGATCATCGTGCAGGAGCGCGTGAGCGTGCAGCCCGACGACACCGAGACGACCCTGCACGCTCGCATCAAGAGTGTCGAACGGCGACTGCTGGTGCAGACCATTCTCGATATCGCGAACGGCACCATCGACCTGAAGGAGCTCTAGTGTCAGGCCCGAGCCACGACCCCGCCGACTACCGCGCCCGGGACGTCATCCCGATCCGCCGCGCGCTGGTCTCCGTGAGCGACAAGACGGGCCTCGTCGAGCTCGCCGCGGCCCTCGCCGTCGCCGGGGTCGAGATCGTGTCGACAGGGTCGACGGCCCAGACGATTCGGGATGCCGCGATCCCCGTCACCGATGTCGCCGCGGTCACGGGCTTCCCCGAGTCCCTCGACGGCCGGGTGCGCACGTTGCACCCCGCGATCCACGCGGGACTCCTCGCCGACCTGCGACTCAAGTCACACGAGGCCGAACTCGCGTCGCTCGGCATCGAGCCGTTCGAGCTCGTGGTGTCGAACCTGTACCCGTTCGTAGAGACCGTGGCATCCGGCGCCCGCGTCGGTGACGTGATCGAGCAGATCGACATCGGTGGGCCGGCGCTCGTGCGCGCCTCGGCCAAGAACCACGCGAACATTGCGATCGTGACATCCCCCGACTCGTACCCGCAGGTGCTCAAAGCCCTCACCCTCGGCGGCACCACGCTTGCGCAGCGTCAGAGGCTCGCGGGGGAGGCATTCGCGCACACGGCGGCGTACGACACCGCGGTCGCGGAGTACTTCGCGCTGAACGTGGGCATCAAGCCGCCTCCGGTCGAGACCGACTTCGCCCCCATCCTCACCGTTGAGGCGTCCCTCTCCACCACGCTGCGCTACGGCGAGAACTCGCACCAGCGCGCGGCGCTCTACCGAGTCGCCGGCCAGCGGGGTATCGCTCAGGCGATCCAGCACGGTGGCAAGGAGATGTCGTATAACAACTACGTCGACGCGGATGTCGCGCTGCGGGCCGCGTACGACCATGCAGGCCCCGCGATCGCCATCATCAAGCACGCCAACCCGTGCGGAATAGCGACCGCGCCTACGCTCGCTCAGGCGCACGCTCGGGCTCACGCGTGCGACCCGGTGTCCGCGTTCGGCGGGGTCATCGCCGCCAACCGAATAGTCGATCGCGCGACCGCGGAGTCGATCGCGCCGATCTTCACCGAGGTCGTGGTTGCGCCCGGCTTCGATGCCGATGCGCTCGAGGTGCTCAGCGCGAAGAAGAACCTTCGCGTCCTTGAGGTGCCCGGCGGCTGGCCCGCCGCGGAGCACGTCGAGGTGACGCAGGTATCCGGCGGCCTGCTCGCCCAAGAACCAGACGCTCACTTTGCGCCTTTCGACGACTGGACCCTCGTCGCGGGACCCGAGGCCGACGAAGCCACTCGCGCCGACCTCGAGTTCGCGTGGCGGGCGGTGCGCGCCGTCAAGTCGAACGCGATCCTGCTCGCGCGGGACGGGGCAGCCGTCGGGGTAGGCATGGGGCAGGTGAACAGGGTGGACTCCTGCCGGCTCGCGGTCGCGCGGGCCGCCGACCGCGCAGTCGGCTCGGTCGCAGCGAGCGACGCGTTCTTCCCGTTCGCCGACGGCCTCGAGATCCTTCTCGCCGCTGGTGTGCGTGCGATCGTGCAGCCGGGCGGGTCGATTCGCGACGACGAGGTCATCGCCGCCGCGCAGAACGCGGGCGCGACGATGTACCTCACGGGCGAGCGCCACTTCTTCCACTGAGGACGTACCGTTCCCGTCGGTTGCCCCCAGTTGCGTACGCAACTGCGGAGAAATCGGGCGACACGCCGCGTGAACGGATGCTCGGCACGGCGTGTCGCGAGAACCTCCGCAGTTGGGTACCGCGGGTGGGACCATGGTTTGCGGCTGGTCGACTCGCGGCATAGTCTGTAAGGCTGCCCGCGCGCCCACAGGCGCGGAGTACCGCTCCATCCACCCTGCGATCCAGGAACAACCATGTCTGCACCACCGGCCGAACCCGGTCGCGCTCGCACCGTCGGCACCTTCGCGGCTATCCGACGGCTCTACCCGTACGCGAAACCGGCGATGCCGCGCATCTATCTCGGCATGGTTTCGGCGATGCTCGCGGGGATTGTGGCGCTGCTGATACCGCAGGTGCTCAAGTCCCTCGTCGACGGACCGCTGCAGTCCGGGGACTCGGCGCAGATCTGGCCGGCGTTCCTCTTGGTGCTCGGGCTCGGCATCCTCGAGGCGTTCATGATCGCCTTGCGCCGCTGGTGGGTGCTTGCCCCGGGCACGCACATCGAGGCACGGATGCGCAACGCGCTCTACCTGAAGCTCCAGACCCTGCCGGTCAGCTTCCACGATCGCTGGCCCAGCGGGCAGTTGCTCTCGCGCGCGGTGAGCGACCTCAACCTGATCCGCCGCTGGATCTCGTTCGGGCTCGTGCTCCTCGTGATCAACGTGCTCACGATTCTGCTCGGGTTCGCGTTCCTCGTGAACATCTCGTGGGTGCTCGGTGTCTTGTTCATGGTCTGCTCGATTCCGCTGTGGATCTACGGCTACCTCTTCGAGAAGCGCTACTCGATCGTCGCGCGCCGCAGCCAGGACCAGTCCGGCGACCTCGCGACCACCGTGGAGGAGTCGGTGCACGGCATCCGCGTACTCAAGGCTTTCGGCCGCGGCAAGCATGCGCTCGAGAACTTCGCGACCCAGGCGGACGAACTGCGCGGCACCGAGATCGAGAAGGCGCGGGCCATCGCGGGCATCTGGCTGTGGTTGCTGCTCGTCCCCGACGTGACGTTCGCCCTCGCCCTGCTCGGTGGCGTGTGGCTCACCGCGACGGGGCAGATCACCGCGGGCGATCTCGTCGCGTTCTTCGCGACCGCGACAGTGCTGCGGTTTCCGGTCGAGTCGATCGGCTTCTTGCTGTCGATGACGTTCGACACGCGCACCGCCGCCGACCGCTTCTTCGAGGTCATGGATGCGCCCAACCCGATCGTCGACCCCGAGCATCCGAAGACCATCACCCGGCCCGAGGGGCGGCTCGTTTTCGACGATGTGCACTTCCGTTACCCGGACTCGCCGGAGCGCGTGCCCGACCTCGTGGACGGGGTGACCCTCACGATCGAGCCCGGCGAGACCATGGCACTCGTGGGACTGACCGGCTCCGGCAAGTCGACACTCACAGCGCTGACCACACGGTTGTATGACGTGACCGGGGGCGCGATCGTGCTCGACGGAGTCGACGTGCGCGATCTCACGCTCGGCGAACTGCGCACGCATCTCGCGATGGCCTTCGAAGACGCCACCCTGTTCTCCGCGACGGTGCGTGAGAACGTGCTCCTCGGTCGACCGGATGCCACCGAAGAAGACTTGGCAGAGGCCCTCGATATCGCGCAGGCCGCCTTTGTGCACGAGCTGCCCGAAGGGCTGGACACCACGGTTGGCGAGGAGGGCCTCAGCCTCAGCGGTGGTCAGCGCCAACGACTCGCGCTCGCCCGCGCGGTGGCGGCGAAGCCCTCGGTGCTCGTGCTCGACGACCCGCTGTCGGCGCTCGATGTCGACACCGAGGCGCTCGTCGAGGCGGCGCTGCGCCGAGTGCTCGCGAGTACGACCGCGCTCATCGTTGCCCATCGCCCGTCGACCGTGATGCTGGCCGACCGGGTGGCCCTGCTCGAGAACGGGCGGGTCACGGCTGTCGGCACCCACACCGAGCTTCTCGCGTCGAGCGAGCACTACCGCTACGTGATCTCGTCGTTGGAGGACGAGCAACGCAGGGAAAGGGCCCAGTCATGAGCGCGGTATCCGGAGTCGGCGGCGAGGAGCGTACCGACTACAGCAAGGCGGAGAGTCGTCAAATCCGGCAGCGCTCGTTGCGGCTGCTCGGCTCGCTCGTCGTGCCGCTGCGGGCCCGCGTCATCCTGACGATGATCGTGGTTGTGGTGTCGACGGCGGCGCAGGTGGCCGGACCACTGTTCATCGCCTACGGAATCGACACCGGGCTGCCCGCGCTGCTGAACCAGGACTGGATCCCGCTGACCGGCGCCGTGACGGCGTACCTGGTGGCGGGCATCCTCGGCGCCGCTCTCATCGCCTGGTACACGGTGCTGACCGCACGTATCAGTCAGGCGATTCTGTTCGACCTGCGCAAGCGGGTGTTCCTGCACACGCAACGGCTCTCGCTCGAGTTCCACGAGAGCTACACCTCGGGCCGCATCATCGCGCGCCAGACCAGCGATCTCGATGCGATTCGCGAGCTGCTCGACTCGGGGATCAACCAACTCGTGCAGGGCCTCCTGTACATGGTTTTCATCGCAATCGCACTGTTCACGCTCGACGGCCTGAGCGGGCTGATTCTGCTCGCCTCGCTCGTTCCGCTGCTCATGCTCACGCGGTGGTACCAGGTGCGCTCGCAGCGGTTCTTCCGAAGCACTCGCACGACTTCGGCGCGGCTCATCGTCAAGTTCGTGGAGACGATGACTGGCATTCGGGCGGTCAAGGCGTTCCGCACCGAGAAGCAGAACGAGGGCGAGTTCGGCGAACTCGTGGAGAGCTACCGCAGCAGTAACCAGCGCGTCATCCAGTTGTTCGGGGTGTTCGACCCCGGGCTCGTGCTCATCGGAAACGTCACCCTCGCGGTGGTTCTGCTCGTGGGTGGGTTGCGCGTCGCATCCGGCGGCCTTGCGATCGGTGTGCTGCTCGCCGCGCTGCTGTATGCCCGCCAGTTCTTCGCGCCCGCGCAGGAGATGGCGATGTTCTACAACTCCTACCAGTCGGCCGCGGCTGCGCTCGAGAAGATCTCGGGAGTGCTTGAGGAGCAGCCGAGCGTGCCCGACCCCACCAAGCCCGTCGACCTACTGAAGGCGCAGGGCCGGGTGACCTTCGATGCGGTGACCTTCTCCTACAAAGACGATCGGGTCGTGCTGCCGAACCTCGAGCTCGAGATTCCGGCTGGCCAGACCATCGCCCTCGTCGGCACCACCGGCGCGGGCAAGTCGACACTCGCCAAGCTCATCTCGCGCTTCTACGACCCGACCTCCGGCGCGGTGCGCCTCGACGGTGTCGACCTGCGGAGCCTTCATCCCAAGGATCTGCGTCGCGCGATCGTCATGGTCACGCAGGAGGCCTACCTGTTCTCGGGCACCGTCGCCGACAACATTGCCCTCGGCAAGCCGGATGCCACGCGCACCGAGATCATCACCGCCGCCAAGGCCGTGGGCGCTCACGAGTTCATCGAGTCACTCCCGGCCGGGTACGACACCGATGTGAACAAGCGTGGCGGACGGGTTAGCGCGGGCCAGCGTCAGCTGCTCTCGTTCGCTCGCGCGTTCATCGCCGACCCCGTCGTGCTCATCCTCGACGAGGCAACGGCCTCGCTCGACATCCCGAGCGAGCGTCTCGTACAGGAGGGCCTCACGACCCTGCTCGCCGACCGCACGGCCGTGATCATCGCCCACCGCCTGTCGACTGTCGCGATCGCCGACCGGGTGCTCGTCATGGAGCATGGGCGCATTATCGAGGATGGCACGCCCCGTGACCTGATAGCCGGCACCGGCCGGTTCGCGCAGCTGCATGCGGCGTGGCGGGACTCACTCATCTAGCGCTACGGTGTGAAGCGCGCCGCCGGTAGATCCACTCGGTACACCCCGTCGCGACTCCAAGAAAGCGGCGTGCCCTCCGCGCGGTAGTACTCGAGCGCCCGCGACTCGTGATCGATCGCCGGATGCCCGCTCGCCCGCACCACGCGCCACCAGGGCACATCCGAGCCATAGTGCGCCATGACCTGCCCCACCGCGCGGGCGGCCCGGGATCCGAGGGCTGCCGCGACATCCCCGTAGGCCATCGCGCGCCCAGGGGGGATGGATGAAACAACCGCGAGAACTCGACTGATGAAGTCAGCACCGGGCCGCTCTGCCACTACAGCTCGAGAGCGCCGATGTTCTCGCCGTATTGGGTCTGGTCCACGATGGTGAAGCCGACCTTGAGGAAAAAGTCCTCTGGACCTTCCTCGCCGGGCTCCCACAGCGCGGTCAGCCGATTGAAGCCACGGCTCTTGGCTTCTTCGGCGAGCGCGTGCACAGCGAACCGGCCCACGCCGGTGCCCTGAACGTTGCCGGCGACAGTGACTCGCCAGACGCAACTGCGAAATTCCTCCTGCAGCGCCTCGGGGTCGAAGTTGCCGCGGATGAACCCGACCACCGAGTCGCCGTCGAGCACAACCCGCGGCCAGGAGGTCGCGGGATTGAGAAAGCTGTCGGCGATCGCGTAGCTGGGCGGGGTGACGAACTGTTCCTGACCACGGCGCAGCGTGAGGTTGTTCGCGGCAACGATGGTCTTCGCGCTCAACTCTTCCAGCCTCAGTTCACCCATGGTCACAGGCTAACCCGCGAGCATGGCAGGCGCGAAGATATCTTGATGTCGAGATACTTCTCGGAGCGAGTAAGCTTTTCACGGTCACCCACCGAAGGAGCATCGCTTGTCCAAGATCAAAGTAGAAGGCACAGTCGTCGAGCTCGATGGCGACGAGATGACGCGCATCATCTGGCAGAAGATCAAGGACACGCTCATCCACCCGTACCTCGACGTGAACCTCGAGTACTACGACCTCGGTATCGAGCACCGGGATGCGACCGACGACCAGGTCACGATCGATGCGGCCCACGCCATCCAGAAGCACGGTGTCGGCGTCAAGTGCGCGACGATCACGCCCGACGAGGCGCGCGTCGAGGAGTTCGGCCTCAAGCAGATGTGGAAGAGCCCGAACGGCACGATCCGCAACATCCTTGGCGGCGTGATCTTCCGCGAGCCGATCATCATCTCCAACATCCCGCGCCTCGTGCCCGGGTGGAACAAGCCGATCATCATCGGCCGTCACGCCTTCGGCGACCAGTACAAGGCGACCGACTTCCGCTTCACCGGCAATGGCAAGCTCACGGTCGAATTCACCCCCGACGACGGCTCCGAGCCCCTCAAGTTCGAGGTGTACCACTCCCCAGGTGACGGAGTCGCCCAGGTGCAGTACAACCTCGATGAGTCCATCCGCGACTTCGCTCGCGCCTCGCTCAACTACGGTCTATCGCGCAACTACCCGGTGTACCTCTCGACCAAGAACACGATTCTCAAGGCCTATGACGGTCGCTTCAAGGACATCTTCGAGGAGATCTTCGAGGCCGAGTTCAAGGCCGAGTTTGAGGCGAAGGGCCTCACCTACGAGCACCGTCTTATCGACGACATGGTCGCCTCGGCCATGAAGTGGGAGGGCGGCTACGTCTGGGCGTGCAAGAACTACGACGGCGATGTTCAGTCCGACACCGTCGCGCAGGGCTTCGGCTCGCTCGGTCTCATGACCTCGGTGCTGTCCACCCCCGACGGCAAGGTCGTCGAGGCGGAGGCCGCGCACGGCACCGTGACCCGCCACTACCGCCAGCACCAGGCCGGCAAGCCCACGTCGACGAACCCGATCGCGTCGATCTACGCGTGGACGCGCGGGCTCGCCCACCGCGGCAAGCTCGACGGCAATCAGGCCCTCATCGACTTCGCGAGCACCCTTGAGGATGTCGTCATCAGGTCGGTCGAGGACGGCCACATGACCAAAGACCTCGCGGCGCTCGTCGGGCCCGACCAGAAGTGGGAGACCACCGAGGAGTTTCTCGACACGCTCGACAAGAACCTCGCGGCTCGTCTCGCCTGACACCGTGTCGCTCGTATCCCACGCAGTCGGCGGCGGCACAACGACGCTCGTGCTGCTCCACGGGTTCACGGATGCGGGGCCCACGTGGGCAGACGCGATGCGGCGTTGGGCGCCGCACTTCAGGGTGATCGCCGTCGATGCGCTCGGGCACGGCGAGTCGCCGCGACTCACGTCTGAGCAGCTTCGTCAGCCCGGCGCGGCGATGTTTGAGTCGACGGTGCAGCTGCTCGAGGAGCAGGGCGAGCCGGTCATCCTCATCGGCCACTCGATGGGCGCGGCGATGGCTGCCGCGATAGCCGCTCGAAGGCCGGACCTCGTGCGCGCAAGCGTGATTGAGGATCCGGCGTGGTACGACGGGGATGTGGCCGATATGGCTGCATGGGTGGAGTCATCCCGCGCGTTCCGGGCGGATCCAGAGGGCAAACTTGCTGAGGCCAGGCGCGAGAACCCCCACTGGCCGGAATCTGAGTTCGCACCGTGGGCTCAGGCGAAACTGGACGTTCAGGACGAGCTGGTCAGTCGGGGCGGCTTCACAGTGGCGACCGGCTGGCGCGAGATTGCCGCATCGATCTCCGTCCCGACGCTGGTCATTACCGGAACGCAGCAGGTGATTCTGGACTCTGCCATGGTGAGCGAGATCGGGGCGCTGGATAATCCCGCCATCGACATCCGGGTTATCCCGCAGGCGGGGCATTGTGTGCGCCGCGACCGCACGGACGCCTATCACGCGATAGTCGACCCGTGGCTCGCCGCTCACTCGTGAGCCCGGCCTCGACAAAGGGCTACTGCGGGTAAATCGTCTCGCCCCGCGCGAGCATCTCGACGTAGGTCTCGATGCGCGCGGCGCGAGTCTTCTCACCCTTGATCGACAACAGGCGAAACAGGATCGCCCACCGGTTCTGGGCGTTCAGCGTGTCGAAGCGGGCGGATGCCGCGACGTTAGCCTCGAGCGCGTCGCGCAGGTCATCGGGTACCGGCGCGTCCTTCTGGCGGTACGCGGCATCCCACCGCCCATCGGCTTTCGCGCGCTCAACCTCGGCGATGCCCGCGGGTCGCATCCGGCCCTCGGCGGTGAGGCGTTGCACGTGGTCCTGGTTGCGCTGCGACCACGGGCTTCGGGGCCGACGAGGCGTGAACGCCTGCAGTGTGTAGTGCTCGTCGAATCGCCCGACCTGACCGTCGATCCAGCCGAGGCACAGCGCGACGTCGAGCGCCTCGTCGTAGGTAATGCCGGGCTCGGGGGAGGACTTCTTGCGCAGTTGTAGCCGCACCCCGGCCGGGTCGCCCACCTCGATGATCCACCGCTCCCACTCGTCGGTGGTCGTGAAGAGCAGGATCGGCTTCTGGTCGAAAGAGCTCATGCGACGAGGATATTGCCAGCAGCGGACAAGGGTCGGGCGCGCTGCGCTCCCGACCCTTGTCGCGTTACGGCCCAGCTACTTCTCTACCGCGATCTGCTCCACGCTTCCGCTGGCCGTGACCGCCACCTTGCGGGGCTTCGCGCGCTCGCTCACGGGGATCATCACCGAGAGCACACCGTTGTCGTAGTTCGCGCTGATCTGGTCAGTGGCGATTCCGTCTCCGAGGTTGAGCTGGCGCAGGAACGAACCGCTCGGGCGCTCGTGCGCGAGCCACTTCACGCCCTCGATGCTGCGCGGGGTGCGCTCGGCGCGGATGGTCAACAACTGTCCATCCACGTCGACGTCGACCGAGCCGGGGTCGATGCCGGGGAGGTCGGCATTGAGGATGTAGTGGTCGCCGTCGAAGTAGAGATCGATCGGCATCAGTCGCGGGCCCTGACGCGAGTCTAGGAGGTTCGCGGCGACGCGATCCAGCTCACGGAATGGGTCGAAGAGTACTGCCATGGTGTCAACTCCTTCACGTCGTGCCGTCCGAGGGACGGTCTGCGGAAGTTGAGTCGATGCGACTCAACTCGCGAAAATGTTAGCACTCTCCACACGCGAGTGCCAAGTGGAATTCCGGCTTAGCTAAGGGGCACCTTGCTAGCCATTCGCGCATGATGCGACTACCCATTGAGCTATGGTCCTGAGACGTTACCCCCTGGTCGTTGCCGCGCTGGTCGTCGGCGTCGTCGGTCTCGTCCTGCTGCTTACCCCCGTCTCCTGGCTGGTGCCTTGGCTGGTGTCGACCTTCGCGCTGGTCGTCGCTGCGCGCGAGGGCTTCACGATGATCAGGCGCCTGATCAAGCGCGAGGTGGGGCTCGACCTGCTCGCCGTCACGGCGATCGTGGCGACCGTCGTTGTGGGAGAGTACTGGGCCAGTCTGATCATCGTGCTGATGCTCGCTGGCGGCGAGGCGCTCGAGGACTACGCGGCGGGACGCGCTGAACGCGACCTCAAGGCGCTGCTGGATCGCGTGCCGCAGCTCGCCCACCGGTATGGTGCGGGCGATGTGATCGAGGACATCCCGATCGACGCGGTCGCAGTGGGAGATCGTCTGCTGGTGCGGCCGGCGGAGATCGTGCCGGTCGATTGCGAGTTGCTGAGCGCTGCGACATCCCTCGACGAATCGTCGCTCACGGGCGAGAGCATGCCGGTCGACAAGGTGCGCGGGGACGACCTGTTGAGCGGCTCGGTGAACGGTCCTGCCGCGGTGGATGTGAGTGTCACCGCTCTGGCCAAAGACAGCCAGTACCAGCGCATCATTGAGCTCGTGCGCGAGGCATCGGCGTCGAAGTCGCCGATGGTGCGCCTCGCGGATCGGTACGCTCTGCCGTTCACGGCCGTCGCGTTCGTGATCGCGGGCATCGCGTGGTTCGTCTCCGGCGATCCGATCCGTTTTGCCGAAGTGCTCGTTGTTGCAACGCCGTGTCCGCTACTCCTGGCGGCACCCGTCGCCTTCATGGCTGGGATGAGTCGGGCCGCCAAGACCGGCATCGTGATGAAGGGCGCCAAGTCACTAGAACTCCTCGCCCGGGCTCGCACCATCGCGTTCGACAAGACGGGCACCCTCACCCACGGGATGCCCGCGGTGGTCGCTGTGCTCCCGGTAGCCCCTTTCACCGAGTCGACCCTGCTCGGCTATGTCGCCTCTGCCGAGCGCTACTCGTCGCATGTACTCGCTCAGTCGCTGCAGGATGCCGCGAGTGATCGAGGCATCGCGCTGACCGAAGCGGGGGACGCGCACGAGGTCGCCACACACGGTATTGAGGCAACCATCGCGGGCACGCGGGTTGTGGTGGGCAAACCCACCTTCGTGGCCGAACGGGTGAGCGGCCTCGTGCGATACGAGGGGGTGAGCGGCGAGGCGGCCGTGTATGTCGGCGTGGGCGACGCGTTTGCCGGGGTGATCGTTCTGCGGGACGAGGTTCGACCCGAGTCAGCCGAAACCCTCACGCGCTTGACCCGGCTCGGCATCACGCAGACGATGCTCATCACTGGTGACGTGGAGCAGACGGCGCGGCCGATCGCTGAGGCGCTCGGGATCACCCGGGTGCACGCGGAGTGCCTGCCGGAGGACAAGGTCGACCTCGTTCGCGATGCGACGCCCCGACCGGTCATCATGGTCGGCGACGGAGTCAACGACGCGCCCGTGCTCGCGGCTGCCGACGTCGGCATCGCGCTCGGGGCGCGGGGATCGACGGCGGCGAGTGAGTCCGCCGACGTCGTGATCCTCGTCGACGACCTGACGCGTGTTGCCGATGCCGTCGCTATCGGTCACCGCACCGTCAATATCGCCCTGCAGTGCATCTGGTTCGGCATCGCCATCAGTGTCGCGCTCATGATCGTCGCGGCGTTCGGGCTGATCCCCGCTGTGCTCGGTGCGGCCCTTCAGGAGGTCGTCGACCTGATCACGATCCTCGGGGCGTTGCGAGCGCTCGGTGCCGGTCGAGGTGAGGGCCGAGGTGCGGGCCGTGGCCGGGTCAGTACCCCGAGAAGTAGTCCGAGTGCACCCGCTTCGCTCCCTGCGAGCGCAGCGCGCGACGGAGGTCATTGACGAGCGAAGGGGGACCGGACACGAACGCCCGACGTCGCGCGACATCCGGAACAGCAGCGGCCAGACGCTCGCCCGTGACGCGACCCTCGCCGCCGTACTCCCAGCCCGTCGGCAGGGTTGCCGGGCGCTCGGGGGAGTAGAGCACAACGCGCGCTCCCGTCTTCGCGAGCAGGTCGCCGTAGGGCAGGGAGCCCACCGCACTCGTCGAGTAGACCACGACGACATCCCGCTTCTCGCCGCGTTCGGTGGCGTGCGCGAGCTGGCTCGCGAAGGGCGTGATGCCGATGCCACCGGCCACGAGCAGCAGCGGTTCGCCCATGTCGGACGGCAGCGCGAAGTCGCCGCTGACGCCCGTACCGGTCACGACTGCGCCGGGCTCGAGGTCGAGTAGCGCCTGCTTGAAGCTGGACGACTTCGTGGGTCGGGTGATGGCGAAGGTGATCGGTCCGTCCACCGTCGGTGCCGACGAGATGCTGAAGTAGCGCCGGCTGCCGCGGAAGTCGGCGCGGCGGTGCGGAATCGCGAGCTCCATGTACTGCCCCGGCACGAATCGCACCGACCGCGCGGGCTGGAACGATAGCTCCCACGTCGTCGGCGCGAGCTGCGTCTTGCCGAGAAAGGTGAGCCGGATGCCGCGGCGCTGCCCGAACGCGAAGCCGATGAGATTTCCGACCAGAAGTGCAAACTGCGGGGTACGGGAGATGGGCCCGAACGTGAATGGCACGCTGAACAGCGCCGCAACCACCGCGGCTTCGATGACCTGCTGCCACCGGCGAGGCGCGAGCGTGAGCGGTTCGCTGAACATGAAGCCGGCGAAGAACACGACCGGCGACGACAGGAACACGTACTGAAGGGCACCGAGCACCGTTTCACCCACGACGAGGAAGTACAGCACGGAGCCGAGTGTCGTCATGGCGATGAAGATCAGGCCGATGCTCAGTCGTTGGATGCGGTACAGCACAAGGAACGCGCCGAGCGCGACCGGGATCAGGTAGGTTGAGCTTCCGAGCCACCAGATTGCGAAACCGAACCCGAAGCCCGTGAAGGCAACCAGCGCGACGACGAAGACGCCGAACGCGGCGGGGTTGAACACGTGGCGGCTGCGTACCGCGATGAGGTACTTGGACAGGTTCGCGACCACGCCAGCAAGGGCAATGCCTGCGAGTCCGAGCGGTTCGAGGGTGGGCTCCATGATGAAGAAGATCAGCAGGCCGGTGATGATCGCCGAATCGAGGTGCACCTTGACCCTCAGGACTGTCGCGATCAGCATGCTCGAGCCGTATGTTACGGCGACGGCGACGGCGGCCGAGGCGAGCAAGGCTAGGGGCGGGTAGGTGCCGATGCCGAATAAGGACAAGGCGAATGCGACGACCCCGATCGCGGCGAGCACCACGATGACAAGCTTGTACATCGTCACGGCGCCCGTGACCCGGTCGAACCACTGCTTCATGTGAAAAGCTCCCCGTCGAGGTTTGGCGAGAACTCTACCCGTCCGGTCGAGAACATTCGCACGAATCTGAATTCGTAGCGCTCGCTCAAACGGACTGGATCGGCGAAGAACAGCGCGGTGGAGAGGCCGTCGGCGACCATGGCCGTGCCGGCGATCGCCCAGGTAGCAATCACGGTGCTCGTGGGCAGGCCGGTCGTTGCGTCGATCACATGGTGCAGTCCGTCCGCCCATGATCGGCGATTGGTGGCCGACGAGCAGATCGCCGCGTTGTGCACGTTCGCTACCCCGATCGCCTTCGTCGTATCGAGCGGATGCTCGAGCGCTACCCTGATCGGCTCGGGGCCCACCTGCCGAATGTCACCGCTGCCGTCGACGATCACGTCGGTGTGGCCGGCGTCGGCGAGCAGTTCGGTGACCAGATCGACGAGCAGCCCCTTTCCTGCGGCGCCGACGTCAAGCAGCACGGGCTGCGCTGTCGTCAGGGTCGAGCCGTCCCACGAGATGGCGTCGTCCCACGCGGGCGGGGGCGCGGGAGGTCCGGTGGGTTTCAGTGAATAGGCGCGGTCGTAGCCGAGCGTCTCAAGGGCACGGCCGACGAGGGGGCTGACCGCGGCATCCGTCGCCTCGTACAGGCCGCGGTACAGCTCAAACAGCGCGTCACCCTCGACGGGGAACCGATAGCTGCCGGGCCGCCTTGCGATTTGGGCGACGAGCGAGTCGTCGCGAAACCTCGACCACGTGCGGTCGAAGCTCTCGACCCGCGCGGCGATTGCTGCACGCAACTCGGGCGAGATCTCGTGGGCGGTGTCGATCTGCCAGGCGGTGCCGATCGCCTCGAAAGAAAGGCTATGCGGCCGCGTCAGCCTTGATCTCCTCGACCGCCTTGTTGAAGCCGCCGCTGGTCAGCGAGGAACCGCCCACCTTGTCGACCGTGATCGAGTTGATGTCCTTGCCGACCACGACGCCAGCGATGCCCGAAATGAACTCGCCCTGGCGAAGCTTGGCCGTTGGATCGGTGGCGTTTCCTACGACCTCGACAGCGGTGATGATGTTGCCCGCAAGCGTGAGAGTGACGTCGACGCTCTCGGTGCCGCTCGGGGCTTGGTAGCTGCCCTCTGCCGAGTATTCGCCATCGGTGTACACCGCGCGGGTGTCTGCGGCCGCGCCGCCAGCCCCCGCGTCGGCAGCTGCCGAGCATCCGGCCAGGGTGCCCGCGAGTGAGAGACCGGCGAAAACGGCGAGGGAGGCCTTGGTGGTGGACGCGGCGGGCATGAATTCTCCTGTCGGTGACGTGTCACCAGCATGCCGCATCTCAGGCATGAATTCTGCGCGGTAGCTGCGAGATGGCGGTGAATTCTCAGCCTGCGAGTGCGGCTCATGTGCATAGCAAACCGATATCGAGAGCCAGAGCGGTTCGGGGTTCCCGTCGTCGTCGCCAACGATGCGAATGTCGCGGCCCTCGCCGAGTACAGCTTCGGCGGCGCCGACAGCGACATGATGCTCATCAAACTGCGCGGCATCCCGCCTCGAGCTCGCCGACTACTACCGCTACGCGTGGGCCAACCCGCCGCAGCGGGCGCGCCTCAAGCTAGTCCCGGCGTGAGCGCCGCAGGCCACGTTTCAGCGGCACGGCGCGACGCGCGACGCGCGCCGTGTGCATAACTGCGGAGATTCTCATGACACGCCGGGCCGCGCGGCGGCACCGGCGGCGTGTCGTGAGAATCTCCGCAGTTACGCACGCGAGAGCCGAGCCGAGGCGACGGTCGGTGAGGCTCAGGTGAGCGATGCCCCATTAGCCCACACGTGCTGTACACGCCACTCGTGGTCGAGCAGCACCGCGTCGGCCGCGAACCTCGGGGCCAGCAGGCCGAGGCGGTGGTCGAGCCCGAGCGCGCGGGCGGGCGTCAGGGTCAGTGCGGCAACGGCGTCGGCGGGTGCGATCCCGACGTCGCGCATCGCCTGCCTGAGTGCGGAATCCTGAGTGACGGTCGACCCGGCGAGGGTCGTGGTTCCGCGCAGCATGGCGAGGCCGTCTCGCACCGCGACCGTCAGGGCACCGAGGCTGTAGTCGCCGTCGCTGTACCCGGCGGCCGCCATGGCATCGGTCACCAAGGCGATGCGACCGGGTGCGGCGGTGAAGGCCAGGTGCACGACCCGCGGATGCACGTGCTTACCGTCCATGATCAGTTCGAGTGTCACGCGCTCGTCCTCGAACGCCGCAACCACCGGGCCCGGCGCCCGGTGATGGATGCCCGGCATCGCGTTGAAGACGTGGGTGAGCAGCCGTGCGCCCCCACCGAACGCGGCTCGCGTCACCTCGTAGTCGGCCTCCGTGTGGCCGACCCCGACGAGGACCCCGGCCGCAACCAGCACGTCGATGGCCTCGAGGGCTCCGGGTAATTCGGGCGCGATCGTCAGCTGCCGCAGGGTGCCGCGCGCGGCACCGATGAGGCGCTCGACCTCGTAGGGCTGCGGGTCGATCAGGGCGGCCGGATCGTGGGCGCCGCTGCGACCTCGCGACAGGAAGGGGCCTTCGAGGTGGGAACCAAGGATGAGGGGGTCGGTCGCCATAAGGTCGGCGATGCCCGCGAGAGACCCGCAGAGCCTGTCGATCGAGTTGGCGACCAGGCTGATGACGGAGCGGGTGGTGCCGTGGGAACGATGCACCGCGAGGGCGGCCGAGATTGCCTCGGGTCCGTCGTCGAACGAGTGGCCGCCCCCGCCGTGTCCGTGCAGATCGATGAAGCCGGGCACGAGCCATCCGCCGCCCGCGTCGATGACGGTATCGGCGCCGACGGTGT
>JBJXDR010000190.1:0-12295 GCA_046155245.1 Rhodoglobus sp. | reverse complement strand
GGCCAACAGATCTGCCCACCAGGGGGTTGGTGGCGTTGGCCATGCCGAGGCGTCGTCGTTTAGTTCATCGCGGTGACTCCTTTCCCGGCCAGGGCTTGGGTGAGCCGGATCGAGTCGCCTGACGTCTGGCAGACGTGCGCGTGGTGCAACAGCCGGTCGACGGTCGCCGTTGCGAGGGTCTTGGGCATGAGCTCGTCGAAGCCGGACGGGTGCAGGTTCGACGACACCGCGATCGAGCGTTTCTCGTAGGCGGCATCGACGAGGCGATAGAGCCCTTCTGCGGCGTCGACACCGACTTCGAGCAGGCCGATGTCGTCGACGACGATGAGGTCGGCGCGGAGGATCCGTGCGACGACGCGGCTGACGGAGTCGTCGGCGCGGTGGGCGCGGACCAGCGCGCCGAGGCCCTCGAGGCGGAACCACGCGACCCGCATGCCGGCCTCCACGGCTTGCTGGCCGAGGGCCTCGAGGAAGAACGTCTTCCCGGTCCCTGAGGGCCCGCAAACGACGACGTTCTCCTTGCGGCCGATCCACTCGAGGGTCCGCAGCGCCTGTTGCGTCGGGGCGGGGATCGAGGATGCGGTCTCGTCCCAGGTGTCGAATGTCTTCCCGGTCGGGAACCCGGCGGCTTTCCGACGGGTGGCGAGCATGGAGCGGGACCGGCCGGACACTTCCTCGACGAAGAGGGCCTTGATGACCTCGGCCGGTTCCCAACGCTGCGACTTGGCGGTCGCGATCAGCTCCGGTGCCAGCGCGCGGGCGTAGGGCATCTTCAGCTGCCGCATCAACGCCTCGAGGTCCACCGAAAGGGCCGGAGCGGTCGCCTGGGTGACACTCATGCGCTTGCCTCCAGCTCGTCGGTGGCGTCGATGTCGAACACGGGCGTGATGGCCTGCCCGATCGCAGCCCACCCGGCGGTGCCCTGAGCCAGCGAGCTCTTCTGGTCCGCCTTGCGCGTCGCGGTTCGGGAGCCGGCCGCGGTCAGGATCGACGCGAGATCACCGGTCGCGAACCGGCCGTAGGTTGCCGCCTCGCCCAACGCCGTATCGACCTCGGTGATGCCGCTGATCTTTGCCAACGCGACGGCTTCGGCCATTTTCATGTTCATCCGCGCCGTGCCCGCCGCAGCAGCTTCCAGCAGCCAGGCGTGGGCGCCGGCACCGATACTGAGGAACTCGGCCTCCGCGGCGCTCCTGGCCTTGATCGTGTATTCGCCCGGCACCTTCTCCCGGTGATCGGGGAAGTGGGCGTCATCGATCGCGGGACTGCCCGGCCTGGCCCGGCCGTGTCTGGCAACTTCGACCGGGCCGTCAATGCCCAGGTGGACGACGATGATCTGCTCGTCGGGCCCGACACCGTGGCTGCGGACGAACACTTTCGCGCCGAGCAGGAACCCGGGGACGGAGTACTGGCCGTTCTCGAACGTGACCATCGGCGTGTTGTCCGGGACGCTGCGCGACAGGCCGAACGCGACCGTGTGCGCGGTGCCCGGGACCCGGTGTAACCGTGGTTGTTCCTCCTCAAGCATCACCGCCGGCTTCCGGCGGGTGGCCCGGTGTTCCCGGTTGTTCACCTCGTCCATGAACGCGTCGCAGGCCGCTTCCAGCTCGGCGAACGACGCATACTCGGCCCGCAGATTCGTGTCCTTCGGAACGATGTCGGCCTTGGCGAGCTTCACCGAGGACTCCACCCCGCCCTTGGACGCCGGGTCCGCCGGTTGGCAGGTCAACACGGTGACCCCGTAGTGGCGGGCGAAGTCCACCGTCTGCTGATTCCGCACCGGGACCCCGGCGATGTGGGACACGGTGACCGTTTTCTCGTTGTCGGTAAGCACGTAGGTTGGGGCGCCCTCCAAGATCCGGAAGCTGCGATCCAACGCCGCGAACACGCTCGGCACGGTGCGATCCCGCAGCGCAATCACGATCCGGAACCGGCAACCACGCCAACCACGCCACGAACAACACCGTCTTGCGCCCGTCGATGACGGGGCCGTCGCCGAAGTCATACTGCAACCACATGCCCGGCTCCGTGATCCAGGGGCGGTGCACCCGGGCATGACCGAGCCGGTAGGCGGCGCGCACCTGGGCGACCGCCCGCCGCGTCGACCGGTCCGAGCCGTCATAGCCGAGCGCGAGCAGCTTGTCGTGCGCCTTATCGGCGCGGATCTTGCCCTTGGACGCCTCGACCCATTCCTCGATCTTGGGCAGGAACGGGTCCGTGACCCGACCCCGATAGGCCGGCTCCGCCATCGGGCGGCCGGCGTCGCGAGCCGCGACGTGCCGGGCGACAGTGTGATGCGAGCAACCGGTGAGCTCGGCTGTGGCGCGCAACGATCCAGTCAGATCGTAGGCAGCAAGGATTTCCATGATTTCTCCGTCAAACTTCATTCAGGGCCTCTTCCTGGGGCGATTTGGTGTGGCTAGACACCGTCATCAAATCCCAGGAAGGGGCTCCCGCCGGATAAGCGGTCGGGGGTTCAGAAACAGAAGTGGGCAGATCTCATGGCCACCAGCGGGCAGTTCTACTGGCCGTCAGTGGGCAGTTCCGTGGCCACCTATGGGCAGTTTCGCATGGCCGCTAACAAAAGGGGCATCTTGTTTGACTGGTCACAGTTGAGGGAGCTGATGTGGGACGCCCGATGGGACGCGGTGGTCATGTTCTCGAACGCGGTGGTCACCAATGTCGGGATCCACTGGTGGTTCGGACCGCTATTCGTACTCCTGGGTGTCACAGCCGGCCGCCGTGTGTGGCTGAAAGGGCTTCGGTTCGTTTTCGTCACTTTTGCACGCAGTCATGGGGGTGACTAGGTGTTCTTCCCACGGACGTTGTGGACGCGTTCGATGGGTGACTTGCCGCCGATGCCGGTGTGGGGTCTGTGGTGATTGTAGTGATGAACCCAGGTTCCGTAGGTGGCTGCGCGTGCTGCGTCAGAGTCGTAGTGCTCGGTGTAGGCCCATTCGGCGGCGAGCGTGCGGTGGAACCGCTCGATCTTGCCGTTCGTCTGCGGCCGGTAGGGCTTGGTGAACAGGTGCTTGACTCGGACGCCGAGCGTGGCGGCGAACAAGAACGACCGGTAGCAGGAGCCGTTGTCGGTCATCACCTGCTTCACCGTGATGCCCTCGGACATGTAGTAGCGGCGGGCGCGCCGCCAGAACGCCGACGCGGTCTCTTTCCGTTCGTCGTCGAGGATCTCGGAGTAGACCAGCCGGGAGTTGTCGTCGATAGCGGAATGCACGTACGCGTAGCCCACGCCAGACCGGTTCTTGCGTCCAGCCTGCCGGCCCCGGGTCCGGTGGCCGCCGCCGTCGGGGATGCGGCCCAGCTTCTTAACATCGACGTGCACCAGATCACCCGGTTTCTCCCGCTCGTAACGCACCGGCGTGGGCTTGCGCACCGGCAGCCCGGTGGTCCGGTCAAGCTGGCCGAGCAGCAGCATCCGATATCGGGCCAGCACCTTTGACACCGTCGACTGACTCAGGTGCAGGTGGTAGCCGATCCGGTGCGGACCCCACTGCCGGGTGAACCGCAGTGCCACGATCCGGCGCTCCGTGCGCAACGGCAGCCGGGCCGGCGATCGGTGCGGCCGCGACGACCGGTCCAGCAGCCCGGCCTGACCGTGCAGCCGGTACCGGGCCACCCACTTCGACACCGTTGAGCGGGTGCACTGGAACCGCTCAGCGACGCGGGCATGCGCCCACCCCCCATCGACGACGAACCGGGCCAGCGCAAGCCGGCCGACCGGGGTCAGGCGGGCGTTGGCGTGGGTAACGTAAGACATGAGGGCCTCCGTGAATCGATTGAGTGTCGTAACCCACATCGATACCGGAGGTCCTCGCCACCTCAGCTCACGCCACGCTGATCACAACGTCCGTGGGAAGAACAACTAGGCCTGTGCGAGATGCACTTGGTGCGCTTTCAGAAGATAGAATCAATCTTCTTTAGTCCTAAAGGCTTTTAGATAAAGCATCTTTAGTCTAAAGTAAGTCTATGTCGACAACTCCTATCCCAGTAAAACGAGCTCTGCGCACTATCGGGCAGAACGTCGCGAGCCAGCGAAAGCTGCTGGGGCTAACTGCGAGAATGGTAGCCGAGCGCGCCGGTACTACTCCGCCGACGATAAGCAAACTCGAGAACGGCGAAGGCACGACACTCGAGATCACTTTGCGTGTCTTGCGGGTCCTCGGGCTAATGGATGGCGTAGTCGCTGCATCTGATCCATTTGATACCGAGCGTGGCCGACTAATGGTTGACGAGAAGCTCCCCGAACGCGTGCGGGTGCGTACGTATGACTGAAACCTACGAGGTAACGACGGTAGTGGGCCGCACCGAGATGCTCGCGGGCAGGATCTACCGAACCAGGACTTCAGGGGCATTCGAATATGACAGCGCATACCTACGCATGCGAGAAGCATTCGCACTCTCCCCGGCGCTCAGCTTGTTCCCCGGCGCGCAGTCTTTATCTCCCGCAAACCCGTTTAGTGATTCGGCGCCGGACACGTGGGGGCGGAAGGTGCAGAACCGTGCCGCCGGCCGCACGCTTGATGAGCTCAGCCTGATGTTCGGTGTCAGCGACGAGGGCCGCCAAGGGGCCACTCGTTTCTGGGCTGACGGTGTCGCAGTATCGGCGGGTCACGGGGTGCCCGTCGAAGCTGATTTATCCGACATCATTCACGTCGCGGATCAAATCGAGCGTGGTGAGACCGAGATCGACGAAGTGGCGATCCGTCGCTTGTTCAGGGCAACGGGGTCCTTGGGTGGCGCTCGTCCTAAGGCAAACGTAAGGATCGGAGCTGACCTGTGGCTGGCGAAGTTCCCCAAGCCGATTGGCGACGATTGGAACGTCATGGCGTGGGAAGCGGCAATGCTGGATGCCATGGGCGCCGTGGGGATCGACACCCCCATGCATCTGACGAAGCGATTCACCGTAGACGGAACCGAACGCACCGTGCTGTTCCTAAGACGGTTCGACCGAACGGATGACGGTACCCGCATCCCGTACATCTCGGCGATGACCGCACTCGAAGCGACCGACGGCGGCGGAGGCGATTGGGTTGACGTCGTCGACTTCGCGCAGTTAAACGGCTCCGATCCGGCCGAATTGTGGCGCCGGGCCGTGTTTGGCTGTTTAGTCGGTGACCTCGATGATCACCTACGCAACCACGGGTTCCTTCGTCGCGGAACTGCGTGGACAGTCGCTCCCGCTTTCGACGTGAACCCTGAGCCTCTGGGTGACGGCAACAGCCACCAACTCGCTCTTTTCGGAAATGGCGAGTTGAGCCTGGGTTCCTTCATGACGAGGGACGCACTTGACCTTTTCGGGGTGCGTGATCCTGTAGCGGATGCCTTCTTGAAGCAGCTGAAGCCTTCGCTGGCTGCGCTGCCCAGATACGCGCTGGCTCATGGCGCCGACGCAGCCAGCATTAACGTGATGAGCTCTCGAGTCGACGACGCGGCAGCGGCCGTCGCTTAGACACACGGAAGACTCGGCAGGGAGTTCCAAAGGCTCGTGAATGTAGTCACGCCGAGGTACCGTCATTCCCTACGGTGTCCCGCAATGGAAGGCACAACTATGTGAGTTGCCGCCCGACCCGCATTCGAAATGTAGTCAAATCGCACCGCAGCATCGAGGCCCCCTGAACCCTCCCGCGAGCAAAACACGACTCTGACCAGCATTTACAGTGGTGGCTCCGACGGGCGTCGATCCCGTGACCTCACGATTTTCAGTCGTGCGCTCTACCAACTGAGCTACAGAGCCCTGCGCTACCAAAGTAGTACAGGTAAGGCACGGCCATCTGGCGAGAGATAAGCCGTGCCTTGCGACCCTGACCGGACTTGAACCGGCGACCTCCGCCGTGACAGGGCGGCGCGCTAACCAACTGCGCTACAGGGCCTAGCTTGTGGTGCCTGTGTTTGGTGACCCCAACGGGATTCGAACCCGTGTTAACGCCGTGAAAGGGCGCCGTCCTAGGCCACTAAACGATGGGGCCGCGATTCACAAGACATCTCAGCTACCGAGGGTCAAGCATAGGGGCCGCCGGGACTTTTGCCAAACGCGCGACGACTCGGTGCCGGGTCCGTGCGCGCTCGGAATGTCGGCGGTCGCGCCTTCGAGGTAGCCACTTTTGCGGGTCCGCGTGTACCCATACCCACGAATGTGGCTACCTCGACAGAGCGACTGTCACCTTAGACCAGCCCCCGGGGCGACGGGATGGCCCAGTTTGGCGCAACAGGGGCGAATGTCCGCGGCATCCGGGGGTCTCGAAGGTAGTTTCAACTCGGAGTTGAAGCTTGCTGGGAATTCGAGTCGCATGTTGTTAGTGTTGTCACTGTTAGCAGTGTTATCAACGTGACTCGATCACAATGATGTACACGATTCGGGGACAAATGGGTATCAAGGCAAAACTCATCACCGGCTCTCGCCGGGGGACAGCGACCGCCAAGGGTAGCGGCCGCCTCGTGGCGACCTTCGCGGTGCTCGCGGCCCTCGTCGCAGGAACGATCGTCTCAAGCGCGCCCGCCTACGCCACCGAGTATCCGACGTGGAACGACGTTGCCGCAGTGCGCAACGACGAGGCGGCCACGGCCGCAGCGATCACCGAAATCGAGGGGATGCTCGCCGGACTTCAGGCCGAAGCCGCCCGTACCCAGGCGGACGCCGAAGCAAAAGGCGTGATCTGGGACGCGGCCGACGCCAAGTTCCAACAGGCGGCATATCGGGCCGGAAACCTTCAACAGCAAGCCGATGCTGCGAGGGCAACCGCTCTGGTGTCCGGTCAGCGGGCTGGGCAATGGGCTGCTCAACTTGCGCGGTCGGGGGGCGGCGACATCACTGCCGACCTGTTCGCAAACTCCGGCAATGCCGCAGACCTTTTGTACGGCCTAGGGATGTCGAGCAAGATCTCCGATCAGGCGTACGTGATCTACGAGAGTGCCCTGCTCGATCGCAATACCGCGCAAGCGCTCACCGACCAGGCCGATGTGGCCAAGAACGAACTCGAGCAGCTCAAGCTGGTGGCGGAGAAGGCGTTTGTTGAAGCCCAAACGGCGGCGTCTGCCGCTGCGACCGCGCTCACCGAGCAGGAGAACAATCAGGCCCGCCTAGCCCAACAACTCGTGGTGCTCAAGGAGAAGCGGGCCGCCACTGAGGCCGACTACCTCGCCGGCGTGCGCGAACGCATTGGCAGTGACGCAAGTCTTGACGCCGGCGAGATCAGTCTGAGCGGCTGGGTCCGGCCTGTTTCTGGTCGTATTACTGATGGCTTCGGACCGCGTGTCGCGCCCCTCGCTGGAGCCTCGACCTATCATCGGGGCACGGACATCGCGGCACCCTGTGGGCGGAACATCTACGCGGGATCAAGCGGCACCGTGGTCTACGCGGGGTGGAACGGAACGTACGGAAACTTCGTGCTTATCGACCACGGCGGCGGAGTCGCCACTGCCTACGCTCACATGAGCTCGATCTTGGTCTCCTACGGCCAAGAAGTAATGGTGGGCCAGAACATCGCGAATGTCGGAACCACCGGCCTGTCGACCGGATGCCACCTGCACCTGGAGGTGCGCATTGATGGAGTTGCTACCGACTCTGTGCCGTTCTTTTCTGGCCAGGGCATCACTATTGGCTAAAGGCCACAGCAGGAGTGGGGAACGGTAGTGCCATCGCATGCGCGATCCCTCGGCCTAGTCACGGCTGTGCTACTCGCGGGACTGATTGTCTCGGGTGGCCCCGCCGCCGCCGAGGACTATCCCTCATGGGATGACGTGCAAGCCGCACAGCAAAGCGCCACTGCAACCCAAGCGGCAATCAGTGAGATCGAAACTATTCTTGTCGGCCTCCAGCAACGGGCGGATGCCCTCGGCCGGGTTTCGTTGCAGAAAGGCGAAGCAGCTCACCTCGCACAGGCGGAGCTTGAGAAGGCATCAGCACAGGCCAAGCAACTCGACCAGCAGGCACAAAGCGCCGCCGATCGCGCAGCCGTGTCGAATCGACGGGCGGGCCAACTGCTCGCGCAGATAGCCCGTGCCGGAGGAGGAAGTCTGAGCCTCGAACTTTTTCTCAGCCCGAACGCGGGAGATCTCCTGGGTTCCCTCGGCACCATGACAAAGGTGGTTGAACAGGCCGACGCGATCTACCGTCAGGCCCAGATCGATACCAACCTCGCGAAGGCGCTCACCGCCCAGGCGCGTGCAGCCGAGAAGGAGCGAGCGAAACGTGCCGACCTGTCAGAGGCGGCGTTGACGGTTGCGCAAGCGGCGGCGGATGCGGCGGTCGCTCGGGTGAACCAGCAGCGCGAGGCATCCGAACAGTTGTATTCGCAGCTGTCGACACTCAAGGGCACCACAGCCGAGTTGGAGCAGCAGTATCTTGCGGGCCTCGTCGATGCCGCAAACGGCGCGCAGGCTCCGACACCATCAGACCCGGGGGATTCTCCGAGTGCGCCTCCCGCGGCTTCTCCACCGCCCGTTCCCGGCCCCTCCGCGCCAGCCGCGAGTGCGGCAATCGCCTACGCCGCGGATCAGTTGGGCGAGATGTACCAGTTCGGCGGGATGGGCCCGAGCACGTGGGACTGTTCTGGGCTGACGAAGGCGGCCTACGCGTCGGTTGGGGTGTATGTCGGAACTCACAGTGCTACCGATCAGTACAACACCATGGCCGCTGCTGGCCGACTGGTACCGCTTGCCCAACTCGCCCCTGGCGACCTAATCTTTTACGCTGACGGCGGTACCTTGGCCGGGGGCATTTATCACGTAGCCCTCTATGTGGGCGGGGGCCAGATGATCGAGGCGCCGTACGACGGCGTTCCCGTGCGTCGAGTCGGGGTTCGTTACTACGACGCGCTCGCGTACGCAGGGCGCCCGACGGCGTAGCTAGTCGCGCTCGGCCTTCAGCTTTTCAAAGCCAGCGACGACGATCTCCTCGGCGCGCGCGACGCCCTGCCACCCCTCGGTCTTGACCCACTTGCCGGGCTCCAGATCCTTGTAGTGCTCGAAGAAGTGCTCGATCTCCTTGCGCGTGAACTCCGGGATGTCGTCGAGGTCCTGGATGTGCTTCCAGCGCGGGTCCTTCGCCTGTACGCAGATGACCTTCGAGTCGATGCCCGCGTCATCCGTCATGTTGAAGACGGCGACCGGACGCACCGAGATCGTGACGCCCGGGAAGGTGGGGTAGTCGAGCAGCACGAGCGCGTCGACGGGGTCGCCGTCGAGGCCGAGGGTGTTCTCGAAGAAGCCGTAGTCGGTCGGGTAGACGAAGCCGGTGAAGAGCACCCGGTCGAGCCGCACGCGCCCGGTCTCGTGATCGACCTCGTACTTGTTGCGCGAACCCCGGGGGATTTCGATGATGACGTCGTAGACGGCCATGGCCATGCTCCAAAAGTAGGGGCGCTCCTAGGGCGGGGCGCGGGATGCTGCAATAACGTTAGCGGATGCCGCCAACTCGCCCCCGACTCACGCCCGCCATCGCGGACGTGCGGCGCGCCACCCGTTCCGCGCTCTCCGACCTCGCCCTCACGGCCTCCGTACCAAATGCAGGAGATTTCTCGACCAGCACCGTCGCAAGCGAGCAAACCGCCCTTGCGGGCCATAAATCTCCTGCATTTGGTACAGATCGGGGCGCGGGTCTCGTATTCGTAGCGCTCAGCGGTGGCCCTGACTCCCTCGCGCTGGCCGCCGCAACAGCGTTCGAGGCGCCGCGAGCGGGCCTGCGCGCCGGCGCCGTGATCATCGACCACGGGCTTCAAGCCGGGTCGGCGGATGCCGCAGCGCACGCCGCGCGCCAGGCCGAGTCGCTCGGGCTGAACCCCGTCACCGTCCGCACGGTCACCGTGGGCGCAGACGGCGGGCCGGAGGCTGCCGCACGCACCGCCCGCTACGCGGCCCTGAACGACGTCGCCGCCGAGACAGGCGCGCGAGCCGTGCTCCTGGGTCACACCCTCGACGATCAGGCGGAGACCGTGCTGCTGGGCCTCGCCCGCGGCAGTGGCCCCGCGAGTGTGCAGGGCATGGCGCCGGTAACCGGGCTGTATGTGCGGCCGCTGCTCGGCATCCGTCGGTCGACGACCGTGCAGTTCTGCGCCGACTCGGGGTTGGAGCCGTGGCTCGACCCACAGAACGACGACCCCGCGTTCGCCCGCGTGCGGGTGCGGCAGCGGGTGCTCCCCGCGCTCGAGACCGAGCTCGGCCCGGGCATCGCGGAGGCCCTCGCACGCACCGCGGAGCAGCTGCGCGAGGATTCCGACGCGCTCGACCACTTTGCGGCCGAACTCGCCGACGACCTCGCCGAGCACTCTGAGGCCGGCCTCGCCCTGCCGATCGCTGCGCTCGCTGCGAACCCGCCCGCACTACGGCAGCGGCTCATCCGGCTCGCGGTGTTCAGCGAGTTCGCCGTGAGCCTCAGCCGCACCCACACCCTCGAAGTCGTACGGCTCGTGACCGACTGGCACGGGCAAGGGCCCCTCGACCTGCCCGGCATTAGGGTGGAACGGCAAGGCGGACTGCTCACCTTCCGAGCCGCGCGACCTCACCCCAAGGAGTAGCCCATGGAACTCGCCGACGTCGCCGACGACATCACCGATGTGCTCCTCACTCAGGAGCAGATCCACGACAGGATCGCCGAACTCGCGCGCCGAGTCGAAGCCGATTACGCGGGCGAGCGCCCTCTGCTGGTGGGCGTGCTCAAGGGTGCGGTCATGGTGATGGCGGATGTCGCGCGGGAGCTCAAGATGCACGTCGACATCGACTTCATGGCCGTCTCGAGCTACGGCGCGAGCACCGAGACGAGCGGTGTCGTGCGCATCCTCAAAGACCTCGATGCCGACCTCAAGGGACGCCACGTGATCATCGTCGAAGACATTATCGACTCCGGCCTCACCCTCTCGTGGCTGCGCGCCAACCTCGAGAGCCGAGGCCCCGCGAGCATCGAGATTCTTGCCCTGTTGCGCAAACCGGATGCCGCGCGGGTGCAGGTCGACGTCAAGTACTTCGGTTTCGACATCCCGAACGCCTTCGTGGTGGGGTACGGGCTTGACTACGCGGAGCGGTACCGCAACCTGCGCGGTGTCGCCATACTCTCCCCGCACGTCTACTCGTAGGTACGCCAAGGGCGAACGTTGAGCAAGCGCCAAGGCGGGTGGCGATAGCCTTACATCCAAGTTTCTTCTCTAGGAAGGTGCCGGGCTCGGGGCCCGGAACAACATGGATCTCAGGCGTACACTTCGCGGGCCGATCGTTTGGATCGTGGTCGCATTCGCAGTCATCGCGATCGGCATCACGTGGATCACCACCGCGGCCGGTTTCCGCGTCATCTCGACTCAGGAGGGTCTTGACCTTCTCAAGGGCACGACTGTCGAGTCGGCCAAGATCGTCGACGGTGAGCAGCGAGTCGACCTGACTCTGTCCACAGCGAACGGTGACAACGGCACCAAGGTGCAGTTCTACTATGTGGCCCCGCGCGGCATCGAGGTCGTCAAGGCGATCACCGACGCCGACGTCAAGTTCGATGATGAGGTTCCGCAGACCAACTTCTTCACGAGCCTGCTCGGGCTGGTCATCCCGTTCCTCATCATCGGTGTCATCTTCTACTTCCTGGTCAGTCGCATGCAGGGTGGCGGCAACCGGGTGATGCAGTTCGGCAAGTCGAAGGCCAAGCTCGTGGGCAAGGAGTCGCCCAAGGTGACCTTCGCAGACGTGGCCGGTGCGGACGAGGCCATCGAGGAGCTCGAGGAGATCAAGGACTTCCTCAAGGAGCCCGCGAAGTTCCTCGCCGTCGGTGCTCGCATCCCCAAGGGGGTGCTGCTCTACGGCCCGCCCGGAACCGGCAAGACCCTGCTCGCCCGCGCAACCGCGGGTGAGGCTGGCGTGCCGTTCTACACGATCTCCGGTTCAGACTTCGTCGAAATGTTCGTTGGTGTCGGCGCGAGCCGCGTGCGCGACCTGTTCGACCAGGCGAAGCAGAACTCGCCGTCGATCATCTTCATCGACGAGATCGACGCGGTCGGTCGTCACCGTGGCGCCGGCATCGGCGGCGGCAACGACGAGCGCGAGCAGACCCTCAACCAGTTGCTGGTCGAGATGGACGGCTTCGACGTCAAGACCAACGTGATTCTCATCGCGGCGACCAACCGCCCCGACGTGCTCGACCCCGCCCTGCTGCGCCCGGGCCGCTTCGACCGCCAGATCGGCGTGGACTCGCCCGACCTCCAGGGTCGCAAGCAGATTCTCGAGGTGCACGCCAAGGGCAAGCCGATGGCCGACGGTGTCGACCTCGAGGTCGTCGCTCGCAAGACGCCCGGATTCACCG
>JBJXDR010000189.1:0-16378 GCA_046155245.1 Rhodoglobus sp. | reverse complement strand
GTATCTGTCACGGGCGGCATCTCCGCAGAACTGGGAGACGCTGCGCGCGGACGAGGCGTCGATCCGGTCGCGCCTGAACGACATGTTCCTCGATCTCATCATCGACCACGAGGCGGAGTTCGCCTTCGTCAGGAACGCGATCGGCGACGAGATTGAGCTTCCGAAGGCGGCCCGCACCATCTCGTTGACCTTCGTCGACACGCTCATGCTGCTGGAGCTACGGCGGTTGATGCTCGCAAGTCAGGATGCCCGTCCGTACGTCGACAAGGCGGACATTTTCGCTCAGCTGCAGACTTATCGCCCTGCGAACAAGGATGAAATCACCTTCACCCGCAACCTCAACGCTGCGTGGGGACGGATGCAGAACACTCTCCGGGTCACGCACTCGCTCGGTCAAAGCGATGACCGGGTCGAGATCTCGCCGATCGTCCGGCTCCTCGTAGATGCCGACCAAGCGCGAGCCCTTCGGACTGCTTTCGAGAAGGCCGCCGCGTCTGGTGTCGTCGATGAGGTCCACGAGGACGGCGACGAATGACGTTTCTCGACTTCGCCGTCGACGAGCACACAGGGGGCCATCCGGGTCAGTGGCGCCTCGCTCGTATCGAGCTCGCGAACTGGGGCACTTTTAATGGCCACCACGTCATCGACGTGGCGCGGAAGGGACATCTGCTGACCGGCCCCTCGGGTTCTGGCAAATCGTCGTTGCTCGATGCGATCGCGGCGGTGCTGACCCCCGGGCGCATCCGGTTCAATGCCGCGGCGCAGGACACGGCGGATCGCAGCAACGATCGCGACTTCGTCAGTTACGTGCGCGGCGCGTGGAGCCGGGAGGTGTCGGAGTACGAGAGCAAGGCGGTCGCCTCCTACCTACGCGGCGGGCGGGCGACCTGGTCAGGCGTCCTGCTGCGCTACGAGAATCTAGTCGAGGCTCCGATCACTCTGGTGCGGCTGTTCCACATCAAAGGTGCGAGTGTCGACCGTGCGGACCTTGCCGATGCCTGTGTCATCCTCCGCACGAGCCCGACCTTGGTCGACTTCAAGCCCTACGCGGAGGGAGGTCTTGATGTCCGACGGATGAAAGCGGACCTCGACCCGGTCGTCGTGACCTCTGGCGGCACGAATGGGCAGTTCTTCGCCCGTATCCGCACCTTGTTCCAAATGCAGGCGGAGAACGCCCTCGTGCTGCTGCACCGGACGCAGTCCGCGAAGAGCCTCGGCAGCCTCGACGACCTGTTCCGCAACTTCATGCTCGATCGACCTACGACGTTCGACCGCGCTGACAATGCAGTCACCCAGTTCACCGAACTGAAGGAGGCATACGACCATGTCGTCGAGCTGCGCAAGCAGGCCGAAGCGCTGACTCGGATCGACGAAATCGCGAAGGCGTTCGAGACGGCGGACGCCGAGGTGACGGCGACTCGCGATCTTGCCGAAGCGGTGCCCGGATACGTCGCGACCGAGCGGGTCAGGCTCGCCGACGAAGCACTCGAATCGACTCGGGCCCACGTCGAACGACTCGCCGTCGCCGCGAACCAGGCGCGGGCGAGGCGGAGCGAGGCGGAGGGCGCCCACGAAGCAGCACTCACCCGCCTGAATCAGGCGGGAGGCATCCAGGTCACTCAGCTTACCAAGCGAATCGAGGATGCTGAGCAGGCGAAGAAGCGCGTCGTCGCGGCCCGCGACGGGCTCGCCACGCAGCTTGCCGCCATCGGGGTGCACATGCCAGCGGACGCGGCCGAGTTCGCCGAACTGTTCGCGGTCGCCTCCCGTGAGGCCGATAGCGCCGGCCCGGCGCCGGTCGGCACCGAGCTACATGACACCTATAAGAACGCTCGCGACCGGGTCGCGCATCTCGAAGCCGAACTGAGCGAGCTGCGTCAGCGGCGCAGCAACATCGACGGGCGCCTCTTGCGTGCTCGTGCCGCCCTTGCCCAAGCGGCCGGCCTCGGCGAGGGGGAGCTGCCCTTCGCCGGCGAACTCATCGACGTCCGCCCCGAGCACGAACCATGGACCGGTGCGATCGAACGCGTGCTCGCGTCGCTCGCGACCACCATCCTCGTGCGGGACCGGCACGCCGCGGACGTTCGTCGGGCGGTCGACGCCGAGCACTGGGGCGTTCGTGTCGTCGTCGACGTCGTGGTGGCACGATCCGATGCTCCGGTCTCGACGTCGGAACGTTCACTCTTTCGTCGCGTCGACATCGCCGCCGGGCAGTTCGCAGACCACTTGAACAACCGCCTGAGCCGTGAGTTCGACTATGCCTGCGTTGAGCACCCGGATGAACTCGACTCGGTGGAGCGCGGGGTCACCGTCCGAGGGCTGGTGAAACGCAGCCGTCGCGGGTTCGAGAAGGACGACCGCTTCCAGGTCGATGACCGCAACCACTGGTCGCTCGGCTCCAACAACGAGCCGAAGATTCAGCTTTTGGAGCAACAACTCCTCGCCGCTCGGCTAGAGCTTGAGGACGCGAGGGCGCAGCTTGATCTTGCAGGTGGCGAGCGCGACCGTGCCATGCAGCGGCGAACCACACTCGCGCACTTGGCCGCCACTGATCCCAGCACTTACGACCTCGACGCAGCGGAGCAGCACATGCAGTCTCTGCAACGTGAACTCGAGACTCTGACCACTACCGCGGATCTCGCCCGGGCTGCAGCGGTCGAAAACGAAACTCGGCGGGCGCGCGATCAGGCACGCAGCGAAGCCGCAGATGCTGAGGCCGCGGACCGGCAGATGCGTACCGATGCCGAACGCTATGAGATGGTTCTGCGCGAGGCGAAGAGCATGTCAGTCGCAGAGCTCGCCGTCTCGACGACGATGGCACTCAACGAGCGCTTTCGGGCGACCGCCCGAAAGCTCACACTCGAAAACATTGATCGGGTGCAGAGCGAGGTGAAGGACGCCCTCAACGATGTTGAACGCCAGGCGTCGAATCGACGCGCCCAAGCCACCAACCGCTTCGCAGAACAGGTGGCGAACTTCCGGAACGCCTGGGAGACGACCCTGCCTGATCTCACCACCTCGATCGAAGATCGCGGCGGATATCGGATTCGACTGGCCGAGATTCGTGAGAGAGGTCTGCCGGATTACGAGGCGAATTTCCTTGCGCTCCTGCGCGACCGGTCGCGGGACACAGTTATCCATCTTCGCGACGAGATCCTCGGGGCGCCGCGCCGCGTCCAGGACCGGGTAGACCCAATCAACGCCTCGCTCGGCAAGTCGGAGTTCGACAAAGGGCGATACCTGACCATCGTCGTCAAGGAGCAGCGCAGCCGCGAGGTCGCCGACTTCCTCGGTGACCTGCGCACAGTCGTCGATGGCAACTGGACCAGCGACGATATCGCGTCCGCCGAGCGCCGATTCACCGTGCTGGCCTCGCTCATGCGCAAACTCGGCTCCAGCGAAAACGCTGACCAGCGGTGGCAGCAGCGCGTGCTCGACACCCGCGAGCATGTGACCTTCCAAGCCCAGGAGCGCGACTCCACCGGAACCATCCTCAACGTCCACGACTCAGGGGCCGGACTCTCCGGCGGGCAACGCCAGAAACTCGTCATCTTCTGCCTGGCGGCTGCGCTACGGTACCAACTCGCAGACGCTGACGAGTTCGAGCCCCGCTATGGGACAGTGATCCTCGATGAGGCATTTGACAAGGCCGATGCGGCGTACACCCGGATGGCGATGGATGTATTCGTTGCCTTCGGCTTCCACATGATCCTGGCCACCCCGCAGAAGCTGCTGACGACGCTCGAGCAGTACATCGGCGCGATCACGAGCGTCTCGAATCCGGAGCGGAACCGCTCTCGTCTTCAGCCGGTTGATTGGGAGCGCCCGGACTGATGCCGGTCACTCCTGAGGAGTTCGTTTTGCGCGTCCGACGGCGCGTGGACGCGGGCCTGCGCGATTGGGCCCTCGGGGACACGACCACGGCAACGCTCGACACGCCGCTGCAGCCGCCATCCGAGCGGGACGCGATCGCCGACATCGACGGGACGGTGCGGTGGGTCGAGTCCTGGCGTAAGGCCTCGGATCGGATGCCGATCTCCGTGATCTGGGTGCAGCGGGTGTGGCCCCGCATCGGCACGCAGGTCGTACCGAACCGGGTTCAGGTGGATGGCCCGGATGCGCTCACAGCGCTGGCAGGGGAAGGCGAGCGCTGGCGACGATGGGCGAGCCGAGCCTCGTTGCTTCAGGCGTACCTCGGCACCGAGATCGACGGCGTGCTCCGCACTCACTTGCGCGAGGTCGGCGAACTCGACGAAACGGACTTCGAGCGTCTCACCACCGCGATCCAGTGGCTCGTGCGGCACCCCAACTCGGGGTTGCGCCTTCGAGAGCTCCCGGTTCGCGGCATCGACACGAAGTGGCTGGAACGTCACCGAGCGATGGTCGAATCCTTAACTCTCGCGGCTACCGGGCGCAGCTCGCTTGGTCTCAACGAGCGCACGGACCTCGGGCGGATTCGCCTGCTGGACCCCGCCGACTCCGCCGACTCCGCCGGAGGATTGCGCGACATTGGTGCACCGATCGAGAACCTGGCAGCCTTGAGCTTGCGCCCACAAGCGACGCTGATCGTCGAGAACCTCCAAACCTTCCTCTCCCTTCCGACGATGCCTGGCGTCGTCGCGGCCTACGGGCAGGGCAACGCAGTCGTCGCCCTCGCACACATCCCGTGGCTGCGCGCATCGCGGATTTTCTACTGGGGAGATCTCGATTCGCACGGCTTCCGGATCCTGAACAAGGCCCGATCCGTTGGTCTCGAAGCGCAGTCCATCCTCATGGACGCCCGGACGCTGCATGAGCATCGTGATCTTTGGGTCGTGGAACCGAACCCGTTCCTAGGCACCGCGAGCCTGCTCATCGAATCTGAAGCCGCCACCTTGGCCGAACTCCGTGCACTCGGTCATGTTCGACTCGAGCAGGAAAGGATCCCCTGGGCTTACGCGATGGAGAAGCTCCAGACGGTGTCTTGATCGGAGCCATGTCCGGGATGAATCACTGCATCGGCCGGCTCTTCGAAGCCGACTGAGACTAGGCGGAGCATCATTTTGCTATCGTGACCCCAACGGGATTCGAACCCGTGTTACCGCCGTGAGAGGGAGTTCAGCGCCTGTCCGTGCGGGCACCTTCTTGAGATCGCAGTGCGTATGCAGTGTTTCGGGTGCGTGGAGTGGGTTCGATTCGGTCATGTCGGCCCTGTTCGTTGCCATCCTGTTGCCACGGACTCGGGATTCACCTACCCGACTTCGCTCGAGGACAAGTCAGAACAGCCCACGGTGATCTTATGAGTTAGGATGCTAACTCATACACGACGCGGGAGGCGTTATGACATCCTGGCCCTCGGTTGCCGCCGAGAAGCTGATGTGGACACCAGCCTATGCCGAGGACTTCGGCCCCGGACTCTCCTCATATCTCGGCGGACCACGTGAGTACGAAGCAAGCGTCCCCGCGCTGATCGCCACGGTCACCGTTGATCTCCCTGACGCCGCCGTGACCGCGGCTGAGGAGGCTGGCCGCGAGTTGAGTCGCTTCGATGCCGAGCTAGGGCATCGGGTCGCCGCGTTCGGCCCGGTACTATTGCGGAGCGAGGCCGCCGCGTCATCGCAGATCGAGCAGCTCACGGCGAGCGCGAGGGCGATCTTGACCGCGGAACTGACTGGACACGCGGCTCGGAACGCGACCATGATCGCCGCGAACACCGCCGCACTGCGCGCAGCGATCGATCTCGCCGATGGCATCACCGCAGAAGCGGTCGCCCAGATGCACGCGGTCCTCATGGCGGGACAGCCCCAGCACACCCCTGTTCGTTGGCGAACCGAGCCCGTTTGGATCGGCACGAGCCCGCAATCACCGATCGGCGCCGACTACGTCGCGCCGAGATGGGAGCGGGTACCGCAGCTGGTCGAAGATCTCGTCACTTTCTCCCGACGGACAGATGTCGGAGCCCTCACGCTCACGGCAATCGCTCACGCGCAATTCGAGACGATCCACCCCTTCACCGACGGCAACGGCCGCACGGGCCGAGCGCTTGCGCAGGCGCTCCTCCGCCACCGCGCCGTCACGCGTGCGGTGGCAGTACCGGTATCGGCCGGGCTGCTCGCCGACGTTGACGGCTACCACGCAGCCCTCACGGCGTACCGTGCCGGGGATCCCGAGCCGATAGTCGCCCGTTTCGCGGAGGCGAGCCTGCGTGCGGTGGTCAACGCTCGCGAGTTGGTCGCGGATATCGACATGATCGCATCTGGCTGGCGGGAGCGCGTCACAGCCCGATCCGACAGCGGCGTGTGGCGCGTCCTCGAGATCGTCGCCCGCACCCCGGTCTTGGATGCCGCACTCATCGCCGAGGAACTCGGGATCCGCTCGCAAAACGCCTACCCGCTGCTCCGCGAGCTGACCGATCAAGGCGTACTCAGCGCCAAGACTGAGCATCGCTTCGGTACATTGTGGCGCAGCGACGAGATACTCCATGCGATCGATCGCTTTGCCGAACGAGCCGGGCGGCGAAGCCGGAAGAGCTAGCTCGGGCAAGCTGGCGTCGAACATCCGCGGGTGGGCACGAGTTTGCACGCACCATCGGGAACACGCCGGGAGACAACCCCGTGCTCGCATCGCCGTTGCCATTTCGTTGCCAGAGGGCATTTTGGCGCGCAGTCGCGAGCCCAAATGAAACCACAACTGACCAGCATTTTTGCTATCGTGACCCCAACGGGATTCGAACCCGTGTTACCGCCGTGAGAGGGCGGCGTACTAGGCCACTATACGATGGGGCCGTCACGACAACTACACGAGTATGCCATACCGGCTCGGGGGCCGCCAATCGCGGAGCCCGCGCCCAGAGACGAGGGGGGCAGTTGAGCAGAGCCAGGCGAGTCATCGTCGCGGTAGGCGTCGCCGTGGCATCCGTCGTCGCACTGACCTCGTGTGGATTGCTCGGACCCGACCGCGGGCCCGATGGGCAGGTGACCGGGACCACGGTCGTCGGCTCGACCACGATGCTCGTGGGTGACTGCTTCACGTTCGTCGAAGGAAGCAACCTGACCGAGGTCTCCCTTACACCCTGTAGCGAGCCCCACACCTACATCGTGATCGGCAAGGGCGAGCTGGATGCCGCGACTCTCGCGTCGGCAGGCAGCACGCAGAACGCGGTCTCAGTCGCGTGTGCTGACGCTTTCGCCGTGTTCAAGGAGGCGGCCCCACAGGGCAGCCGACCCACGCAGGAGTTCATCGTGGCAACCGAGGACCGCGATGGCGAGCAGATCACGCTCTACAGCTGCGTCGCGACCGACGGGCAGTCGCCCGCGGCGCGACCCGCGATCCTCAGGCTCCGGGCTGAGACTTTGTTGCAAGCACGCGCATGGCCTTCGGCTTGACCTCGATCTCGAGGGGCAGAGTTCCGAAGCGCTCGCCATCGGCGTAGGCAACGACGCCCTCCGCCTCGATGCGGATGTGCTTGGCCGGGTAAATCGAGACCCGGTGATCGGTCACGTGCTCGCCCCTGAATACTCTCGGGAAGATCCGCAGGAACGCGGCCCGCCCGAGCGCCTGCACCACGAGCACATCGAGCGAACCATCGTCGACCTTGGCGTCGGGCGTCACCTTCATTCCGCCGCCGAGCGAGACGTTATTGCCCACACTGATCAGCGCTCCGGTGGTGATGATCTCGTTGCCGTCGAGCACGAGCCGGTACGGGATCGGCTTGAGCTTGATGAGCTCAAGGCCCAGCGCGATGAGATAGCGGTTGGGACCCTTCGGCCAAGTCATGCGGTTGGCGCGCTCATTGACGATCGCGTCGAACCCGGCGGAGAGCACGCACGCGAACCAGCGTTGCGCCGGGTCGCCCGCGTCGTCGGTGTAGCTGACGAGCGCAGCATCCATGACCCAGGGCGGCCGGTGCAGGGCGGCGACCAGCGCATCGATCGCGCCCTCGGTGTTGTCGTGCGGGATGCCGAGGCCCCGCGCCATGTCGTTGCCTGTGCCCGAGGGCACGATGCCGAGCGGCACCTTCGTGCCCGCCACGAGGTTTGTGCCGAGGTTGATCATGCCGTCGCCGCCCACCACGATGAGAGCGTCGGGTTTGGATGCGACAGCTTTGCGACTGGACTCCACGAGCTGCTCGAAGTCGGGCTCCTGAAGGCTCGTAACGTCGTGGCCGAGCGCGCGCAGGGTCTGCACGACGGCGGGGCCGACGTTTCGCCCCTTACCGAACGATGCGGTCGGGTTGATGGCCACGACGAGGCGGAGGGACTTCGGTGTCATCCGTCGATTATGGCGTGGATTGCCGGTTGAATAGCCCCCTATGCTCGACGCATGAAGTTGACGAAGTACGAGCACGCGTGCATGGTCATCGAGAAGGCGGACGCATGCCTCGTCATCGATCCGGGCGGTTTCACGATGCCCCTCACGGACCTCATGAACGTGATCGCGGTCGTCATCACCCACGAGCACGGCGACCACTGGACTGCCGAGCAGCTCACGCGAATCAAGGATCGCAATCCGGCCGTGCGCTTCTTTGGCCCGAGCGGCGTCGCGGCTGTCGCGCGCGACTTCGACATCGAGGTCGTTAAGGCCGGCGATGTCGTGACAGTCGACCCCTTCACTCTTCAGTTCTTCGGCGAGAAGCACGCAGTGATCCACGCATCGATCCCGCTGGTCGACAACGTGGGCGTGCTCGTCAACGACACGCTCTACTACGGGGGCGACTCATACACGGTGCCCGGCGTTACCGTGCCGGTGCTGGCCGCACCTGTCGGAGCACCCTGGCTGAAGATCGGCGAGGCGATGGACTACCTCCTCGCCGTCACACCCGCGCGGGCCCTCCCGGTGCACGAGGCCGTGCTGTCGCAGATCGGCCGAAACCTCGGCAACGAGCGTCTGAGGGCCACAACCGAGAGGGGCGGCGGCGAGTTCGTCGTGCTCGAGGCCGGCGAATCGATCGAGCTCTAGCGCGACACTATCTCGCGCCGACGCTGTACTACCACGGCCGCGATGGCTGCGAGAGCCAGCACGGCGATGGCCAGCGCTGCGGCGAGGGTCGCGGCATCCGGCTGCACGATCGACTGACCACGCAGGGCCTGCCAGGTCAGAACCGCGAGCACAGCTACATAGGTCGCGCTAATGATCGCCACCAGCCGGTAGCGCACGGCAACGCTGCGCAGGACTGCCACCCGGCGGGACGCGAGCTCGATGAGGATGAGGGCGAGCGGGATGAGCTGGAGGGCGTGCATCCCGACGAAGTGCGGAATGCGCAAGTCGCCGGCGACAGTGCTCCAGCCGAGGATCGGCAGGCCAGGACCACCATCGGCGAGGCCCACGGTGTGGGCGCCGGCGATGCCCTGCCAGTCGTCGAGTTGGGCGGCGGTCGGGCCGGTCATGAGGAACGCGAGCGCCATGCCGGCGAGCGCGATGACTGCGCCGGCGCGGATGGCGAGGGTGCGTGCGCGATCGCCCAACGGGTTGCGGAACAGGATCATGCTCACGACGAAGGTCGCGACCCAGAGGGTGGAGATCGACGCGGCCATGACCGACCAGAGCACAGTGGCCAGTGGTGTCGAGACATTGAAGTGGCTCGTGATTCCCGCGGCTGCGGCGCCCGCGATGATCACGAGTTCGATCGCCAGGAGCACCGCACTCACGGTGCCCGCCCACCACGCCACGCGCCGGAAGCGGTCCAGCTGGCCGATGAGCCACGACCAGGTGACGGCGTAGATCGCGGTGGAAATCGCAAACTTGAGTGGCTTCTCCCACACGTTCACCCCAAGGAGGGTGCGCGGATCGACGAGGAGGCCGACGAGGCACACGACGACGAGCACGAGCATCGCGACGGCGAGCCCGAGCAGGGGTCGGTGCCAGCGGATGCCCGCCAACGTCGACGAGGGACGGTTTTGAACTGCTGTACTCACGATTCACTCCCAGTGGTTTCGGCGCCGCGCGGTGCGGGGAACATCTGATACGACACGTGCTCCTGCGCAATGCGGCGCAGCGAGGCATTGAGGGCGTCACCCAGGACGGTGCCGACCACGACCGTCTCCGCCATGTCGGCGACGTCGGTGTGGTGGGCGACTGAAGCGAGGTCGGCGCGGGCGATGACCTCGGCTGCCTCGGCGTAGTCGGCGAGGTGTTCGCCGATGTGCTGTTGGCCGAGCTCGGCGTAGGTGTCGAGCACGCGGGCGGCGCCCCGACGACCGGGGTTCTCGTGGGAGACTACCCAGCCCATCTGCTCGATGAGCGCGTCGACCTGCGCGACACCGTTGCTGGCCTCGGGAGCGTCAGCATAGAGGCTCGTGTCGGAGATCGCGTACTGTGCGACCCCGAACACGTAGCTCAACGGGAGATCGGGCGAGTCGATCGCCTCAAGCACGCGGTGAGCCGTCGCGACCGGGAGGCCGCCCACGTCGATGAGCGCGCGGATGAGCCGCAATCGCTCGACGTGCTCGGGACCATACTCGGCCTGGGTTGCGCTCACGCGTTCGCCTGCGGGCAGCAGCCCTTCGCGCAAGTAGAACTTGATCGACGGGACCGACACCCCGCTCTCTTCACACAGCTGCGACACCTTCATGTTGGATAGCATAGCTATCGATAGTGGTGCTGTCTAGTCTTCTAGTGATCGGATCTGTTGATTCACGTAGTTCGAGTCCGGCGATAGCGGGCTCGCCCTCCCAGTCGCCCTCCGCGATGCAGGCGAAAGCGTCGCATCGCATCGCTCGGTCCAACCGGACGGCATGTGACAAGCCCTGAGTTCGCCAGTCAGATAGCTGACGACAAATGCGTCGCGCGGCCCCACCGGATCGACGGGGTGAATGGGGTAGGCCTGATGCTGGTCGATTCCGTTACCTCGACGGCGATGTTCGATGAGAAGGTGCGGCTCACGGGGAAACGCGCACGGGGACGATGTGCCAGCCGCTGGCCCCGACGGGAAAGGGTGGGCGTTCGCGGCTGTCTTGGACTTGACCGGAACGGCTGATCGCTCGGGCGGCGATCGAGTGCATGCCCGGCGCCAGCTCCAGACGGGCTCGCCAGCGGCGCCACGACGAAGGGGCAAGCTCGCGGGCGAGCTCTGCGCTCTGCCAAGAACCGTTTTCTGTGCGCACCTCCACGCCCGCGAGGCCGTGTGGAGGTGCCCACGCCACCCCAGCCACCGTGATAGTGCCACTCACCGTAGCACCGGGCGTTGGACTATCAATCCGGGCCTGTGGCTGCACCCACGCAGGTTCGTGCGGCCACCCCCGAGGCGACCAGTAGTCGCTGTGGGGTCCCGCGATGAGTTCGAGTTCCTCAAGCCACTTCGCACCGGTGTATTGACCGTAGATGCCAGGCACGAATACCCGTGCCGGGAAGCCATGCTGAGCGGTAAGCGGCTCGCCGTTCAACCCGATCACGACATAAGCATCCAAGTCGCCGGAACGAAGCGGCCCCAAGGGCAAGGATGCGGTGAAGCCGTCGACGGCTCGGGTGACGAGCGTAGTGGAGGTCTGCAAGGGATCCGAGCGCTCCAAGAGTGTGCGCAGTCGGACTCCGAGCCAACGGCCGTTGCCAACCCGACTGCCACCGATCGGGTTGTGGATACACACCATGACGGCGTCGAATTCCTCGGCGTCGGCGGCGAGTTCGGCAAGTGACAGCCGGTGCGGCCGCCCGACGAGGCCGGTGACGGCGAGTCGCCAGTCCTCTACATCGACCAATGGGGCACCAAGGTTCACATCGGTGACGTAGAAGTGATCGACCGGAGTTATCAGGGATGACACCGGAGTGTGCTCGTCGAATCCGTCATCCGGGTTTGCACGCCCACCCCGCCACCAGTCTGACCTGTGCACAAGTTGAAGGTGGTCACGGTGCTGGCGCCGCCGCCTGGCGAGCAGCATCCTGCCAGCCGCGAGCATGCCGACGCCGAGTAGCGCCACAGCCGTTTGGCCCGAGGTTTTCCTGGGTGGGCGATTGAGCCCTGCACTGATTGCGGCTGCTCCCACGGCAGCAGCTGACACCGCCGTGAGAAGCGATCGTGGGGGACGTCGAAGGGACAGCCCCGCACTTGAAGTGGCAAGCCCGATTATCGCGCCTGTGCGGGCGGCTACTGGCAGGCTGGCCAACCCGATAGCTGCGGCGACCACGGCCGTGCCCACGCCGATTCGGATAGCCAGCTTGTCTCTTCGGCCGAGCACGCGCACCGTCACGTCAACAAGTTGACGTGGACTCCAATCAACTACGGCCCTGCCAGCGTCGTCGATGAGAGAGCCACCACGCGCCGCAGCGGTCAGCTCGCCGAAGCCCAGCCCGACAAGGCCCACTGCTGCTGCATTGCCCCAATGGCGTAACGACTGTGCACCCCGGCTTTTCGCCATCTCGGCCTCCACGTGCACAGTACCAGCGGACGTGGAGAACTGGGTGCGGTGCAGATGACCCGCATTGCCAGCGGAGCATTTCGGGTGCGGGAAGAGTACGTGGTGTACGCGCTGGCCCGTGTCGCTACCGGCCCATTCTGTCTATTGCTTCGGGATTTCTGGCCACCAAAGTGTTCGCCGATTTTGGTGGGCCTGACGATCACGCCACGGCGTGGAACTCCAGGCGAAAGCCGAGCGCCGTGGCCACTTTCACGATCATTGCGAAGCTAGGGTTGCCGTCAGCCGGAAGCGCCTTGTAGAGACCCTCGCGGCTGATGCCCGGTCCGAGACTCCCCCGGTACTCTGGGCGCATGTGAGGCTGAGCCGTCTATCGCGGCGCGCCCGGCAACGAAAAAGCCCCCGGTCACCGGGGGCTTTGCGAGAAATCTCAGAGCTGGGGTACCTGGACTCGAACCAAGAACAAAAGAATCAGAATCTTCCGTGTTGCCAATTACACCATACCCCACAGGGCCGCGGGCGAGCCGGGCCGACTGTCGAGTTTAGCCTACTCGCGGCGTCACGTCATAGTTGACGGAGCAGAAGCCAGTGGGGTCACAGGTGGCAGTTGCGGAGAACGCGACCCCGGTGCGATCGGCAGGGCCGAAGGTGAATTCGTAGCCGGTGCCGGCGCGCGTGGCATCCTCGGCGGTCGTGAAGATCGCGTCGGTGTCGGACGTGTCCCACCCGAATTGTTCGGATTTGTCGGTGAGGTAGGTGACGGTCTGGCGGAAGTTGAGCACCTCGCGCAGGGGCGCGCTGACCCGGGTGATCACGCCGCCCTTCGTGACGATCGTGATCTGTGTGACGGCGAAGCGGGCGCCGCCGATGCCTTCCCCTCCCCCGTTGATGATGAGGTCGTAGTCCAGTTCGGTGTCACCCGTGTTGATCGGGGCGAGCACGAGGGTGTCGTCGGCGGCGAGGCCGAGAGCCGCGGCATCCACCGGCTGGGTGGACATGTCGATGCGCACCTGACGCGAGCGTGCAATGTAGTCGAGGCCCTCGGGCGTGAACGCGGACCAGTTGAGGTCGGTCACCTGGCCCTCGGTCGGCTGAGGCACGGGCTCGCCGAGGCCGTTCCGAAGGAGCAGTATGGCGGCCACAAACACTCCGACGATCGCGACAAGGAGCACGATTGCCGGAATCCAGCTGCGGAGGGCCCGCGTCGATTCTGTGGCCATGGTCAGAGAGTCGCGCGCAGCCGGCCGATACGCGCGAGCACCGATTCGCGGCCGAGCAGTTCCATCGACTCGAACAGCGGCGGGCTAATGCGTCGCCCCGAGATCGCCGTGCGCAACGGACCAAAAGCCGAGCGTGGCTTCATCCCGCGGGCCTCGAGAAGCTCTGCCCGCAGTGCCTCTTCGATGTTCGCGGTCGTCCAGTCCGGGATGCCCGGCAGCACGCCCAGCGCGGCATCAAGCACTTCGGCCCCCTCCGCGCCGGGCAGGGCATCGGGCTCGAAGACCAGTTCCGAATCCGTCTCGAACAGGAACCCGAGCAGCCCGGGGGCCTCCCCGAGCAACTGCATACGCTCCTGCACGAGCGGCGCAGCCCGGCGCAGCAGCGCACGGTCGTCGTCGTTGCTCACCAGGCCGACGAGGTAGGGCTCAAGCCGCGCGGCGAAGTCGTCGACCTCGAGCAGTCGGATGTGGTCGCCGTTGATCGACTCCGCCTTCTTGAGGTCGAAGCGTGCGGGGTTGGGGTTGACCTGCTCGACGTCGAAGGCGGCGACGAGTTCGTCGATCGAGAACACGTCGCGATCGGCGGAGAGCGACCAGCCGAGCAGCGAGAGATAGTTGACCAGCCCCTCGCGAATGAACCCTCGATCGCGGTGGTGGAACAGGTTCGACTCGGGGTCGCGCTTGGAGAGCTTCTTGTTGCCCTCCCCCATCACATACGGCAGGTGGCCGAATCGGGGCACGAACTCGGTCAGGCCGATCTCGATGAGGGCCGTGTACAGCGCGATCTGACGCGGGGTGGACGACAGGAGATCCTCGCCGCGGAGCACGTGCGTGACGCCCATGAGCGCGTCATCCACCGGGTTGACGAAGGTGTAGAGCGGCGCGCCGCTGGGGCGCACGACCACGAAGTCGGTGAACGAGCCCGCCGGGAAGGTGATGTCGCCCCGCACCAGGTCAGTGAAACTCAGGTCGGTGTCGGGCACGCGGAGCCGCAGCGCCGGCTCACGCCCCTCGGACTTGTAGGCGGCCACCTGCTCGGCCGTGAGCTCGCGCTCGAAGTTGTCGTAACCCTGTTTCGGGTCGCGTCCCTGCGCAACGTTGCGCGCCTCGATCTCCTCGCCCGTCGCGAAGGACTCATACAGGTGACCGGATGCCACAAGCTGCTCGATCACGCCGCGGTAGATCTCGGTGCGCTGCGACTGGCGGTAGGGCGCTTGAGGACCGCCGACGTCGATGCCCTCGTCCCAGTCGATCTTCAGCCAGCGCAGGCCGTCGAGCAGCTGCAGGTAGCTCTCCTCGCTGTCGCGCGCGGCATCCGTGTCTTCGATGCGGAAGATCATGGTGCCGCCGGTGTGGCGAGCGTAGGCCCAGTTGAACAGCGCGGTGCGGATCATGCCGACGTGGGGCGTGCCGGTCGGCGAGGGGCAGAACCGCACGCGCACGTCGCTGCCGGTCGCTGTGGAGAAGGGTGGCGTGGAGGAGGGTCGCGTGGAGGGCTCAGACATCGGTTACGAGTCTACGGCGCGGGCAGCAAGTGGAACGGCTTGCCATCTAGGGCGCGCAGCACCTCGAAGTGCCGTCGGTCGAGCGTCGCGATAGTGCGTGTCCCGTAGCGCGCGGCGAGCACAACGAGCGACGCATCGGTTGCGCCGATTCCGAGCGAGGGATACCGCCCGACGACATTCAGCGACTCCGCGAGGTCTTCGGCCCCGAAGGCTGCAATGACCCATGCCCCGCTTGCGAGTTCGCGCATGCCCGCGAGTTCCGCGTCGATGCCCCCGCGGGTGAGCAAGAGATAGTCAAGTTCTGCGAGTACGGGCGGCGACACGACCAATTGGCCCTCGTAGGTGGTGATCGCCTCGAGCGCGCGCTGATGATTCGGCTCGTCGCGATCCAAGAACGCGAGAAGCACGCTGGTGTCGACGATCACTGCTCTCCGAGCCCGGCAAGGTGGTCGTTGGAGTTCCAGTCGATCGGTTCGTGCCCGCCTAAGCCGAGGATGCCTCCTCGTGCTCGGGGGCGTGACTCTTCGACCGACTTGGCAAGTGACTCACGAATGACCTCTGCCTCGCTGACCCCGCGCTCGTGCGCGAGGCGCTCAATGCCGCGCTTAACCGACTCCGGCAGGTAGAGCGTCGTCTTTACCATGGCCACAGGATAAACGTATGGCAGCGTGCCATACCTTGCAAACGAAAACCGGTGCAGAACTACGCTGACCTAGCGCACCGGGTTGCTCAGCGTTCCGATGCCCTCCACCGTGACCTCGACTGTGTCGCCCGCAACCATCGGCCCGACGCCTGCGGGTGTGCCCATGAGAATGATGTCGCCGGGCAACAGAGTGAACACCGCCGACGCGTATGCGATGACGGATGCCACAGAGTGCACCATCTCGTCGAGCCGACCTGACTGGCGCACCTCGCCGTTCACCCGCGTCTCTATCGCCTGGGTGCCGACCACGAACTCCGTGTCGATCACCGGACCGAGCGGGCAGAAGGTGTCGAAGCCCTTGGCCCGGGCCCACTGGCCGTCGGACTTCTGCAGGTCGCGGGCCGTCACGTCGTTGGCGACGGTGTATCCGAAGACGACAGACGCGGCATCCGCCTGGGAGACGTTCTTGGCGATGCTGCCGATGACCACCGCGAGTTCGCCCTCGAAGTCGACGCGTGAGCTCTGCGGCGGCCGCACGATCGTATCTCCGGGGCCGATCACCGACGTGTTCGGCTTGAGGAACAGCAGCGGCTCGGGGGGAGCCACGTTTCCCAGTTCGGCGGCGTGATCGTGGTAGTTGCGTCCAACCGCGACCACCTTCGAGCGCGGGATGACCGGGAGATC
>JBJXDR010000188.1:0-6582 GCA_046155245.1 Rhodoglobus sp. | reverse complement strand
GGGAGGCGGTGGTGGTTGCTCGGTACTAGGTGGGCTCAGAACTGCTGCAGACGCATTTATCCGCCGACATCAGAGCCGGTCGAGCGCCGTGAGCACGTCGCCGATCAGGTCGTCGACATCCTCAATACCGGCCGAGAGCCGCACGATGTTGTCGGGCACCTCGAGAGCCGTGCCCTTGACCGACGCGTGAGTCATCTCCGCGGGATACCCGACAAGCGATTCGACGCCGCCGAGCGATTCCGCGAGCTGGAAGAGCACCGTGCCCTCGGCGAACTGCTTCGCCTTGCCCGGACCGCCGGCGACAGCGACCGAGATCATGCCGCCAAACGACTTCATCTGGCGGGCCGCAAGTTCGTGGCCGGGGTGATCGGGTAGGCCCGGGTAGTACACGGCATCGAGCTTCGGATGCCCGACCAGAGCCTCGGCGATGGCTTGCGCATTGGCGGAGTGACGGTCGACGCGCACCGCGAGAGTCTTGATTCCCCGCACGGTGAGCCAGGCATCCATGGGCGACGAAACGGCACCCACAGCGAACTGGTGGAAGCCGATCTTTTCCGCGAGCTCGTCGTTATTGACCACGACGGCACCGCCGAGGACGTCGGAGTGACCGCCAAGGTACTTCGTGGTCGAGTGCACTACGACGTCAGCGCCAAGTTCAAGCGGCCGCTGGAGGTAGGGCGACGCGAACGTGTTGTCGACAACCACGAGAGCACCGGCCGCGTGCCCGATCTCCGCGAGCGCGGCAATGTCGCTGATCTTCATGAGCGGGTTGGAGGGGGTCTCGATCCAGAGAACGTGCGTCGCATCCGGCCGCACCGCGTGACGCACGGCGTCGAGGTCGCTCATATCGACTGTCGAGATCGACACACCCCACGGCACGAACACGCGGCTCACCAGGCGGTGCGTTCCGCCATAGACGTCATTGCCCATGATGATGTGGTCACCCGGGTGCAGAACTGCGCGCAGCAGGGCGTCCTCGGCGGCGAGGCCCGACGCGAAGCTGTAGGCGCGGCTGCCGCCCTCGAGTGAGGCGAGCAGAGTCTGCAGCGAATCGCGCGTGGGGTTGCCGCCACGGGCATATTCGTAGCCGCCACGGAAGCCGCCGATACCGTCCTGCACGAAGGTCGACGTCAGGTAGATCGGCGGCACGACCGCGCCGGTCGTCGGGTCGAACTCTTGGCCGGAGTGGATGGCACGGGTGGGGAAGGCGTACTGCTCGTCGCTCATGGTGGCTCTCGTTGGGGTTTAGGTGCTCAGGAACGCGAGCAGGTCGTGCCGGGTGACCACGGCGGCAGGCTTGCCGTCGCTGGTCACGAGCAGGGCATCCGAGTGAGCGAGCGCCTCACGGGCCGCCTGCACCGAATCCTGCATTCCGATCAAACCGAGCGGGGGGCCCACGAATTCCGCGAGGGCGTCCGTGAGCTGTGCTCGCCCGCTGAACACTGCGTCGATGAGGGCACGTTCGTCGATCGAGCCGACCACCTCGCCCATCACAACCGGAGGCTCGGCGGTGAGCACGGGCATCTGTGAGATGTCGTACTGTCGCATCTTGTCGATCGTGTGTCGCACGGTGTCGCTCGGATGCACGTGCACGAGTCCCACCAGGTCGGTGTGCTTCGTGCCGACCATATCGGCCACGGTGCGATCGTCGCCCGCGGAGAGGAAGCCATAGGAGCGCATCCACTTGTCGTTGAAAATCTTGCCCAAGTAACCGCGACCGCCGTCGGGCAGCAGGATGACCATGACGTCATCGGGCCCGAGGTCGCGTGCCGCCTTGAGACCGGATGCCACGGCAAGCCCACTCGAGCCGCCGACGAGCAACCCCTCCTCGCGTGCCAGTCGCCGGGTGTACTCGAACGACTCCGCATCAGACGACGCGATGATCTCGTCAACCACGCTGGGGTCGTACGCGGTCGGCCAGAAGTCCTCCCCCACACCCTCGACGAGGTACGGTCGCCCGGTGCCACCCGAGTAGACCGAGCCCTCGGGGTCGGCGCCGATGATGCGAACGGCACCCTCAGAGACCTCCTTGAGGTACTTGCCGACGCCGGAGATCGTGCCACCGGTGCCCACGCCCGCGACGAAGTGGGTGATCATGCCCTCGGTGTCGCGCCACACCTCCGGACCGGTCGTCTCGTAGTGGCTGAGCGGCCCGTTGGGGTTGGAGTACTGGTTCGGCTTGAAGGCGCCCGGAATTTCACGAGCAAGGCGGTCGCTCACGCTGTAGTACGACTCGGGGCTCTCGGGAGCCACCGCGGTCGGAGTTACCACGATCTCCGCGCCGTACGCGGTAAGCACGTTGCGCTTGTCCTCACCCACTTTGTCCGGCAGCACGAAAACGCACCGGTAGCCGCGTTGCTGAGCGACGAGTGCGAGGCCGATGCCCGTGTTGCCGCTCGTCGGCTCGACGATTGTGCCCCCGGGCTTCAGCAGCCCCTTGGCCTCCGCGTCGTCGATGATGCGCGTCGCGATGCGATCCTTCGACGATCCGCCGGGATTGAGGTACTCCACCTTCACGAGCACCGTCGCCGCGATTCCGTCGGTCACCTTGTTGAGGCGCACGAGCGGGGTGTTGCCGACGAGGTCGGTAATGGAGTTGGCGTACTTCACACTGCCAAGGCTACAGTCGAGCCCACCTTCGGTTAAGCGATCAACCGGGAGCTACCGCTCTCGACGACGACCCCCGCAGCCTGGAGTGCAAGCTTCGCCTGACCCAGACGGTTATCGATCTCTTGCCCGATGTCGCGAGCAAGACGCGGGCGAGTCTTCACGAGCTCGTCAAGCACCTCCGTGGGAACGAGCAGCACTGCGAGGTCAGTCGCCGCGGTGATGCGCGCTGACACGCCCTGCCGGGTGAGGGCGGTGAGGCCGAGCACATCGCCGCGGCTGAGCGTGCCGAAACTCACCTCGGCTCCCACGTCGATCGGTGTCGACAGGGTCGCGGTGCCGCTCACGATGTAGCGCATGCCGTCGGGCACCACGAGTGGGCGCTGCACGACCTCGCCCGCTCCGTAGCGCTCGAGCCGCAGGCGCGGCGCGATAACGTCCACGTCTTCTGCGCGAAGGTACAAGGCCGCACTCACCGCGCGGAGCTCGGATGTCACGTTCGCCGGCGTATTGAAATTGTCGGTGAGGTCACGATCGAGGTGAAGGTCGGCTCGGCGTGCCGCGTACCAGAGCCGGGTGCGGAATGCGATCAGCGTGCGGTAGTTCAACGCCGGAGTGGAGATGGGAATCGAGACCTCGTACTTTGCCTTCTCGATCGGTTTCACCAGTGCCGGCTCTCCGGGCACAGCCGCGGGCAGCTCGGCAGCGACGTTCACACACACGTCGATCACCCGCTGGGGCGGGTCATCGGTGGCGAAGCGCACCACGACGACCGCCTCGAACGGCGAGTCGTTGCGGGTGATGTTGAGGAACGAACTGCCGGCGAGAGACGAGTTGGGGACGATGTGCACGCCGCTCGACGTCTTGATGTGCACTGACCGCCAGTTCACTTCGATGACTCGGCCACGCACTCCATCAGCCTCAAGCCAGTCCCCCAGCTTGAAGGGCTGCTCGAACAGCAGAAGCAGGCCCGACACAACCGAGCCGACTGCGTGCTGCAGCGAGAGACCGATCACAATCGAGCCGACGCCTAGTGCTGTAAACAGGCCACCGACGTCTGCCCCCCAGACGACCGAGAACAGCACCGCCAAGCTGACGAGAATCAGGATGACGCGCACAATGTCCACAAAGATGCTCGGCACCTTGCTGCGCCAGCTGGTCTCCTTCGCGGTCACGAAGAGCGCGTAGTTGAGGCCGTTGAGCAGCACGAGAATCAGCAGGAAGCCGAACAGCGTTCCGGTGATTTGGGTCCAGTTGAGGCCGACATCGACGTAGCGCGCTTGACTGAGCAGGAGCAACAGTGCACCGACTGGTGCCACGTAGTTGCGCAGCAGCAGCACAATACGCGCCGCTCGGCTGCCGCGACGCTCGAGCGAGCTCTGGATTTCGGTGAGTACGAGCAGGGTCACCGGTAGGCCGATCACCACGACGACCGCTGGCCAGAACCACGGCTCAATCCAGATGTCGCTCATCGGCGATCGCTTAGCCTACGCACGGGTGTCATTCGGGTCGATGCGCCAGACCCGCTGCGCGCCGGTTCCGGTAGTCACGTAGCCCCAGTCGCGCACGTACACGGTGTCGGGCATCCGGTCGACGACGGCCTGGGTGAGGAAGATGCCCGCATCGTTGTTGTTGCCCTGAATCTGGAAGGCGAGGTTCACCGCGTCGCCCCACAGGTCGTACGCGATATGGGACTCGCCCACGAGGCCTGCGGTGACGGTGCCGGTGTCGATCCCCGCGCGCAGGTTAAGGGTCGTGCCGTGCTTGCCCGCGAACCGTTCGAGGATGCGCTGCAACTCGATCGCGAAGTCCACCATTCGACGCGCATTGTCCACCCTCGGAATGGACAACCCGCAGCTGGCAAGGTAGCCCGACCGGGTGGAGCGCACCCGCTCGATACCGAACCGGTCTGCGGCCTCATCGAAGCTGCGCAGGATCTCGTTGAGGCTCTCGAGCGCCCGCTCGGACTCCATCCCCCGGCTGTACGCCTCGAAGCCCACGATGTCGCCGAACATTACCGTGACCTCGTGGTGGTCCTGGGCGATCGTGCGGGCGCCCTCCCTGTACTGGCGCACCAGGGGCTCGGGCATGAGCGAGAGCATGAGGCGCTGATTCTCGTCCTGCTCGGCCTTCAGCAGTTGCTCCTTGACCTGCAGGCTGCGGCTCATGTCGTTAAATGCCGCCCCCACGTCGGCGAGTTCGTCACTCGTGCCCGCGTCGACCTGCACCCCGGTCTCGCCGGCAGCGATGCGTCGGGCGGCATCGCGAAGCCGACGCAAGGGCCGCACGATGACACCCGCAATTACGAGCGAGAGCAGCGACACCACGAGCACGATGACCGCGGACGACAGAACCAGATTGCGAGTGAAGTCATCGACTGGCGCGAACGCCTCGGCGCTGTCGACCTCGGCCACGATGACCCAGTCGAGGCCTTCGATGTCGAGCGGGGCGTAGGCGGCGATCGTCTCGCCGCCGAGGTAGCCGGCGGCCAGAGTGGTTCCGGTACGGCCAGCGGCGGCGGATGCCACGGCCTCCGTGCGCACGGGTTGCAGCAACAGCGTGTTGCCGCCATCGAGCACCTGCTGCGCGACGCCGGGAGCCGTGCCCGCCGCGACTGCCTGATCCTTGTACAGGTCGGGGTTCTCGATGAGGTCCCTCGAGAGCGAGCGCATGAGCTTGTCGTCGGCGCCGACGATGTACGTCTCGCCGCTGTCACCGAGGCCGCTACCGGCCCAGTCGCCCCCGCCGGTCATCACATCGTTGATCTCGCCGATCGGCATCTCGATCGCGATCGCCCCCACAATCGTGCCATTGACCGCGACCGGCGTCACCGCCCACGCGGCCGGAAGCCCGAGCGACGGCGGATACGGAGCGAAGTCGGTGAGCACCACGGTATCGGCGAGGTTGCCGTTCATTGCCTCGGTGTACGCGTTGGCGAGATTGGTGCGCTGAAGCGGTCCCGAGTCAAGGTTGCTGCCGAGGTCGACACCCTTGTATGCGGTGTAGACGACGTTGCCGTTCGCGTCGATGAGCAGCACGTCTTCGTAATTGAAGAGCTGCGTCATGCGCCGGAAGAAGTCGTGGTACTGCGCATGGGCGGCCGACCACGCGCTGCCATCCCCGGCATCGTCGACGGCGATCGCGTCACTGAAGTTGTCGAACGGCACGGTGTACTTGAGTGTCAGGTAGCTCTGCGCCGCGCCCGTCGGTACGAACGTGGAGGCATCGATCGTCTCGCCTTCGGTTCCGCCGCCCGCCGCGGCGAGCTTCGCGCCGAACTGGTTGGTGAAGTAGTCGTCGAGGCTCGCCTGCTCCTCCTCGGTGAGCGACACCTCTTCCAACTCCTGGAACCCCGCCGTGAAAGCCTGCATCGCGTTGGCGACGCTCTGTCCGCGGGCGTTCAGCAGCAGCGTGTTCTCGATTGAGGTGAATAGGCTAGTCACCTCGCGCGCCCGTGAGTCGCGCACTTCGATGAGGCTGTTGACCGCGGCATCCCGCAACGAATCGCGACCGTTCACGTAGCCGATCAGACCGACCACGACGCTGGACGCCACGCTCACCAACAGCAGCATGATGAGCAACAGCGATCGGATGCTCAGCCCCGGCTTCATCGTCGTACTGGGCAGCACGATCGACCCCTCGGCGGGGGGCGGTGTCACGCCGACGTTGGACATGGGGCTCCCGAATGCTGGGCGGCAGTGCTTGCTGTGCGGTGCTGTGCAGTGTTCACTTTAGTCACAGTGGTCGCACGCGCGACAGAGGGCGGGGTCGGCCCGCACCGTGACGCTGCCCGCCGCGCGGCCGCGTCGAACGCTACTTGGCGCAGCGGCGTGCAGAGGAGTAGCGCCTGAAACGTCACCCCCGGCCGGTCAACACATCGTTGATCTCGCCGATCGGCATCTCGATCGCGAGAGCCCCAACGATTGTGCTGTTGACTGCGACAGCCGGTCTCGTCTCCGGGACTCCGCTACTTCA
>JBJXDR010000187.1:0-7670 GCA_046155245.1 Rhodoglobus sp. | reverse complement strand
TGTACACGGCGACCGCGGCTCTCTGGGAGCAGGACAACGCACCCGCCGGTTTCGAGTGGCTCGATGGCGGCAACTCTGCGCAGAACGTGCTCGCGTTTGTGCGCTGGTCGGCGTCGGGCGCGCCGCTCGTGGGGGTGTTCAACTTCTCCGGTAACCCGGTCGGTCCGTATCGGATCGGGCTGCCCTTTGGAGGGGTCTGGCAAGAGGTCATCAACACCGACGCGGTCGAATTCGGCGGCTCCGGTGTGGGCAACTACGGCGCGGTCACGGCGCTCGAGGAGCCTTGGGGCGGCCGCGCGGCTTCCGTCGAACTGACCCTGCCGCCGCTGGCCGGGCTCTGGCTGGCGCCGCTCGGCTGAGCTGCGCTCATTGCTCCCGCTCGGCCCGTTCGTCCTCATCAAGCCGTTTCGCCAGCATCGTGCCCGGCTTCACCGTGAGCATCGAGCGGAACAGCGAGCGCCGCACGATTCCTGTGGGCCTGACGTCGGCGGGGCGGAGCACCTCAAGCGTGCGCGGATCCCGCAGTTCGTAGCCCGCGAAGTCGTACATGGTCGAGTAGCCCGATGCGCGCTCGAGCTTGGCAACCCCGACCGCTCTCAAGCCCAGCACCGTCGAGGCGATCGCCGGGCCGACGACGAGAACCGCGAGCACCAGCACGGCCACCGGGCCGGTGAGCTCCAAGACCAGCGGGGGGATGAGGCCGACCAGAAGCCCCACAACGATCCCGAGACCCGCGACACGGCTCCACCCGTCAAGCTGACCCGCGGTGGGTCGGTGGAGTTCGGTCGCGGCCACGGTACGTCTCAGTACAGCAGACCGGTAAGTCGGCGGCGGGCCGCGATCACTCGCGGGTCCTCGGCACCGGCGATCTCGAAGTATTCGAGGAGCCTCGTGCGCACGGCATTGCGCCCTGCGGGATCCAGGGACGGGAACAGGTCGAGCAGACGGGCGAACGCCTCGTCGAGGTGTCCGCCACTGACGTCGAGGTCGGCGACCGCGAGGGCGGCGTCGACATCGCCCGCGTTCGAGGCGGCGGCCGTGCGCACGGCATCGGGGCTGAGGCCCTCCAGGCGGGCCAGCAAGGACACCTGGGCGAGGCCCGCGACGGCGAGCTGGTCCCGAGGATTCTGCGCGATCGCCGTCTCGTAGGCCTTGATGGCCGCCGCGAAGTCCCCCGAGGTGATCGCGTCGTACGCCTCCTGGTGCAGTGGGGGCAGGGGTTCCTCGACAGGCCCGGCAGGCTCGCCCTCCTCATCGACGGGGATCGTGCCGGTGACGCCGTTCTGCGCCGCGAGAGCGAGTACCTGATCGAACACGGTGCGCAGCTCGGCCTCCGGCATCATGCCGCTGAACAACTGCAGTGGACGACCGCCGACGACCGCCGCGACCGTCGGCACCTCCTGCACCTGGAAGGCCTGCACGAGCTGAGGGTTGGTCGTGCCATCAACCGTCACGAGAGCGAGTCGACCGGCATACTGCCGAATCAGGGGGCCAAGGCTGGGCTGGATGCCCGCCCCGAAGAATTCCACGATGACAGGCACCGACGCCGACAGGTCGAGTACGGCAGTGAACGTCGCATCCGTGACCTGCTGCACGACGGCACCGGGAGCAGCGGCCGCGCTACCCGCGGGCGGTGCCGGGGGTCGCACGAGGGAACTCAGGTCAACTGCGCCACGAAGGTTCGCACCGGTCAGTGGCGCGTTTCTCACTGGCCCGTTACTCAGCGGCGCGTCGGTCATGCGATCTCCCCGGCCTTGACTAGCCCGACGCTGTAGCCGAGCAGCACAATCTTGCCATCGCTTCCGGCGGCCGGCACGTAGAACAACAGCTGGTCGCCGTAGGTGGCCTGAATGCCTTTGGTGCTGAGCGCGAGGCCGGAAAGCGCCTTGACCTGACCCGTGGGGTTCACTGCGGCGCCTGCCTCAACAGGCTTCACGGTCGTGATCTCGTTGAGGTTGATCGCGACAATCGCGCCCGCATCGTTCGTAGCGAGGGCAATGGGCTCGGCGGCGCCGAGCGTATGACTGAACTCGACGCTCGCGGTCGTGGGCAGCGACGCACGGATCGCCTGCTTAGCGGCAAGTCCCACGGCCGCGCGAAGGCTGTCGCCCTCTGCCTCGAAGTCGAGGAAGGCGGCGCTCTCCACGTCTTTCTCGAGAATCTCGGCGTAGGCCATCGCCGTGGCATCCGGGGTGAATTTGAGCAGGCCACTATCGGGCGCCAACCTCGCGGCACCGACACTCGCCGGGGCGACGTCAGGCAGCACGGCAGACGACTCGAGCGTGATCGCGTAACTCACCTTGTAATCCGAGCGCGGATCGGTCTGCTCGAGGAACAGGGCGACGGGCGGAATCGTGTCGTCCTTGTCGTCTTGGATGACGGCGAAGACGGTGCGAGGCCACGTGTCGGTCTGCTGCGGCAGCGTAACCTTGACCGGGCCCTCGGGTATCGCGGGAAGCGCTCCGATCGACGGGTCTGCCTTGCGAATCAGGTAATTCGCCGCACGCAGCTCAAGGGCGGCGCCGTCGAATCGGGTCGCAAGCAGGTCGGCGTTGAGGTCGGTGTCGGCCTTCGTGGCCACTGCACTGATACGAGCGACGATGCGTTCGATCTGACGAACCGTCGCCGCAGGCGGGTTGATCTGGGAGTCGGCGGGCACATCGGTCGCTGAGGGCGACGGCACTGCCGCGCTCTGGTCGCTGGGCCAGAACTCCGGGGAGCAGCCGCTGAGCGCAAGCACACCGACGAGAACGATCGGTACTGCGATCATTCCGCGGCGACGACCCGAGACAGGCTTCTCCTCGGGTGCCTTGCGAGTGGGCCGATAGATCGGCTTGCGAGGTACCTTCGGCATCTTGCGCCGCGGTCCCCGCGAGGAGCGCATGTGATTGATTGCCCAGAGCAGGAAACCCAGCCCGAGGAGCAGCACGAGAGCGCCGCCCACGATCAGCGGCCCCGCCCAGGGGGTTGAGTTGTCGAGCGGCCACGACAGAGCGATGGCCCCGGGCGCGGGCTCCGTTCCGTCCGAGGCGATGATCACAGAGATATCCGACGGAACTTTGACCGTCATCGAGAGTTCATTGTCCTTGACGAAGTCATCGAGCCAGAGGTCCGAACCGTTGGGGTCGGGCACCTCGGCCTCAGTGCCGCGGGTAAGAGTGGACGTCAGGTCGCCGGTCTCCGGGTCCACGGTGACCGTCGTGTAGCTGGCATCTCCAATCCACGCCATCACGTCGGTCGTGCGACCGTAGCCGGCGAACACCGTGCCGGGGCCCTGCACCGAGACCGTCTGGTTACCGGCGAACGCATTAAGCGTGTCGCCTGAGATGACCGTCACTGGCGCATCGGTGCTCACCACAGTGCTCAGGGCTACGCGGTCGGGCTCCGCGAAGATCGTGCGCTGGGCGATGCCTGCGAGGATCATGACTGCGGCCACGACGAAACTGACTATTGCGAGAACAAATCGCACGAACTTACTCCTTTCGTGTTGCCCGGCCGGCTCGTAACGAGCTGGCACCCTCCGCCGCTGGGTAGTCGGTCGCTCGCACTAGGGACGAGAGGAGGGGCTCCCCAAGAGCGGGAGTGGCAACAACAAAGACGTTCAAGACTAGCCGATAGCTCTGGGCGGGCCTAACCGGGGCACTGGGAATGCACTGGGAATGACCGCGCTAAAGTGGACCACAGCCCACCACCTCGCAAGGAGAATTCATGGCTGCCGACGACACGGATTTCGCCACTGAGATGCGCGGCTACAAGAAGGACGAAGTCGACCGCGCCCTGACGCAGCTGCGCGGTGAGCTGATCAAGGCCAACACCGATCGGGCTGAGTCGGCCAAGGAGGTCAAGCGCCTTCTCGCCGTGAATGAAGATCTGCAGGCCGAGCTCGATGAGACCGGCAGTCCCACCTATGCAGGCCTCGGCACCAAGCTCGAGAACATGCTGCGCGTCGCCGAGGAGCAGTCGACCCGGCTCATCGCTCAGGCGGACATCGACGCCGAGAAGCTCCGCGCGAGCGCGCTCGCCGAGACCCAGAACCTGCGATCCGAGGCGGCCCAGGCGGCCCAGAAGCTAACGGATGACGCAACCGCACGAGCCACGAAGGTGCTCGCCGATGCCACGCAGGAGGCCAACGAGCTCACCACCCGCGCTCGGGCAGACGCGCAGGTCGCGCTCCAGGACGCGCAGCGCGAGGCCGCGGCGATTCGCGCAGCAGTCGCGACCGAGGCCGCGGAAGCGCGTTCGACCGCCACCCGCGAGGCAGCTGCCCTGCGGGCCACCGCCGAGCACGAGGCTGCCGAACTCAAGGTGACGGCGACCCGGGAGGCGGCCGAGGCGAGAGAGGCCGCCGCCGAGCTCGCACGCGACTCCGAACTCGGGCGCGCCAACTACGAGAACGAGAACGCGAAACTGCGAGCCGATCTTGCGCGCGACGTGGAGCAGGGCCGCACCAACCTAGCGCGTGACCTCGACGCCGGCCGCGCGCAGCTCGAAGCCGAGATCGCGTCGGCTCGTGAGACTCTCGCCAACGAGACCGCCGCAGCCCAGGAGAAGCTCGCCAACGAGACAACGGCAGCCCAGGAGAAGCTCGCCAACGACACCGAAGCCGCTCGTGCCAAACTCCAGGCGGACACCGACGCTGCTTGGGCCGCGCTCACCGCCGAGACCGCATCCACTCGCGCCGCGCTTGAGGCGGAGACAGCGGCGGCCCGCGCCGAACTCGAAGCGGAGACCACGGCGGCACGTAACGACCTTGCGGCGCAGACCGCGGCGGCGCAGGCTGCGCTCAACGCCGATATTGCCGACAAGCGCGCGGCCCTTAACGCGGAGATTGCCGAGGCTCGCGCGGCACTCGAGGCCGAGGTGACATCCACCCGGTCCGAGCTCGAGCGCCATGTCGAGAAGCAGCGCAGCGACCTCGCACGCGATATCGCCCGGCAGCGCGCACAGCTGGCCAGCGAGACTGAGACAACACGGGCATCCCTGGCCCATCAGGCCGACGAGACTCGCGCGACCCTCGAGCGCGATGCGGAGGAGGCGCGCAACGCCCTCGAACTCGAGTTGAAGTCCCGACGGGATGACGCGGAGACCGAGTTCCTCGCGCGCCACCGCGAGGCGACCGGTCAGACCCAGCAGTACCTCGACGAGGCCCAGGCTCAGCTGGCCGAAGCCGTGCGCCTGGCCGCCGAAAAGCGTGCGGAGGCCGAATCCCTCGACTCCACGTCGAAGTCCCAGTCGCGCACGCTGCGGGAGGGTGCCGAGGCTCACGCGCGGCAGGTGCTCGACAACGCGGAGGCGCGGGCGAAGGCCATGCTCGCCGACGCCGAAGCGCGGAGCACGCAACTCGTACAGGACGCCGAAGAGCGTCTCACCAAGATTAAGCACGAGCGGGACACCGTGGCTGGCTACTTCGAGAACCTGCGCGGGGTGCTGCAGCAGGCTGAACAGGCGGTGTCGGAGTGAAGATCCAGAACGCGTTCCGGGTAGGTCTGCTGGGCGGTCTGGGCGTCATCGTTGCGATCGGTATCGGCGCGACCATCGGGTCGCTCGCGACCATCATCACCTACGTGGGTGCGGCCCTGTTCCTCGCACTCGGTCTCGACCCGCTGGTGAGCTGGCTCGAGAAGCACAGGTTCCCACGCCCGCTGGCCATCGTGACTGTGCTCGTGGCTGTGCTCGGAGTGTTCGCGGGTCTGATCTTCGCGATCATCCCGGTGATCAGCGAGCAGGTGCAGAACGCCATCAAGACGATCCCGGGACTGATCAGCGGATTCAACGATGGCAGTCTGTTCACGAGCATCCAGGAGGCACTGCCCTGGCTGGACGTGCAGCAGGCGGTTGACGGCGTTCAGGAGTGGGTCACAACTCTCAACATCGCCCAGCTCGGTGGTGGTGTGCTCTCCGTCGGTCTCGGCATCGCTAGCGGGGTGACCGGCGCGGTGGTGGTGCTGATCCTGATGATCTATTTCGTGTCGTCGCTCACGAACCTCAAGCGCGGGCTGTACAAACTGGTACCCGCGTCGCGTCGGCCGAAGTTCATCGATCTGGCCGAACAGATCAGCATTGCGGTCGGCCGCTACGTGATCGGGCAGGTGTCACTCGCGCTCGTGAACGGCATCCTCTCGTTCATCGTGCTGACGTTCATCCTCCCCGCGTTCGGAATTGAGATCCGGTACTCGGCACTGCTCTCGTTCATTGCCTTCTTGGGCTCGCTGATCCCGCTCGTGGGAACGGTCTCCGGCGCCGCCGTCATCACGCTCCTCGTCTCGCTCTTCAACGGATTCCCGGCGGTACTCATCGTGGCGATCTACTACCTCGTCTACATGCAGGTGGAGGCATATGTGCTCAACCCGCGGATCATGGCGCAGGCGGTGAAGGTGCCGGGTGCCGTCGTGGTGATCGCCGCCCTCGCGGGGGGCACCCTGCTCGGGATCCTCGGAGCGCTCATCGCGATCCCGGTCGCCGCGGCCATTCTGCTGGTGGTCAACCAGGTGTTCGTGCCGCGCCAAGAAGAGCTCTGACCCACGGCACTGTTGGGCTCTCAGCCCTGGGAGGTACTCACTACTGCCAGATGCGCGGTAGCGGGAGTGCCGCGGGGTTCATTCGCGCCACGATCTCCGTGAGCACGCGATAGGTCTGCTCCTCGCCCACCCAGAGATGCTTGCCGCCCGCGACGGCAACGACTTCTGCCTCCGGCACGACTGCGAAACGCTCCGCCGCCTCGGCCGGGCGCAGGTAGTCGTCGAGCTCGGGGATGATCGCGATAAGCCTCGTGCCACTGCCCGCCCACGCGGCGAGTTCGTGGGTCGTCGTGCGGTGCAGCGGCGGGGAGAGCAGGATTGCGCCCTCGATGCCGTGGCCGAGACCCCACTTGAGCGCGACCTCGGTGCCGAACGACCAGCCGACGATCCACGGGTGGGGCAGACCGTGCTTATGCACCACGTCCATGGCTGCGGCGAGGTCATATTGCTCGTCGTGGCCGTGCCCGAACTCGCCCTCCGAGGTGCCCCGCGGCGAGCTGACCCCGCGGAAGTTGAACCTGAGAACCGCGATATCCGCAAGCGCCGGCAGCCGTGCCGCGGCCTTGCGGATGATATGCGAATCCATGAAGCCCCCCGCCGTGGGCAGCGGGTGAAGCGCGACCAGCGTCGCGACTGGCGCGGCCGCCTCCGGGAGGCTCAACTCCCCCACGAGAGTAAGGCCGTCGCTCGTGTGCAACTCGACGTTCTCGCGTAGGGCCGGCAGTTCGACTCCACCACGGATCTCGACAGGCGTCACGGTCGGATCTTCCAGCAGTGCGAGTGCCAGTGCCGACGCGCGGCGAGATCGTCTGCCTCGCCCATGAGCCCGTCCGCGCGCCACGTGACGACGTGTGCCGTTCCTGGGCCGATTTCAAGCCCGCAGCCGGGGCAGGTGTAGGTCTTGGCCGCGGAGGAGGCAGTGAGGGGTTGCACGTTCCACAGGCCGTCCCGCCGCGGTTCGGTGTGGAGAGCGCCGATGAGTGCACGGCTGAGGTCGAGTTCGGCTGCGGCATCCGCGCCCGCACGGCGCCCGCGAGGACGATTCGAGCGAGGCATACCGCCAGTCTACGAGCGTGGCACCCGGGTGGCCCGATGTCGAGGCCGGCGACGCTGAGCTAGTACCAGCCCAACTCCTCCGAATGGGCCCACGCG
>JBJXDR010000186.1:0-3826 GCA_046155245.1 Rhodoglobus sp. | reverse complement strand
GAAGAAGAGATTCGGGAGTTCTACCCGATCGAATTCAACAAGATGAAAGAGGAGCGATTCCGTGGCAGCAGATAGCCTTCCCGATTGGTTGAGCGGTGGATCGAAGAGCGAGTCCGGCGGAGACGCCGCGCCCGCTGAGTCCGCGAAGACCGAGCTTTCGCTCGATCTGAAGCAGGCTCCCACGAGCCCCAAGGAAGAAAAGCCTGCGCCCGAATCGAACCTCGGGGACGCGCTCAACGAGCCGCCCAAAGAGACCACACCGCCCAAGGAAGTGCCGAAGGCGGATGGAGAGAAGCAGAAGACCGAGGAGAAGCGGGGGGACGGCGAGAAGCCCGAAGCCGGCGAGTACGAGGCCTTCACTCTTCCCGACGGCTACGCCATTGCGGATCAGGACTTGAAGGTCTTCACGGACATCGCCAAGGAAGCTGGGCTGCCTCAAGAGAAGGCCCAGCGGCTTGTCGATCTCGCGGTCGGAGTCGTCGAGAGCACTCGGCAACAGATCGCGCAGGAGACCCAGGCCGAAGCGCAACAGGTGCGAGACGAGTGGAGGACTGCGCTGCTCAAGGACCCCGAGCTGGGAGGCGCCAAGCTCAAGGCGACCCAGGAGAACCTGAACATGTTCCAGCGATCGAAGTTCGCATCGCCGGAGCTGGTCAGCCTTCTCCAGGAGTCGGGCCTGATCATGCACCCCAGCATCGCTCGGTTGCTCAGCCAGATCGGGGCGTCCCTGAAAGAGACGCCCGTCGGATTCGGCGGGGATCAGCCGAAACAACAGCGGAGCCCGGCTCACGAGATCTATTCGAAGAGCGGGCACGTTTAGGAAAGGAACTAACAGATGGCAGCTCTGAATGACACCCGGCCCAATTATCTCGATTGGGTCAAGCGGCGCGATCCGGATGGGGGCATGGCCAAGATCGTCGAGATCATGGCGAAGTCGATGCCGATCCTCGACGACATGGTCGTGGTCGAGGCGAACGGTCCGCTCCACCACCGCACCACCGTTCGATCGGGTCTCCCGGTCGGCGCGTGGCGCAAGCTGAACTACGGCGTGCCCGTTGAGAAGGGCAAGACCAAGCAGGTCAACGACGTGATCGGCTCGCTGGAGACGTACGCGGAAGTCGACAAGATGATCGCGGACCTGAACGGCAACACCGCCGAGTGGCGGATGTCGGAAGAGAAGGGATTCATGGAAGGTCTCGCCCAGACCATGGCCACCACGGTCATCGAGGGCAACACCGACACGAACCCCGAGCGGTTCATGGGCCTCGCGGCGCGGTACAACTCGTACTCGACCGCCGAGAACGGGCGCATGATCGTCCAGTCGGCCACGGCTGCGGCGACCGACGTGAACAGCTCGATCTGGGGGATCGTGTGGGACGACTCCTCGGTCCACGGGCTCTTTCCGAAAGGGATGAGCGGGTCCGCCGGTCTCAAGGTCGAAGACCTCGGCCAGGAGACTCTGCTGGACGGCGCGGGCGGGTACTACGAGGGCTACCGCACGCACTACCAGTGGATGGCCGGCCTCAGCGTTCGCGACTGGCGGCGCGCGTGCCGGATCCACGTCAACAACGCGGACATCATCCCGGGCGGCGGCAGCGAGATTCTGAACCTCATGGCCGACGCATACAACAACCTCTACAACCCGAACGGTGGTCGGCTGGTCTGGTACACGACGCGAGAGGTGAAGACCTATCTCGACATCGAGGCCATGCAGAAGACCAACATGGCTCTTGGCCAGCAGCAGCAGGACAACGGGGGACCGTGCACGACCTTCTGGGGCGCGCCCGTCAAGTTCCTCGAAACCCTGCTCAGCTACACCGAAGCCCGGATTCCCGCCTAACACATAGCGTTAGGGGAAAGGACACAATCATGTTGGACAAGAATCTGCTCTTGGCAGAGAATCAGGCGGTCACCACGGCGACCACCTACACGAGCGACACGCTCGTTCTGGCGGAAGTCGGGAAGCTGCTGCGCGAGCGGCGCGGCTCCCCGATGGAGGTGGTCGTTCAGGTCACCGAGACGTTCGCTGGAGGGACCAGCTGCGACTTCCGGGTCACGACCGGAAACACGAACGCGCTCGGCTCGCCGCAGACGCAGTACAGCTCGGCCGCGGTCGCGACGGCCGCGCTCACGCGAGGCCGGAAGTTCCGGTTCCCGCTCGAAGAGCTGATCCCGGACGCGGACGCGACCCACTTCGGTCTCCTTGCGGTGTCGGTGGGCGTCCACACGACCGGCAAGTACACCGCGTGGATCCAGCCGGCCGGGACCGACCAGGACTCGTACGACGCCCAGGCGTAGCAGGAGCTGACTCATGGCGAAGGAGCGTTGTTATCGGACCTGCCTCGTGTACGGCAGGCGGTGGGAACCGGGAGAGGTTCGGGAGGTCGAAGCGTTCGACGCGGAAGGCCAACCGATCGCGACCGCCCACTTCCGGATCGTGCAGGCTGGCGACGTGGAGCCCTCGAAGGAGGTCTTCACGCCGAAGCAGCAGGCCGACATCGAGTTCGCGGAGATGCGTGGCGATCGCGTGTACGGGATCCGGAAGGCTCTCGAATCACTCGATCCTGAGGACAACGGGAACTGGACCATCAAGGGTCAGCCCTCCCTCCAGCGCGTATACGCGATCACGGGGTTCGAGCTTCAGCGCGGAGACATCGTCGAAGCGTGGCCGGAGTTCGACCGCGACCTCGCCAAGAGTCTGAAGAAGCGCTAGTCGAAGAGGAGGGGAGGCCTAATAGCCTCCCCTCCTCGTGAGGTGCGGATGGCGATTGCGACGAAGACAGCCCTTTGGAAGCTCGCTGCCACGAAGCTGGGCATGGCTCCGTCCGTCCACGTACTGGACGCCAACAGCCCGTCGACCGCCCTTGAGCTGACGTTCGACCAGCTGTACGACAACGTCCGAATCGCGCAGTTGAGGTCCGGGAAATTCGACTTCGCGAACCGGACGCAGACGCTCCGGCTCGCGCCCACCGTCGACTTCAGCGGGAACACAAACTACTGGAACGACCGATGGCCGTACGTGTACGCGAGGCCCATCGAGATGCTGCAGTTCCTTCATTTCGCGGATGAGCCCCCCGGAATCGGATTCGCGAGCGACTACGAGATGATCCCGCTCCCGATCGCCTACAAGCTCATCAACGCCACGGTGGCGGTCGCTTACGTGATCTCCTCGCTGACTTCGGCCGACTGGCTCCCCAATTACATGTGGCGGAACTGGGCTCGGGGCGTCTTCATCGACCGCGACAACGTGAAGCACACGGTCACGGACAAGGCGGACGGCCCGCTGGTCTCGACGTTCGACTGGAAGGACCTGGACACGGGAGTCGCTCTTCCTGGCCACGTGAGCCAGAGCTACGCGGGCGGGATGACGTGGTCTCTCGACTACCAGCCCGGCGTCGTGTCGGGCGCGTACGACCTCGTCGGGGCCGTGGCCATCGCGATCGAGGTTGCGTACGGCTCCCCCTACAGCGCCCAGAATTCCCAGATCTGGAGTGAGCACATCGGGACCTCGAAGTCGGACGCCGTCGGGCGGTACGTGATCGACGTGTCGGACGTGTCCATGATGCCAGTCGAGTTCCAGAATTCCGTAGCGACGCAGATGGCCTACGAGGCCAGCATGGTGCACGCGAAGTCTCCGCGCGTGATTCAGAAGCTGGAGATCGACGCGGCCCGCGCTTTCTCTTTGGCGGTGTCGTCGCTGTCTTCGGATGATTGGTCTTTCGAGGGAGGCGGTCCTTCGCGCGCGACACGAGCGAGGTATTAGGGATGCCTCGTCTTTACCAGGGAGCGTTCAGTGGGGGAGAGGTCGATCCGGGCCGTTGGGCTC
>JBJXDR010000185.1:0-14408 GCA_046155245.1 Rhodoglobus sp. | reverse complement strand
ACCCCGATCAGGGTCGCGAGCAAATCCGTGCGCGTGCGCGGAGTTATCGAGAGCGTTCTCGCACTGCCCGGGTACCGCGGCGTTCTCGCCTTCACTCTCGCCGAAGCGCTATGGCTCGCCGAGACCGTCGACGACATCGTGGTCGGCTACCCGACCGCCGATCGCGAGTCGATCCTCGCGCTCGCGACGAACCCCGAACTAGCCCGCCGGGTCACCCTCATGGTCGACGAGACGGCCCACCTCGACCTCATCGACGCGATCGTGGCGCCCTCCGCTCGCGAGACGATTCGCGTGTGCCTCGAACTCGACGCGTCGTGGCACTCGAAGGCCATCGGTTTCACGGGCGTCTTCCGCTCTCCCGTGCACACCGTCGGTCAGGCCGTCGCCCTAGCCCACCAGATCGTCGACCGCCCGGGCTTCGAGCTCGTGGGAATCATGAGCTACGAAGCTCAGATCGCGGGAGTCATCAATCGTCCGTCGGGCAAGCGCGTGCGCGGTCGACTCATCGACTGGATGCAACGCAACTCCTTCACCGAACTGCTCGAGCGCCGGGGTGCCGTCGTAGCGGCCGTTCGCGACCTCGCCGATCTCGAGTTCGTCAACGGCGGAGGCACCGGCTCCCTCGAGCGCACAGCCTCCGACCCGTCGGTCACCGAGATTGCCGCCGGGAGCGGCCTCTTCGGTCCCCACCTGTTCGACGGCTATAAGCACTTCAGCCCCGCTCCGGCCGCCGCGTTCGCGCTTTCGGTGGTGCGCAAGCCGACCCCCGCGATGGCGACTTTGCTCGGGGGCGGCTGGATCGCATCCGGACCGCCCACCCCCGATCGGATGCCCCAGCTCGCGTATCCCGAGGGCCTGAGCTTCGTGGCGCGCGAGGGCGCGGGCGAAGTGCAGTCACCCGTGACGGGCCGCGCGGCCGCCGCCTTGGCGCCCGGGGACCGCGTCTGGCTCCGCCACACCAAGGCCGGCGAGCTGAGCGAACACCTCAATGAATTCGCGCTGGTCGACGACGACCGTATCGTAGACACCGTGCTGACGTATCGCGGTGAGGGGAAGGCGTTCCTGTGAGTGAAGTGCGGTCACCGCTGGTGCGCGCGGGGGTTCTTCAGCCCGGCGGCCGGTGGCGCAATTGGGGGCGCACGCAGAGCGCGAATCCGCGGTACGTGGCGACCGTGGCATCCGTCGACGAGGTCGTGGAGACCGTCGCGTTCGCTCGTGACGAGGGCCTCACCGTCAAGCCCATCGGTGCGGGTCACAGCTTCACCGCGATCGGGGTTACCGAGGGAGTGCAGCTCGACCTGTCCGCGATCGACGGGGTGCTCGGCGTTGACGGCAACCGGGTCACTCTGGGTGCCGGCACCAACCTCTACCAGCTGCCCGCGCTGCTGCAGCCGCACCGACTCGCTCTGGCCAATTTGGGCGACATCGACCGTCAAACGATCTCCGGCGCGACCTCCACGGGCACTCACGGCACGGGCGCGGCCTTCGGTGGCCTCGCGACACAGATCCGCGCCGTCACCCTCGTGACTGCCGCGGGCGAGGTGCTGCGGGTGAGCGAGACCGAGAACTCCGAGCTTCTGGCCGCAGCGGTACTCGGCCTCGGTGCTCTCGGTGTGATCGTCGACCTCACCATCGAGTGCGTACCGACGTTCGTGCTGCACGCGGTCGAGCGGCCGGAGCCGGTCGAGACGGTGTTGGCCGAGTGGGCACAGCGCGTCGCGGAGCACGACCACTTCGAGTTCTACGTGTGGCCCCACACCGAGACCGCGCTGACGAAGACCAACACCCGGTTGCCGGGGGATGCGCCGCGACATCCGCTCGGGGCATTCTCGGGCTGGTTCGACGACGAGTTCATGGCCAACGGCCTGTACCGGGGAATCGTCAATCTCGGCCATCTAGCACCAGCGACGATCCCACCGATCAACCGGCTGGCGGTCAAGCTGTCGGGCAACCGCGAGTTCGCCGACTTCTCGCCGAGTGTCTTCACCACCAATCGCACGGTGCGCTTCAGGGAGATGGAGTACGCGATCCCCGTCGAGCAGGTGCCCGCGGCCGTCGCCGAGGTTCGCGCGCTGATCGACGAGCGCGGCTGGAACATCTCATTCCCGATCGAGGTGCGCGCCTCCGCGGCAGACGACCTCATGTTGTCGACCGCGACCGGGCGACCGACCGGGTATATCGCCGTACACCGCTTCTTCCGCGAAGACGAGCGCGAGTACTTTGGGGCGGTCGAATCGATCATGCGCGCTCACGACGGCCGCCCGCACTGGGGCAAGATGCACCGCCGCACCGCCGAGGATCTGCGACCCGCCTATCCGCGATTCGACGATTTCGTCGCGGTACGCGATCGCCTCGACCCCGACCGCGTGTTCGCCAACGAGTACCTCACCCGGGTGCTGGGGGAGTGAGCGAGTACCGCAGCGAGTGGCTGCACGATCCCGCGGGGCTTGCTGCGCTCATGCCGTCGGGATTCACGATGGGTGTCGCCACCGCAGCCTTTCAGGTCGAGGGGGCCGTGCGCGAAGACGGTCGCGGGCCATCCACCTGGGACACGTTCATGGCACAGCCGGGCCGCATCGCCGACGGGTCCGATGCCTCAGTAACGGCCGACCATTACCACCGCTACCGCGAAGACGTGAGCCTCATGAAGGAGCTGGGCGTCGACGCGTACCGATTCTCCCTCGCGTGGCCGCGCATCCAGCCCGGCGGCACCGGGCCCGCGAACCGGGCGGGCATCGCGTTCTACGATCGCCTGCTCGACGAGCTGCTGGCCGCTGGCATCAGCCCCGTGGTCACGCTTTTCCACTGGGACATGCCCGAACCCCTTCAGCACAAGGGGGGCTGGATGACGCGCGACACCGCATCCCGCTTCGCCGACTATTCCCTGCTCGCGGCGCAGGCCTTCGGTGATCGCGTCGACAAGTGGATCACTCTCAACGAGCCCACGAGCGTCACCCTCAACGGCTACGCCCTGGGCGTGCACGCACCCGGGGCAACGCTCATGTTCGACTCGCTGCCCGCGGTGCACCACCAGTTGCTCGGGCACGGCCTTGCCGTTCAGGCGCTGCGCTCGGAAAACGTCTCGGGCGAGATCGGCATCACCAATATCCACTCGCCGGTGGTCCCCGCTAAAGACAACTTCGCGACCCGTGGCTTCGCCGAGGTGTTTGACCTCGTGCACAACCGCATCTTCGCCGACCCGGTACTACTCGGACGGTACCCGAAGTTCCCGTTCCTGGCCCGAAAGCTGTTCAAGCCGCTCATCGAGGTCGACCCGGACGACTTGAAGACGATCCACCAGCCGATCGACTTCTACGGCCTCAACTACTACGCGCCCACGCGGATCGGCTCAGGTCCGCCAGCGCACGACCGCAGTCCCGACGGCAGCTCTGCGCCCGGGCTCCGGGGGCTGCCGTTCCACCTCGCCGCATTCCCCGAGTACCCGACCACGGGCTTCGGGTGGCCGATCGCCCCCGAATACCTGGCCGCTACCCTGCGGGATTATGCCGCGCGCTACGGCGAAAAGCTGCCGCCCGTGTACATCACCGAGGGTGGCGCGAGCTTCGAAGACACGGTCGCGCCCGACGGAACCGTGGATGACGCGGACCGCGCGAGTTACCTCGCCGAACACCTCGCCGTGGCCTTCGCGAGCGCGCCGGGCATCGACCTACGCGGCTACTTCGTGTGGACCCTCATGGACAACTGGGAGTGGGCAGCCGGCTTCCGCGAGCGGTTCGGACTGGTGCGCGTCGACTTCGACACGCTTGAGCGCACCCCCAAGCGGTCGTTCCGCTGGTTGCAGCAGCTCATCGGAGCCCGTTCCTAGTACAGGCACGCTCCACTATAGTTGCCGGTATGGAAATCCTCATCGTCATCGGCGTCATCGTCCTGCTCGTCGTCATCATCGGGATCTACCTCTGGTCGACCTACAACGGTCTCGTCACCCTCAACGTGCGCGTCGACGAAGCGTGGAGCGACATCACCGTGCAGCTCAAGCGTCGTGCCGACCTCATCCCCAACCTCATCGAAGCAGTCAAGGGCTATGCCGCCCACGAGAAGGCCGTCTTCGAGAACGTGACGAAGGCCCGCGCCGAAACCCTCAGCGCGCAAGGGCCTGCGGATGCCGCGGCCGCAGAGAACCACATGCAGACCGCCCTCAAGTCGATCTTCGCGGTTGCCGAGGCGTACCCCCAGCTGCAGGCCAACCAGAACTACCTCCAGCTGCAGGGCGAGCTCGTCGACACCGAGGACAAGATTCAGGCGAGCCGGCGCTTCTACAACGGTGGTGTGCGCGAGCTGAACACGAAGATCAAGATCTTCCCGAACACCCTGTTCGTGCGGGGCCTCGGCTTCACCGAGCGTGAGTTCTTCGAGGTCAGCGACTCCGCAGCAATTGCCGAGCCGCCGCGCGTACAATTCTGATTCCCACAATCGCTGGTTGAGTTGCGGCGCGGCCGCGTATCGAAACCAAGTCTCGGAGCCGGGAGCTAGATGTATCGCGCCATAGCGAAGAACAAGCGCAACACGGTGTTCATCATCCTGTTGTTCATTCTCATCATCGGCGGCCTCGCCGCGCTCGCGGCGTACATCTACCGCGACTGGAGCATCGTTGTGATCACTCTCGTGATCGCTATCGGCTACGCACTGGTGCAGTATTTCGCCGCGAGCCGACAGGCACTGTCATTGAGCGGAGCTCGCGAGATCCAGAAGGCCGACAACCCCCGGCTGTACCGCATCGTCGAGAACCTCGCGATCACCACGGGCATCCCGATGCCGAAGGTCTACATCATCAACGACCCCGCACCCAATGCGTTTGCCACGGGTCGCGACCCGCAGCACGCCTCGGTCGCGGCTACTACGGGCATCCTCGAGTTGCTGGATGACTCGGAGCTCGAGGGCGTCATGGCTCACGAGATCGGCCACGTGCAGAACTACGACATCCGCGTCTCGATGATCGTTTTCGGTCTCGTGGTCGCGGTCGGATTCATCGCGGACATGCTGCTGCGCATCTCGTTCTTCGGCGGCCGCGGTAACAACAACGGCGGGGGCAACCCGATCGTGCTGGTCTTCGGGCTCGCGGCGTTCATCGTCGCCCCGCTGGTGGCCGCGGTCGTGCAGGCCGCCGTCTCTCGCCAGCGCGAGTACCTGGCGGATGCGACGGGCGCGTTCACCACGCGTCATCCGGATGCCCTCGCCAGCGCACTCGAAAAGCTCGGCCAGTACGGCCGCCCGATGCGGCGCCAGAACTCGTCGATGGCCCACATGTGGATCTCCGATCCGTCGAAGCCCGGCGCAATGGCCCGCCTGTTCTCGACCCACCCGCCGATCGCCGAGCGCATCGAGCGGCTCGGCAAGATCGGCAGCAGCTTCTAACAACCCGCCGGTTTCTCGACCGCGCGGGGGTTCGTTGTTGGCGCGTCAGCTGTAGTAGCCGCGCGCTCAACAAAGCGGCGCGCGCTCAGGTCGGAGACGACTCGGTCCCGCAGGAAGCGGCGCGCGGGGCGATCTAGACTGTGCGGGTGGCACTTGGACGGCAAAAGACGGTGGCGGCACCCGCCCACGACGAGGTGGTTCCGCCCGCGCTCAACGTCGCCGCGGCGTACTCGTGGCGCATCCTCGTCATCGTTGGCGTGATCGCCGTTCTGGTGTTCATGATCATGCAGTTCCGCTACATCGTGGTGCCCTTCTTCGTCGCGGTGCTCGTGGCTGCGCTGCTCGTGCCGTTCGTGAACCTTCTCGTGCGACACCGATGGCCACGATGGCTCGCGATTGTGATCGCGATGGTCGGCACCCTGGCGATTGTCACGGGACTCATCGTGCTCGTCGTGCTCCAGGTGCGTGCGGGCTACCCCGACCTGCAGAAGCAATCGGTGCAGTCGTATGACAGCCTGAAGGGCTGGCTGCAGGCATCCCCGCTCCAACTCACAGACGCCGACATCACGGCCTACCTCGGGCAGGCGTGGGAGGCGATCCAGCGTGACAGTGCCGTGCTCGCGTCCGGTATCGCCTCGGTGGGGTCGACGGCCGGACACGTGATTGCCGGCTTCCTGCTCGCGCTGTTCGCGACCATCTTCTTCCTCATCGACGGGCGCGGTATCTGGAACTGGATGGTGCGGCTTTTTCCGCGCCGGGCGCGCCCCGCGGTCGATGGTGCGGGCCAGGCCGGTTGGATTACGCTCACAACATTTGTCAAGGTGCAGATCTTTGTTGCCGCCGTGGATGCGATCGGTATCGGCCTCGGTGCGTGGATTCTCGGACTGTTCTTCGGCGGCTTCCCGCTGGTGATCCCCATTGCGGTCGCGGTGTTTCTCGGCTCATTCATCCCGGTCGTGGGTGCTCTGATCACGGGCGCGCTGGCGGTCTTCGTCGCGCTCATCTACCTGGGACCGCTGCCAGCCGTGATCATGCTGGGAATCGTGTTGCTTGTGCAGCAGGTCGAGGGGCACATCCTGCAGCCGCTCGTTATGGGAACAGCCGTGAAGGTGCATCCAGTCGCGGTGGTATTCGCGGTCGCTGCGGGCGGCTTCACCGCGGGCATCCCCGGGGCGCTGTTCGCAGTGCCCGTGATCGCGGTGCTCAATGTTGTCGTCAAGTACATCGCCTCCAGTGAGTGGCGCACCCACCCGCATCCGACCGCGAAGGACGTACTGGGCAATGCCTGAGACCGTGCTCGTCGGCCCGACCTTGGCCGGCTTTGAGGATGCCCGTCGGCGCGTCACCGGCATCGTGCAGGTCACACCCATGGACAGCAGTCGCTACCTCAGCGACATCCTCGGCTCGCCGGTGCACCTCAAGTGCGAGAACCTGCAGCGCACGGGGTCGTACAAGATTCGCGGGGCGTACAACCGCCTGTCACTGCTCACCGACGACGAGAAGGCGCGCGGAGTCGTCGCGGCCTCCGCGGGAAACCACGCACAGGGCGTCGCGTACGCGGCTCGGGAGCTTGGTATCAAGGCGACAATCTTCATGCCCGTGGGGGTACCACTTCCCAAGCTCCAAGCGACGAAGGACTACGGGGCCGACGTCGTGCTGCGCGGCCATACCGTCGACGAGCCCCTGCGCGCCGCCGCCGAGTTCTCCCGCACCACCGGGGCGGTGTTCATCCACCCCTTCGACCACGAGGACATCATCGCGGGGCAGGGCACGCTGGGCCTCGAGGTTTACGAGCAGTGCCCCGACGTGGACACCGTAATCGTTCCGATCGGCGGGGGCGGGCTCATCTCGGGCGTCGCAAGCGCGATCAAGCAGCGCGCGGCACTGGACGGCCGTACGGTACGGATCATCGGCGTGCAGGCCGTGAACGCCTCACCCTATCTGATCTCGCTTGAGAAGGGCGCGCCGACCCAGATCACGATCCTTCCGACAATCGCGGACGGGATCGCCGTCTCCAAGCCGGGCGAACTCAATTTTGAGATCGTTCGTCGCATGGTGGATGAGGTGATCACCGTGAGCGAGGACGACATGGCGCAGGCGCTACTAGTGCTGCTCGAGCGCGCGAAGCTGGTCGTCGAGCCCGCGGGCGCGGTCGGCGTCGCGGCCATCCTCTCGGGCCAAGTGTCGGGTGCGGGCAACACGGTGGTGGTCCTGAGTGGCGGCAACATCGATCCCATGATCATGGAACGGGTGATTAGCCACGGGCTGGCCGCGTCGGAGCGCTACCTCAAGCTGCGCATCCCGCTGCCCGACCGCCCGGGTCAGCTCGCCCGAGTCTCGGCCCTCGTGGCGGAGTGCAGCGCAAACGTCGTCGAGGTGCTGCACACGCGGCACGGTGGTGGTCTACTCATCAGCCAGGTCGAACTCGAGCTACACATCGAGACCCGGGGTCCGGAGCATGCCGAACTGGTGCTCGACCGGCTGCGCGACGAGGGCTTTGAGCCGCGCGTCGACTTCTAGAAGCGACTTCTAGGGAACGTACGTCTCGACCTTCACGATGGTCACGTCGATCGACTTACCGTTGGGCGCGGTGTAGCTCGTCTTGTCGCCGACCTTGAGTCCGATGATCGCAGTGCCGAGTGGGCTACCTTCGCTGTAGACGTCGAGGTCGCTGTCGCCCACTATCTCGCGCGAGCCGATCAAGAATGTGCGCTCGGTGCCGAGGATCGCAGCCGTGATGAGCGTGCCCGGCGCGACGACTCCGGTCGACTCCGGCGCCTCCCCGACTACAGCGTGGCGCAGAAGCTCGGTGAGCACTCGGATGCGCGCCTCGATCTTGCCCTGCTCCTCCTTCGCGGCGTGGTAGCCGCCGTTCTCCTTGAGGTCGCCCTCCTCGCGGGCCGACTCGATCTTCTTCGCGATCTCCGTACGGCCCTCGCCGGCGAGTTGTCCGAGCTCGGCGGTGAGGCGGTCGAACGCCTCTTGGGTCAGCCACGTGACCGTGCTTCCCGTAGCCACAGTGTCTCCTAACGAAAGGAAACCGGCCGTGTTGGCCGGTTCCGGATGCGAATCCGTCCAGCCTAGGTGAGCCAGCAGCGGTAGATCAACCCGGTTACGGCGAGCTCGGTGGTGCGCACGGTAGCCGTGAGGGACCGCACGCGCTCACTCGACTGGGGTACGTCCACTACCACCCAACCGACTATCCCAAACACTGAGTTCAGCGCTTGCACCGCGCACTTCATCGGCGCGGCCGGGTCGACGGTGAGGTTCCACGTCACGGACACCTCGCTGTCACTGATCACCGAGTGGCTCAAATCTTCGACCTCGAACTGCGTCTGGCCGCCGAAGTTGCCGGTAAAGACGAGCCAAGACATAATGGCCACGGCGAGCCCGATAGCGGATGCCCCGATCATCCAGCCCGGCCGTCGCGCCCCCGTTGGCCTGCGCCCGTAGCGCGCCGCAAGTTCCGCCGACTCGGTGGCGGGTGGGGACTCGGGCTGCGACACGTACGGCTCCGTTAGGCTCGTTAGCTCAAGGCTATTACTCTGCGAGGACCCCCATGAACCCCACGACCGCTATGAGTTCACTGACCGATTGGGTCACTCGACTCGCCGATGCAACACCGACCCCGAGTCCATCTCCCATGGTCACCGAAGACATGGTCACCCCCGGTGTGATCGGCTTCCTCGCGACATTCTTCATCGCCGCAGCGACAGTGCTGCTCGTCGTCGACATGAGCCGTCGTGTCCGTCGTGTGAGATATCGCGCCGAGGTCCAAGAACAGCTCGACGCTGAGGAGCGCGAGGCAGGGGGCGGAACGAAAGCGACACCGAAGTCGCAGGCCCCGAAGACCACGGGAGCTACCCCAGCACCGGAGGATTTACCGCCACGATGAAAATGCCGGTCCAATGGAAGAGGAACGCCAGCAGCGTCAGCGAGTGGAAGATCTCGTGGAAGCCGAACTTGCCTGGGAACGGGTTGGGCCTCTTCAGGCCGTAGATCACCGCGCCGCCAGTGTAGAAGAGGCCGCCCGCGATGATGAGCGTCATCATGATCCAGTTCGCCTGGAAGAAGTCGACGATGAACATCATCGCGGCCCAGCCGAGCAGCACATAGATCGGTACGTACAGCCAGCGTGGCGCTTGGATCCAGAAGATGCGGAAGCCAATGCCGACGAGCGCGCCGCCCCACACGAGCGAGAGCAGCAGGATCGCCTTGGGCGCGGGCAGACACAGGACTGTGATCGGGGTGTACGACCCGGCGATCAGCAGGAAGATGTTGGAGTGGTCGAAGCGCTTCAGCAACACCCGCGCCCGCTCGCTCCACGTGAAGCGGTGGTACAGCGCCGAGATGCCGAACAGTAGCAGGGATGACGCGACGAAGATCGCTGAACTGATCTTCGCCGGCGCGCCCTCTGCGAAGACGATCAGGATGATCCCAAGCGCTATTGCGAGCGGGAACGTCGCCGCGTGGATCCAGCCGCGCCACGTGGGCTTCAGATCAAGTGCCGCGTATTCGATGGACTCCTCGAGCAGGGGCACGTTGGGGAGGTCGTCGTTGTCCACGGCCTCGAACTCGTGGTCGGTCGCCGTCGTGTCGCGCCGGGTCATCGTGCCAGCTTACGCGCGCGCTGGTCGGGCGACGCTGAATGGATGCGTGGAAGTGCGATTTCCGCTGGCCCCTCGCCCGACCCACGTGGCGACATCCCGCCTCAGCTAGGTCGGCTAGCGTAGGCGTGTGAGCAAGCGCCAAGTACCCCTCGGGCGCGGCCTGCTCTACGGGCTCTACCAGAACCGCCTTCGCCGCTCGCTGGTTCCCGAGGAGTTGCCGCATCACGTCGCCATGATCATCGACGGCAACCGTCGGTGGGCGCGGCTGCGCGAACTCGAGACGGCGGCGCACGGGCATCGAGCCGGCGCAGAGAAGATGCACGAGTTTCTCGAGTGGTGCGATGGTCTGGGCATCCATGTCGCGACCCTGTACCTGCTCTCGACTGACAACCTGACCGGCCGCTCGGCGGAGGAACTCGACGGTCTCTTCGAGATCATCGGTGAGCTCGCGGCGGACCTCTCGCACTTCCGCGACTGGCGCGTGCAACACGTCGGCTCGACCGACGGCCTGCCGGCTGCACTGGTTGCTCAACTCGAGGAGGCCCAGAAGCGCACTGCCAACAACAGGGGCCTTCACATCAATCTCGCGATCGGGTACGGGGGGCGCCGCGAAATAGCGGATGCGATGCGAAGCATCGTGCGGTCCCACGAGTCCGAGGGCGGCGCGCTCGACGCGCTCGCCGAACTCCTCACTCCCGAACTCATCGGCGAGCATCTCTACACGGGCGGTCAGCCCGATCCAGACCTAGTCATCCGCACCTCGGGAGAGCAGCGCATCAGCGATTTCATGCTCTGGCAGAGCGCCCACAGCGAGTTCTACTTCATGGAGGCGCTCGGTCCCGACCTGCGCGAGGTGGACTTCCTTCGCGCCCTGCGCGACTTCGCCCGACGCCAGCGACGGTTTGGCCAGTAGCCGTTGCCCGTCAATTAACCTCCCGGATACCCACCTCGCGGTGTGTCGGTCACTGCCCGTAACACCGACCGCATAGCGTCGAGTTCATCAGGCACGGCGCCTGATCGAGACGGCCACGTACGTTCGTCTTGCGATGTGATTAACACCACATGGCCGTCTTCGCAGACTGGATCCGGGAGCTCCCTCCCGGGGATGGAGTGCACGTGGCCGACATGACCCGCCCGAACCAGAAGCAGAACGGATCGCAGCCGGGGAGGTCGGCACGAACTGCATCGGCCACCCAGCAAGTCGAGCGCACCTATGTGCTGGATACCTCGGTTCTGCTCTCGGATCCGAAGGCCGCGTTCCGCTTCGCCGAGCACCACGTCGTGCTCCCGGTCGTCGTCATCACCGAGCTCGAGGCCAAGCGCAACGACCCGGAGATCGGGTACTTCGCTCGTCAGGCGCTCCGCAACCTCGATGAGCTGCGCGTCAAGCACGAACGCCTCGACTTTCCGATCGCGGTCGGCGACGGTGGGTCGCTGCGCGTCGAACTCAACCACACCAACATGTCGGTGCTGCCCTCCGGTCTCCAGCTCGGCGACAATGACTCCCGCATTCTTGCCGTCGCCCTCAACCTCGCCAACGAGGGCCTCGCGGTCACCGTGGTGTCCAAGGACCTGCCCCTGCGGGTAAAGGCGGCATCCATCGGTCTCGCCGCCGAGGAATATCGTGCCGAACTCGCCGTCGACTCGGGATGGACCGGCCAGGCCGACATTGACCTCAGCAGCGAGCAGATGGCTCAGCTCTACGACACAGAGCAACTGCACTCCCGCCTCGTTGAGGATCTGCCGGTGAACACCGGATTGATCATCCACTCCGACCGCGGCTCGGCTCTCGGCCGGGTTGCGGGTCGCGGCGAGATGAAGCTCGTGCGCGGCGACCGCGACATCTTCGGCCTGCACGGCCGCAGCGCGGAGCAGCGCCTCGCGATCGACCTGCTGCTCGACCCCGAAATCGGCATCGTCTCCCTCGGGGGCCGAGCCGGTACGGGCAAGTCGGCGCTCGCCCTGTGCGCCGGGCTCGAGGCGGTGCTCGAGAAGCAGCAGCACCGCAAGATCATGGTCTTCCGTCCGCTGTACGCGGTGGGCGGCCAAGAGCTGGGCTTCCTGCCCGGGGATGCCGCGGAGAAGATGAACCCGTGGGCGCAGGCAGTATTCGACACCCTCGGTTCCGTGGTGTCGCAGAACGTGCTCGACGAGGTGCTCGAGCGCGGGCTGCTCGAGGTACTGCCGCTGACGCACATCCGTGGGCGCTCGTTGCATGACGCGTTCGTGATCGTCGACGAGGCTCAGTCCCTCGAGCGCAACGTGCTCCTGACCGTGCTCTCGCGCATTGGACAGAACTCGCGGGTCGTGCTCACGCACGACGTGGCTCAGCGGGACAACCTGAGGGTCGGGCGGCATGATGGCGTGGCATCCGTGATCGAGACGCTCAAGGGTCACGCGCTGTTCGCCCACATCACCCTCACAAGGTCGGAGCGCTCCGCGATCGCCGCGCTCGTCACCGAGATGCTGGAGTCCAACGAATTGACCTAAGGTGATGATTTTTCGTCAGATTGTTACCTGATCGAAGGGCCATGGCGCCCCCATGCGCGCGTTGACGAACTAGTGTCAAAGCGTGAGCTGGGTATTTGGGGCCCTGGCGGTCACGTTGGGGCTCATTCTGCTGTGGGGTTTAGTCGCGCCGCGCAGCCAGTGGCGCGCGCTCGAGGGCTGGAGCGTGGCCGATCGCTACCGGGATGAGCCCGGGGGAACCTCCTACGGCTTGCGCCGCCTCGTTAGCGGAGTCGGCACTCTCGGAGTACTCGCGGTTATCGGAGTGTCGTCGGCATCGGCGGTTGCCAACATCCCGTCGGAGCGGCCTGCGTCGTCAGTGGTCGCGCAGATGTGGGGGCGCCCCGACCCCGACGTCGTCAATCGCATGATCGTTCCGCTCAGCGGCCCGCCCGGTGGCCTGGTCGAGATGCCGGTGATCGGCTACGAGGACGTGAGTGACGACCTGCCGGAGTACTTCGATCGTCTCGACAACTTCACGCTTCTGGGCAATGCCGATGTTCCTGGCTACATCGGCGGGCTGCCCGACATCGGCAATGGAGCGCTCGACCTGGCTGACCTAGTCGTGCACGTGCGGGGGCCGCTGCTGTGCATCCCTCGAGCGGCCGTCGTGATCGAGACCGATGCCGCCGTGACGATCGCGGTGTATTACGGTCTTCCTGATGACCCGTCGGGTGCTGTGATCGACAACACCGTGAGTTGTCCCGCGGATGCACCGGTGACAGGTTCGCTGCTGATTCCGCTGGACCTCGCCGCACCCCTCGGTCACCGAATCGTGCAGAGTCTCGCTGAAGCTCCCATCCGCGAGGTGAAGGTTCCGTCCGAGTAGCTGAGCCCTGTGGAGGAGCCCGGCGGCGCGAGTCGCGCTGAGGTTACGCTGTGCGGCATGTCGAGCGCGGCGTCATCCCGAACCGTTCTACTCCGCTGGTGGCGGCTTCCCGCCGCGGCGGTTCTCGCGGCCATCGCGTTTGCTGCGGTAGGGCCGGACCCGCGGGCACTTCCGCTGATCTACCTCGCGGTGGTGACGCCCACGCTGTGCGCCGCGGATGCCGCCGAGCGTCGCCTGCCGAACGGACTTGTTCTGCCGGGCTACCTGGTCGCCGCGGCCGCTATAGCAGCGCACTGGCTGGTCTCCGGCGAGCCGCCGACCATCGCCGTCATTTCGGGCGCCGTGTACTTCGTGTTCATGCTCGCGTTCTCTCTGGCCGGCGGCATGGGCATGGGGGACGTGAAGCTCGCGGGGGTGCTCGGCCTCTCCGCGGGCTTGCTCGGGGTCGGTGCAGCTCTCGTGTCGCCGTTCGTAGCCTTCCTGCTCGGCGGCGTGGCCGCGATTGGGGCGCTGCGCAGTGGGACCGGGGCGAGCATCCCCTTCGGGCCGTTTCTGCTCGCGGGGTTCTGGGTCGCGGTGGTCGTCGGTTAGCCACTTCGGCCCCGCTTCTCCGCAACCTTCTGCGCGCCTTCCTGCTCCGCTCTCGCCTCCAACTCCTCCACACTCTTCTCCTCCACAGGCCGGGTTCCTCAAAGATCTTCTACTCGAACATTCGTTCGATTTCTGCGAGAATTGGGGTATGGCCCCCACCGACACCGCTCCTGCTCCGGCGCACGTGTCGGCCGCCCTCAACTTCGCGCATCTGGCCGACCTGTCGCTGCCGTTCGCGCCGCCGACCACCGGGGCACTGGATGACGCGGCGTTGATGTCGGCGCAGCAGCAGGTCGCGCAGATTCGCCGACGGGTGGATGCCACGGCAGCCGCCCTCGCCGCCGAGATCGAGCACCGCTCCCGCCGCGAGCTGGGCACCGAGGGGCTGTCGCAACGACTCGGAGCGCGCACCCCGGAACGGTTGGTGCAACACCTTACCGGCGCGACCGCCCGGGAGGCGTCGACGATGGTTCGGGTGGGTGGGCTGATGGCGCCCG
>JBJXDR010000184.1:0-8170 GCA_046155245.1 Rhodoglobus sp. | reverse complement strand
CCACAGATCTCGTTTCCGTTCTGCCGCAAGTCGCGCGCTTGACCCCGGAGCTGCTCTCGGTGGAGGCCTGGGGCGGAGCAACCTACGACGTTGCCCTCCGGTTCCTCGGCGAGGACCCGTGGGAGCGCCTCAGCACCATGCGTGAGGCCCTGCCGAACGTCGCGATCCAGATGCTGCTGCGCGGTCGCAATACCGTGGGCTACACGCCGTATCCGACGGAGGTCACCGACGCGTTTGTGCTCGAGGCCGCCGACAGCGGGGTCGACATTTTTCGCATCTTCGATGCGCTCAACGACGTCGCGCAGATGCGCCCGGCGATCGACGCGGTGCTTGCGACGGGCACGACCGTCGCCGAGGTGGCCGTCTGTTACACCGCCGATCTGCTCGACCCCGCCGAGAAGCTCTACACGCTCGACTACTACCTACGGCTCGCCGAGCAGATCGTGGAGTCCGGCGCGCACATCCTCGCGATCAAGGACATGGCGGGGCTCTTGCGCGCTGAAGCCGCGTCGACGCTTGTCACGGCGCTCAGGGAGCGCTTCGACCTCCCGGTGCACGTTCACACCCACGACACCGCGGGAGGCCAGCTGGCCACGCTGCTGGCGGCCTCGCGGGCGGGTGCGGACGCTGTGGATGTCGCGAGCGCACCGATGGCCGGCACGACGAGCCAGCCGTCCGCATCCGCTCTGGTGGCAGCCCTAGCCCACACCGAGCGCGATACCGGGCTGTCGCTCCTGGCCGTCTCCGACCTCGAGCCCTACTGGGAGGCGGTGCGCCGCGTCTACAAGCCGTTCGAGTCCGGGCTCCCCGGTCCCACGGGGCGGGTGTACAAGCACGAGATCCCGGGCGGACAACTCTCCAACCTCCGGCAGCAGGCGATCGCGCTCGGCCTCGGCGACCAGTTCGAGAAGGTCGAGGACCTTTACGCCGCCGCGAGCCAGATTCTCGGTCGACCGCCGAAGGTCACGCCGTCGTCCAAGGTCGTGGGCGACCTCGCGCTCGCGCTGGCCGCGGCCAACGCCGACCCCGTGGACTTCGAACAGAACCCGGACAAGTACGACATTCCCGACTCGGTCATCGGCTTCATGGCGGGAGAGCTCGGCGAGCTTCCCGGTGGGTGGCCCGAGCCCTTCCGCACCAAGGTGCTCAAGGGTCGCACCGTCAAGATCGGCGTCGAACCGATCGGCGCGGATGACGCGGCGGCACTCGAGGGCGACTCGACCGCGCGGCGCGCGGCCCTCAACCGCCTGCTCTTCCCCGCACCGTCGAAGATCTTCGAGGCCGGCCGTGAGCAGTACGGCGACCTCTCTGTGCTCGACACGGTGGACTACCTGTACGGGCTGCAACAGGGCACCGAACACATCGCGCACATCGGCAAGGGCGTCAGCCTCTTCGTCGGACTCGAAGCCATCGGCGAGGCCGACGACAAGGGCATGCGCACGGTCATGGCGACCCTCAACGGTCAACTTCGGCCGGTCTTCGTGCGCGACCTGTCCATCACTGTCGACAGCAAGTCTGCCGAGAAAGCGGATACCACCAAGCCCGGCCACGTCGCGGCGCCCTTCTCCGGCGTGGTCACACTTCAGGTCGCCGAGGGTGACACCATCGAGGCCGGGCAGAGCGTGGCATCCATCGAGGCCATGAAAATGGAAGCCGCGATCACAGCCTCGACCGGGGGCACCGTCGCGCGGCTCGCGATCCCGGCGACACAGCAGGTGGACGCGGGAGACCTACTGGTTGTCATCGAATAGTCAACCCCCGGGCGACCGGTGAGCCCCAGTCACGATAAACTGGAGTGTTTGCACGAAAGGATCGTGGCTGTGGCAACGAAATTCAAGAAGTCTGACGACGCACTCGACGCGGATAGCGGAGCCTATGTGCTGCCGTCGGACTCGTCGGACAGCATGACCTTCACCGTCGCCCTCCCGGCCACGGTGCACGAGACCCCCGAAGACGAAGCCGCGGTCGCGATCCCCGATATTGCGGTTACGCCCGATTTCGTGGATGTCACGACGGGCCCCACCACGACGACGATCACCATGGTCGCGGCAGACGTCGCGGTACTGCCGGAGAGCCTCGTCGAGGAGCAGCACATCCCGGCCTTGCCGGAATCGGATCAGGTCTACACGCGTCGTGGTCGCCAGCGCGGAGAGGTCTCCTCGACCCCAGAGCCGGCGGCGATGCTCACGGCTGAGCGACTGATCCAGCAGGGTCGACAGAAGCGCAAGCCGGCGCCCGAGGGGTTCCTGCAGTCCCTGCTGTATGCCGTGACGCTGCGTCTGGTCAATGTGGGTGACTCATTGCGCGTTCGTCAGCGTAAGGCACTGGATGCTCGCATCAGCAAGCCGCTCGAGGGTGACGCCCGATTCATCCCCGTACTCACCCGCAAGGGCGGGGTCGGCAAGACCACAATCTCGGCCCTCCTTGGCATGGCCATGGCCGATGTGCGTGAGGACCGTGTGATCGCGGTCGACGCCAACCCCGACCGTGGCACGCTGGCCGAGCGCGTCACCAAGACCACCCGCGCGACCGTGCGGGACGTAGTGACCCGGGCCGGGTCGATTCAGGCCTTCAGCGAGTTCCAGACGCTCATCTCGCGCGACGATACCCGGCTCGACGTGCTGGCCTCCGACGCCGACCCGATGGTGTCTGAGGCGTTCGACGGGGTCGACTACACAGTCGTGGCAGATGTCGCCGCGCGTTTCTACTCGGTCGTGATCACCGACTGCGGCACAGGAATCGTGCACTCCGTTATGCGGGCGACTCTGCAACGGGCCGACGGCATCGTGGTCGTGTCGGGCGGCAGCGTTGACGAGGCGAGGCTTGCGTCCGAGACCCTCACCTGGCTCGAGTCCAACGGGTACGGCGACCTCGTCAAGAACGCGGTGGTCGCACTCAACACGGCCACCCAGGGCACCAACCTCGTCAAGCTGGAGGAGATCGAAGCGCACTTCCGCTCACGCGTGCGCGAGATCGTGCGCGTTCCCTACGACCCCACGCTCGCGACCGGCTCGACGATTCATTTTGACGAGCTGCGGCCGCTCACCCGTGAGGCGGCTCGAGAACTCGCCGCGCTCGTGGTCGACGGTCTGCCCGAGCACCGGGTCGCCTGATTCGATGGCAGAACGAGCCATCCGTCTGTTCGGTGACCCGGTTCTGCGGTCGGTGTGCGATCCGGTCCGCGTGGGGGATGCCCGTGCCTCATCCCTGATCGACGATTTGCTGGATACCGTGCGCCTGCCCGGTCGAGCGGGTCTTGCGGCCAACCAGATCGGTGTCGGACTACGAGCGTTCAGCTACAACGTCGACGGCGAAATCGGCTACGTGATCAACCCGCGACTCGAGGAGGTGTCGGGCGAACCCGAGCTGGTCGAGGAGGGATGTCTCTCGGTTCCCGGTTTCTACTTTCCCCGCCTCCGGTACCCGTCTGCGCGCGTCAGTGGCATGGATCTCGACGGCGAGCCCGTCGAACTGAGCGGGGAGGGTCTCCTCGCGCAGGCGCTCCAGCACGAGGTTGACCACCTCGACGGGCATCTCTACATCGAGGGGCTCGCGCCTGAGACAAAGAAGGAGGCCATGCGGTTGATCCGCATGGCCCCGTGGTACTAGCTCTTATTCCCTAGTGGCTGACGGAGATTCCCTCCGTCGAAGGCTGCTCGGCGTACATGCTCTCCACCTCAGTGGCGAAGTCCTGCATGATCACGTTGCGCTTGATGCTGAGCTTGGGCGTGAGGTGTCCACTGGCCTCGGTGAGGTCGGCGTCGAGCACGCAGAATTTGCGGATCGACTCGGCGCGCGACACCTTCGAATTCGCGGCATCCACGGCCTTCTGGATCTCCGCGAGCACCAAGGGATTCTTGGCCGCGACATCCTGAGGCATCTGCGGGTCGAGGCCGTTGTTCTTGAGCCACGCCGGAAGCATCTCCTCATCGAGGGTCATGAGGGCCGAGATGTAGGGCTTCTGGTCACCCACGACGATCACCTGCCCGATGATCGGGTTTGCGCGGATGGGGTCTTCGAGCGCCGCCGGGGCAACGTTCTTGCCGCCGGCCGTGACGATGATCTCCTTCTTGCGACCCGTGATTTCTAGGTAGCCGTCTTCATCGAACTGTCCGATGTCACCGGTCTTGAACCATTCGCCGTCGAACACCTCCGCCGTTGCCGCCGGGTTGTTCCAGTAGCCGTCGAAGACGCACACGCCCTTGGCCTGGATCTCACCGTCGTCGGCAATGCGCACCGACACACCCGGAAGGGGCGGCCCGACCTTTCCGATCTTGAAGTTGGAAGGCACGTTGACCGACACCGGTGCTGTGGTTTCCGTCAGGCCGTAGCCCTCGAGAATCGTGAGGCCGAGGCTGCGGTAGAAGTGTCCGAGACGCAGGCCCAACGGTGCGGATCCGGACACCGCGTACTTGACCCGGCCACCGAGAGCGGCGCGGATCTTGCTGAGCACGAGACGGTCGAAGAGCGCGAACTGGAGCTTGAGTCCCAGCGGCACGTGCCCAGCGTCGACGGCCTTGGAGTGCGCAATGGCGACATCCGCTGCCCGGCGGAAGATCTTGCCCTTGCCGCCAGCCTCGGCCTTCTGTTCCGAGGAGTTGTAGACCTTCTCGAACACACGAGGCACCGCGAGAAGGAAGGTCGGCTGGAACGACGCCATCGACGGCAGCAGCAGTTTGGTGTCGGGCTGGTGACCGACCTTCACGCCACCGTGCACCGCGAGCACCGAGATGAAGCGCGCGAAGATGTGAGCGAGGGTGATGAACAGCAGCGTGCTCGAGTCGGGATTGACGACCTCTGGGATCGCCTTCTGCGCGTTGCGCGTGAGCTCAACGAAGTTGGAGTGCGTGAGGATGCAGCCCTTCGGCTTGCCCGTCGTGCCCGACGTGTAGATCAGTGTCGCGAGGTCGCTGCCCTTGGCGATCGAGCGGCGACGTTCGATCTCTGCGTCGGTCACACCCTTGCCCGATGCGGTGAGCTTGTCGAGGTCGCCGAGGTTGATCTGCCACACGTTGCGCACCGCCGGGACATCCGCCCGGATCTCGTCGAAGCGGGCGAAGTGGTCAGCGTTCTCGGTGATGATCCCTGTGGCGCCCGAGTCGGTGAGGTTCCACAGGATCTGACTGGGAGCCGACGTCTCGTAGATCGGCACGAGCACGGCCCCGGCGTACCAGGTCGCGAAGTCGATCAACGTCCACTCGTAGCGGGTCTTGGCCATCAGACCGATCTTGTCGCCCGGTTCCACACCTGAGGCGACGAGTCCCTTGGCGAGCGCGATCACCTGGGCTTGGAACTCGGCAGCCGTGACATCCTGCCAGCCGCCGTCGGCGGTAGGGGTGGAGAACAGGGCATTGTTGGGCGTGGCGGCGACCCTCGCAACGAGAAGGTCGGTCACGTTGGCATTCGGATCCGCCTTTACAAGGGCGGGTGCGTCAAACTGTTTCACGGTAACTCCTTTGGTACCGGTCAGGGTCATTCGTTCTACTCTAACGGGGCACGGTCGGGGAAACCACGGCGATCTCACGCAACTACACTCGATCACCGTGGATGCCATCGGGATTGATATCGGTGGGACCAAGATCGCGGGCGCGGTCGTCTCGGAGGACGGCATCATCCTCGCCGAGGAGCGGGTGGCAACAGAGGCTGGAAACTCCACCGCGATCATTGACGCCGTCGTCGCGATGGTGGAGACCCTCTCGCAAGACCGCGACATCGAGGCCGCCGGGGTGGCCGCTCCCGGATTCATCGATGTCGACCAGTCGACGGTCTACTACACGCCCAACATCAGCTGGCGCAACGAGCTCCTCCGCGACCGCCTGCGTGCACGCCTTCCCATCGACATCACCATCGACAATGACGCGAACGCTGCCGGATGGGCGGAGTACCGGTTCGGAGCGGGCCGTGCCGTCAACGACATGACCATGCTCACCATCGGAACCGGCGTCGGCGGCGCGATCGTGAGTCGCGGCGCGCTCTTCCGCGGTGGATTCGGCGCGGGTGCCGAGCTCGGCCACCTGCGGATCGTTCCGGACGGTCTGCCGTGTGGATGCGGGGCTCACGGCTGCATCGAACAGTACGGTTCCGGCCGTGCCCTGCTTCGTATGGCTAACGAGATCGCCGACGTCGGAGGCATCGGTCTTGCACTGGCAGAAGCGCGACGCGAGCACGGTCAGCTCGACGGCACGATCGTCGGCGGTCTGATCGCAGAGGGTGACCCAGGGGCGGTGCATGCTCTAGAGCAACTCGGCAATTGGCTCGGTCAGGCCTGCGCGTCGTTGAGCGCGGTGCTCGATCCTGAGTTGTTCGTCTTCGGCGGCGGGGTCGCGGTCGCGGGGGAGCTGCTGCTCGCGCCCGTTCGCGAGGCCTACCGACAGCACGTCCCGGCCAAGGGCTACCACCCGGAGCCCCAGTTCGTGATCGCCGAACTCGTCAACGACGCGGGTGTCGTCGGCGCGGCCGACCTGGCCCGTATCCACTCCAGTGCGCGCGAGAACCGTGCGCGCTAGAGTGAATGTTCCGGCCGGAGGTGGGTAGCGATGTTCTACTGGTTCATGAAGAACCTTGTTGCCGGTCCCCTGCTGAAGACGGTGTTCCGCCCATGGGTCACGGGCACCGATAACATCCCCAAGACCGGCGCGGTCATTATCGTGAGCAACCACTTGTCGGTGGTGGACTCGATCTTTCTGCCGTTGGTGATTGAGCGACGTATTTCGTTTCTCGCCAAGAGCGACTACTTCATGGGGCGCGGCGTGAAGGGCTGGGCTATCAAGAACTTTCTCAAGGGCACCGGGATGCTGCCGATCGACCGTTCGGGCGGCAAGGCGTCCGAGGCATCGCTCAACACCGGCCTGAGCGTGCTGGCGCGTGGGGAGGTGCTCGGCATCTATCCTGAGGGCACCCGCAGCCCGGACGGCAAGATGTACCGCGGCCGCACGGGTGTGGCCCGCATGATCCTCGAAGCGCACGTTCCCGTGGTGCCGGTGGCAATGATCGACACCGAGAAGGTCATGCCGATCGGCAGCAAACTGCCGAAGGTGCGTCGCATCGGCATCATCTTCGGGAAGCCTCTTGACTTCTCGCGTTTCGAAGGGCTGGAGAGCGATCGATTCATCCTGCGCTCGATCACTGACGAAATCATGTACGAGCTCAACCGCATCAGCGGCCAGGAATACGTGGATGTGTACGCGTCATCCATCCGCGACAAGTTGGCCTCCCGGAGCCGGTAGCCTTGATTCTCGGGCTTTCGACAGGCCTCCGTTTCCCGCGAATCACCAGCTGAAGGACCTTTCCCGTGGTTGACCCGTCCGAACCCGTTGTGCTTGCCGATCCCGCAGTGATCGCCGGCCTCGACTATTGGCGGACGTTGCCGATCAAGCAGCAGCCCGACTGGCCCGATCCGCATGCCGTGGGCGAGGCATCCGACAAGATCGCGACCCTGCCGCCTCTCGTCTTTGCCGGCGAGGTAGACATCCTTCGCGAACGTCTTGCCCGGGCCGCACGGGGCGACGCGTTTCTGCTTCAGGGCGGCGACTGCGCGGAGACCTTTGCCGGGGCGACGGCCCAGCAGATTCGCGACCGCGTCAAGACGATTCTGCAGATGGCTGTAGTTCTTACCTACGGCGCATCCAAGCCGATCGTGAAGATGGGTCGCATGGCCGGCCAGTTCGCCAAGCCCCGCTCGAGCGATACGGAGACTCGTGGTGACGTGACCCTGCCCGCCTACCGCGGTGACATTGTGAACGGGTACGACTTCACGCCCGAGTCGCGCAGGCCCGACCCCGCCCGACTCATCGAGGGGTACCACACCTCGGCGTCCACCCTGAATCTCGTTCGCGCCTTCACCCAGGGTGGCTTCGCCGACCTTCGGCAGGTGCACTCGTGGAACAAGGGATTCGCCTCGAACCCCGCGAACCACCGCTACGAGCGGGTCGCCAACGAGATCGACCGCGCGATCAAGTTCATGGAGGCCGCAGGTGCGGACTTCGATGAGCTGCGGCGGGTCGAGTTCTACTCGAGCCACGAGGGTCTGCTCATGGACTACGAGCGCCCGATGACCCGAATCGACTCGCGCACGGGAACGCCCTACAACACGAGCGCGCACTTTCTCTGGATCGGGGAACGCACGCGGGACCTCGACGGCGCTCACGTCGACTACTTCTCCCGTGTTCGC
>JBJXDR010000183.1:0-19827 GCA_046155245.1 Rhodoglobus sp. | reverse complement strand
AACTGGCTCATGAGCTGCTCGTAGAGCGTGATGGACGACTCGTGATCGACGGTGAATGTCATCAGTCGTGGGTGCGGTGGATGAGCCGCGACAGCACGATTGCGCTGCGGGTGTGGTCGACGTTGGGTGCGATCCGCACCTTCTCGAGCGCGATCTCGAGCGACGGGATGTCCCGGGATCTCATGTGCACGATCGCGTCGGCCGAGCCCGTCACGGTGCCGGCGTCCACGACCTCGGGCACGCCGGAGAGGATGCGCTTCAACTCCTCTGGGGCGACGGTGCCCCGGCAGAACAGTTCGACGTAGGCCTCGGTGCCGAGCCCATCGACGGCCGGGTCGACCTGAATCGTGAAGCTGCGGATGACTCCGTCTGACACCAACCGGTCCACCCGTCGCTTCACGGCCGACGCCGACAGGCCGATGACCTCGCCGATATCGCCGTACCCGGCCCGGGAATTCAGGCGCAAGAGGTCGATGATGCCGTAGTCGAGATTGTCCATCCGGGTATCCTATGACGATTAGTTGTGCTTCTCTAGGCGCAGACGCAGGTTCGGTGCGTGCCAAGCTCTGACATTGCGGATAGGTGCGTGAAACACTGGAAGAATGACGATGACCGACGCCGCTACGGCCACGCCCACCCGAATCGCCCGCAAGCGCACCGTGCTCATGTGCCGTCCCGAGTTCTTCACAGTGAGCTACCGCATCAACCCGTGGATGCACCCCGAAGACCCGACCGACACGAGCCTGGCCGTACGCCAGTGGGACGTGCTCCACCAGACCTACCTCGACCTCGGATTCGAGGTGCACCTCATCGACCCGATCGCCGGGTTGCCCGATATGGTCTACGCGGCCAACGGCGGCTTCGTGATTGACAACATCGCGTACGGCGCGAGATTCACCTACCCCGAGCGCCAGCCTGAGGGCCCCGCCTACATGGACTGGTTCGGTGAGGCCGGCTTCGATGTGCGAGTGCCCAAGGAGATCAACGAGGGCGAGGGCGACTTCCTCCTCGTCAACGGCATGATCCTCGCCGGCACCGGCTTCCGCACGGCGAGCAACAGCCACGAGGAGATCGCAGCCATCTACGGGCGTGAGGTCGTCTCGCTGAACCTCATCAACCCGAGCTTCTACCACCTCGACACGGCCGTCGCGGTGCTGGATGACACGAACATCGCGTATCTCCCGAGCGCGTTCGATGAGGCATCCCTCGCCACCCTGCGCAGGCTTTTCCCCGACGCCGTGATCGTCACGGAGGAAGACGCAGCCGTGCTTGGCCTCAACTCGTTCTCCGACGGCTACAACGTCGTGATCGCGTCGCGGGCGACAGACTTCGAGCGCCAGTTGCGCGAGCGCGGCTACAACCCGATCGGTGTCGACCTGTCGGAGCTCCTCCTCGGGGGAGGGGGTGTCAAATGCTGCACTCTGGAACTTCGTCGCTGAACGGATCGGTCGGCGCATCCGCCGCGATCGCCCGTGAAGAGGAGCACGTCGCCCACAACTACCACCCTCTGAACATCGTGGTCGAGTCCGCTGCCGGGGCGTGGGTGGTTGACGTTGAGGGGCGGCGGTACCTGGATTGCCTCGCGGCGTACTCCGCGGTGAACTTCGGCCACGGGCATCCGGCCCTCATCGCGGCGGCGAAAGCGCAGCTCGACCGTGTGACGCTGACCAGCCGTGCCTTCCACAACGACCAGCTGGGCCCGTTCGCGGAGGCGCTCGCCGCGCTTGCCCACAAGGACATGGTGCTGCCCATGAACACGGGCGCCGAGGCGGTCGAGTCGGGCATCAAGGTCGCGCGTGCATGGGGCTACCGGGTGAAGGGCGTCGCGCCCGATCGCGCGACAATCATCGTCGCCGACGGCAACTTCCACGGTCGAACCACGACCATCATCAGCTTCTCGGGCGACGAGCAGGCGCGCGCCGACTTCGGTCCGTTCACGCCCGGGTTCGTCAGCGTCGCCTACGGGGATGCCACGGCGATCGAAGCGGCAATCGACGAGGCTGCGCTTTCCGGGACAGAAGTCGTCGCGGTGCTCCTCGAGCCGATCCAGGGTGAAGCGGGCATCATCGTTCCGCCGGACGGGTACCTCGCGGCCGTGCGGGACATCACGTCGCGCCACCACGTGCTCTTCATCGCCGACGAGATCCAGTCCGGCCTCGGTCGCACCGGCTCGACCTTCGCATGCGACCTCGCCGGGGTTGTGCCGGACCTGTATTTGCTCGGCAAGGCGCTCGGCGGCGGAATCCTGCCGGTCAGCGCGGTCGTCGGTAATCGCGACATTCTCGGGGTGCTGCGCCCGGGCGAGCACGGCTCGACCTTCGGCGGCAACCCGCTCGCAGCGGCCGTCGGGCACGCGGTCGTCGACCTGCTCGCCACGGGTGAGCTGCAGGAACGTGCCGGCATTCTCGGCGAGCGACTGCAGGCGCGACTGCGCACTCTCATCGGTCGTGGTGTCGTCGCCGTGCGCGGTGCCGGATTGTGGGTGGGTGTTGACATCGACCCGAGCATCGGCACCGGCCGCCACGTGTGCGAGCTACTGATGGAACGCGGGGTGCTCGCCAAAGATACTCACGGGTCGACCATTCGGTTGGCGCCGCCGATCGTCGTGACCGCCGAAGAGCTCGACTGGGCCGTCGACCAGCTCGAGGCCGTGCTCGAGGAGTTGCGCGCCGGCTGAGCGTGGCCGGTGCCGAGTCACCGCTGGCGGATAGATTCGTCGGCATGACCGAGCAGCAGTTGGTGGACCGACTGAGGGCGGCCGGCTGCGTGTTCGCGGAGGATGAGGCGCGCGTGCTTCTGGAGTCCGCGTCATCCGGGGCGGAGCTCGGGGCGATGACCGCCCGCCGGGTCGCGGGCGAGCCGCTCGAGTACGTCGTCGGCTGGGCCGAGTTCTGCGGGCTTCGGATCGCCGTTAGTCCCGGGGTATTCATACCGAGAGCGCGAACCGAGTATCTGGTGGCCCTCGCAGCGCAACTCACGCTTGCACAGGGCGTCGTCGTCGACTTGTGCTGCGGAACCGGCGCACTCGGCCTCGCGCTCGCCGCCTCGGTACCGGGCATCGAACTGCACGCGTCAGACATCGACCCGGCGGCAGTCGCCTGCGCCCGCGCCAATGGTGTGGATGCCCGGCTCGGCGACCTCTTCGATGCTCTCCCCGTGCGGCTCCGCGGTCACGTCGACGTGCTGCTCGCGAACACCCCCTACGTGCCGACCGCCGAACTCGGGCTCCTGCCGCGCGAGGCCCGACTGTACGAGGCCGCGGTCACTCTCGACGGCGGCACGGACGGCCTCGACCTGCAGCGCAGGGTGGCCGCCGGCGCGCCGCTCTGGCTTGCGCCCGGGGGCGTCGTGCTCGTCGAGGCGAGCCAGCGGCAGGCTCCCGCGAGCGCCGCAATCTTCGCGGCCGCTGGCCTCGACGTCGACGTGCATCACGACGAGCACCGGGACGCGACTGTCGTCGTCGGCAGGCGGCCACGGTAGAGCCGCAGTAGATTCGTGAGATGACCCTGACCACCCTGCCCGCACCCGACCACCAGCCACTCAGGGGCGGACCGGTGCTGCGCTGGGGCGTGGTTGCCCCGGGACACATCGCGGGGGAGTTCGTGCGGTCGTTGAACAGGTCGACCGACCAGAAGGTCGTCGCCGTGGCATCCCGGAGCGTCGAGCGGGCGCAGCAGTTCGCGACCGAACACGGCATCGCGACCGCCTACGCGACCTACGAGCAGCTGCTCGCCGACTCCGGGGTGGACATCGTCTACATTGCCGCGCCGCACAGCGAGCATGCGAGCCTTGCCCACACCGCGATCGCGGCGGGCAAGCACGTGCTCATCGAGAAGCCGATCGCGACACGGGTCGCGGAGGCCCGCGCGATCGCCGATGCCGCCGCGGATGCCGGGGTGTTCGCAATGGAGGCGCTGTGGTCGCGCTACCTGCCGCAGGCCACCGTCATCGCCCGCCTGCTCGCCGACGGTTCGTTGGGTGAGCCGCGGTTCGTCGAGGCGAACTTCGGCTTTCTCGCGGAGTTCGACCCCCGCGGGCGACTCTTCGACCCCGCGCTCGCGGGCGGTGCGCTCCTAGACCTCGGGGTGTACAGCGCCTGGTTCGCGCACTTCGTGCTCGGTGCGCCCACGGCCGTGCAGGCCGTGGGATCGCTCGCGGTGACCGGCGTCGATCAGCAGTCCGCCCTCACCCTGACGTATGAGTCAGATGCGTTGGCAGTCGTCTCCAGCAGCCTCATCGTCGACACGCCCACCGCCGCCCGGATCGACGGCACGGCAGCGCGGCTGGTGTTCCCGACCAACTTCATTGGTCAGAGCGAGTTCCAAGTACTGCCCAAGGGGGGCGAACCTCTCGAGTGGCGCGACACGACCGGACTTAGGTGGAGTGAGGGTCTGTGCTTCCAGGCGGTCGCTGCCGCTCGGTACGTGTCCGACGGGTTGCGACAGTCGCCGCTGCACAGCCTCGACGACTCGATCGCCGTGCTGTCGGTACTCGATCAGGCGCGCGCGCAGCTGGGTGCCCGGTGAATCCCCTCGACGAGTCGGACCCTCTCGCTCGGTACCGCGACCGCTTCCTCCCCGCACCGGGCGTGGTCGCCTATCTCGACGGCAACTCGCTGGGTCGTCCGCTTGCGGCGTCGGTCGAGCGCGTCGACGCGTTCCTGCGCGACGAGTGGGCCGGTCGGCTGATCCGTGGCTGGGACGAAGGCTGGATGGACCAGCCGCTCACCGTGGGCGACGAGCTCGCGCGCGTGTGTCTGGGTGCGGCATCCGGTCAGGTGGTCATCGGTGATTCGACGACGGTGCTGCTCTACAAGGCGATCTGCGCCGCTCTGGATGCCCGTCCCGGTCGCACCGAGATCGTGATCGATCGCGACAACTTCCCGACCGACCGGTACCTCGTCGAGGGCATCGCGGCCGACCGCGGACACACCGTGCGCTGGATCGACACCGACCCCGCGGGTGGAGTGACTCCCGAGCTCGTTTCGGCGGCGGTCGGCCCCAACACAGCGCTCATCCTGTTCTCGAGCGTGGCCTACCGCAGCGCGTTTCTCGCCGACGTGAAGGAGATCACCCGCGTCGTGCACGCCGCTGGCACCCTCACGATCTGGGACCTCTCGCACTCGGTGGGATCGGTCCCGACTCCCCTCGATGACTGGGGAGTAGATCTCGCGGTGGGCTGCGGCTACAAGTACCTCAACGGCGGTCCCGGTGCGCCCGCGTTCGTCTACGTGCGGCGCGACCTGCAGGGCACGCTGCGCCAACCCATCCAGGGCTGGCTCGGCAGTCGCACACCATTCGAGATGGGGCAGGGGTACGAGCCGGCGGACGGCATCCGCGGCTGGATCAGTGGCACGCCACCCATGGTCGGCCTTCAGGCGATGCGCGACATGATCGCGCTCATCGACGAGGTGGGCCTGGATGCCGTGCGCGCCAAGTCGATCGCCCTCTGCGAATACGCAGTCGAACTTGTCGATCAGCACCTGCCCGCGGCGACACTGGCCAGCCCGCGGGATGACCGCCACCGCGGCGGACACGTGACGATAGAGCACCCCCGGTTCGGCGAACTGCTGCCGGCGCTGTGGGCTGGCGGGGTCATCCCGGACTTCCGCCAACCGAACGGACTGCGGCTCGGCCTGTCACCCCTGTCGACGAGCTTCGCCGAGGTCGAGGCCGGTGTGCTGGCGATCAAGGATGCGCTGGGCTGATTGGTACCACATTTTGGTACTATGCCTTCTGTGGCAACCAATTTGCGACTTCCCGAGTCGACCGCTGCGCTACTTCGAGCTCGATCAGCAGCGAGCGGACTCTCCCAGCACGCGATCATTCTTGACGCGCTTGAGTCGTACCTGCGCCCGGATTCGGGAGCTCGGCCCGATGACCGCCGTCTCCTCGCGCGAGGGCTACTCTCGCCGCCGCGTATCCCGTATCGCGAGGCCGAAACCCTATTGGAACTGCCACCGGGAGTTACTTCGCTCGACCTACTAGACCGCGACGATCGTTTCTGAGTGCGCATCTACTTCGATAGCAGCGCCCTCATCAAGCGCGTGATGAACGAGGAGCATTCAATGGAGCTGATCGAGGCTGTGCGCACGTTCGCAAAGGGGGGCCACGCGATGGCGACATCAGCGCTCGCCACGATTGAGGTGAGCCGGATCGTTCGATCACGGCTCGATGAGGCCTCCCCGAGGGTCGTTCTGGAGGCAATCGAGAACGCGCTGTCTGGGGTTACCGAATGCGCGATCACAGAGGAGGTCGTGGGCATCGCCCGCCGTCTGGGTCCGGCAAGCCTTAGGTCGTTGGACGCTGTGCATCTAGCGACTGCGACCCAAGTTGATGTCGACCTCGTGGTCGGCTACGACTTCAGGCTTCTGCGCTCTGCTGAGGAGCTGGGTTTCCGCACCCTTGCGCCGGGCGTGACCGAATAGCACCCAAACCGACGCGAAGCTCACCCGAGCCCGATCGGCTCCTGATGTCCGTCGGTGTCGGTGACCGTGCCCGACACCGGCTTCGATGACAGGCCGACCGAACCGGCATCCCCACCGCGAGCGGTCGCGGCGGCAACGGCGGCCCGATCGTCGTCTTTCGAGTACGCGTGGCGGAGGTGCACCGGCTCGATAGCGCGGCCGGCGCGCCGCTCCACCCGACGCTTGTAGGCCAGGTTGAGCGCCTCGACGGCGACCGCGAAGATCATCGGCACGTAGATGAGCGCCTTGTCGATCTTGATTCCGAAGCCGTCGGCGATGAGCACCACCCCGATGAGCACGAGGAAGGCAAGGGCCAGCATCTTCACCGTCGGATGCTTGTTCACGAACGCGAAGATGTAACGCGACGAGAACAGCATGACCCCAAACGAGAGTACGACCGCGACGATGATGACGAGCAGGCTGTCAACCATGCCCACGGCCGTGATCACCGAGTCGAAGGAGAAGACGATGTCGATCAGCAGGATCTGGACTATGACGGCGCCGAACGTGACAGTGCCCGGCTTAGCGGATGCGTGGGACTCGGCGCCCTCGAGCTTCTCGTGGATCTCCCGCACGGCCTTGTAAATCAGAAACCCACCGCCAAGGATCAGGATGAGGTCACGGCCCGAGAAGCCGTAGCCGAAAAGCGTGAACAAGTCGTCCTTGAGGCTGATGATCCAGGATGCCGCGAATAGCAGGCCGATCCTGATGAGCATGGCGAGGCTGAGGCCGAGATTTCGGGCCCTGGCCTGCTGCTCGACAGGCAGCTTGCTGGCGAGGATGGAGATGAAGATCACGTTGTCGATTCCGAGCACAATCTCGAGAACGAAGAGGGTCGCAAACGCGGCGATCAGATCAGGGGTGAGCTCGAAAGACAATTCCATGAGGGCACCGTAGCGCAGAGCCGCAATGCCAAGCTGGGGTCTGCCTTGGAATCACGAGGAAACCCGGGGCGGCCCACCACGAACCGCCCCGGGTGGCTATCGTCGCGGGACGAGGCGCTCGAGCTGGGTCACGTGCCGCGGAGACAATTCCTCGATGCTGGTCACCTCGAGCAGCTTCATCGTACGCACAACCTGCTCCGACAGGATCTCGATCGTGCGATCGACCCCTGCCCGCCCGCCGGCCATCAGCCCGTAGAGGTAGGCGCGACCGATAAGGGTGAACTTGGCGCCCAGTGCGATCGCGGCCACGATGTCGGCGCCGTTCATGATGCCTGTGTCGACCATCACCGTCGTGTCTTTGCCGACCTCACGCACGACCTCGGGCAGCAGGTGGAACGGGATCGGAGCGCGGTCCAGCTGGCGGCCACCGTGGTTGGAGAGCAGGATTCCGTCGACCCCGAGATCGACGAGCTTCTTCGAGTCATCCACGTTCTGCACGCCCTTGACCACGAGCTTGCCGGGCCACATTCCCCTGATGATCGCAAGGTCGTCAAAGCTGATCGACGGGTCCATAGCGGAGTCGAGGAGCTCGCCCACCGTGCCGCCAGTTGACGACAGCGAGGCGAACTCCAGTGGTGGCGTGGTCAGGAAATCCCACCACCACCAGGGCCTGGGTATCGCGTTGGCAATCGTGCCGAGCGTCAGCTGGGGCGGGATCGAGAACCCGTTGCGCTTGTCGCGCAGACGGGAACCCGCGACCGGGGTGTCGACCGTGAACATCAGGGTGTCAAAGCCGGCGGCGGCCGCTCGCTCGACGAGTCCGTACGAGATCGCGCGATCGCGCATCACGTAGAGCTGAAACCAGTTGCGTCCGCTCGGGTTCGCCGACTTCACCGCTTCAATCGACGTCGTGCCCAGTGTCGACAGAGTGAACGGGATGCCCGCCGCCCCCGCGGCGCCGGCACCGGCAATCTCGCCCTCCGTCTGCATGAGCCGGGTAAATCCGGTGGGGGCGATGCCGAACGGCATCGCGGACGCACCGCCGAGAATCGTCGTCGACGTGTCGACCGTAGAGACATCCCGAAGGATCGACGGGTGAAAGACCACGTCCTCGAACGCCTGACGTGAGCGAGCCATCGACAGCTCGCCCTCGGCGGCGCCGTCGGTGTAGTCGAACGCGGCTTTCGGGGTGCGGCGCTTGGCGATCATCCGCAGGTCGTAAATCGTCAGGGCGGCCGCGAGGCGGCGTTTTTTGGCGTTAAGGGTCGGCTTCTTGAACTTCACGAGCTTCATTAGCGCGACTGGATTGGGGAACTGGCGCGTGGTCACGCTCTACTCCTTCGCAAACTGGGTCAGGAGGCGGTCGCGCGCCCCCGCGATGTGCTCGCGAGTGAGGCGAGCTGCGGCATCCGCGTCGCCTGAGGTGATGGCATCGAGGATGCCCTGATGCTGGCGGGCCACCTGGGCCGCGCTCAACAGATGCGCGGCCTGCACCTGGCCGATGCACAACTCGATCTCGCCCATGAGCAACTGGTGCATACGAGTAAGTCGCGGGCTGGGCTGGCCCGCGACGAGCGCCCGATGGAAGGTGATGTCGTGCCGGGCGAACTGCTCTGCCGTGGCAAGCGCGCGGTGCGCGGCAAGTGCTTCGGCGGGAATCGTGCCTGATGTGGCAAGGGCCGCCATCGCCGCCGACTCGATGAGGGCCCGATTCGTGAAGAGATCAACGATGTCGTCGCGGCTGAGTTCGGGCACCCGGGCAGCTCGGTGCGCTTCGCGGCGCAGTAATCCGTCGGCAACGAGTTTGTCGATCGCGAGCCGAGCGGTGGGGCGGGCGACCCCGAAGCGCAGGGCTACCGCGGATTCGGTGATGCTCGAGCCCGGGGCATCCACTTGGCTCAGGATGCTCGCCCGCAACTCATCGGCGATCTGATCGGGCAGCACGGGCGCCGGTTCTACCGTCACGCTGCCTCCTTCGGCTTGATTGTCAGACACTGTAGCAGATTGTCAGACACTCCGTCGTTCAGTTGTGTGAATTCTTCGGATTCCTGTAGCGAAGCGTGGCCGTGAACCGCTAACGTGAGCCAGCTTCGCTGTTCGCGGGGTGGGACTGCCGAGGCGTAGGTCTGGGCCGGTGGGGCTGGGGATGCGCGTGATCGGTGGGGGAATTGGCCTTCGCGCTGCGGTTGCAGTTATCGCAAGCCTTGCGTTGGTGGCCTCCATTCTGTCGGTACCGCCGACGGCGGTCGCGGCGCCGCTGGCACCGCACGACGCGTCCGTATCAGCGCCCCCACCCGAGTCGACTCCGGCGAATCCGGTAGTGCCCACGGTGCCCGAGGGGGATTTCTCGGCCAGTGCCGACGACCTGTCGACCGTCGTCCCGGTGCCCGTGTTGGAGGCTCGTGGCGTCCGGCTGTCGCAGGGCACGTTCAGTTTGTCGAAGCTGGATGTTGATGAGCTCCCGGTGTTGAGTCGGGATGAGTACACCACGACTTACGACCTGCCGGGCGGTCGAAAGATGGTTGAGTCGAGCGAGTATCCACAGAATGTGCTCGAGGATGGCCAGTGGGTCGAGGTCGACACGTCGTTGGAGCGTGTCGGTGACGGGTGGGTGAGCTCGCAGCATCCGTTGTCTCCGGAGTTTGCGTTGCGCTCAGACGGTGAGGTCATGACGGTCAGCGACGGTGACGCCGTGTTGTCGTGGCGGTTGCTTGATGCGGCGAGCGTGCCGGGCGAAGCCGACACAGACCCTAAAGCCAAGGATGACTCGCTGTGGTACCGGCAGGTGCTCAAAGGCGTGGATCTGTCGTACGAGGTGGTGTCGGTGGGTGTGAAGGAGTCCATGGTGCTGGCCGAATCGCCGACAAGCGCCCCGGAGTATGGCTGGGTGTTGTCGGCGCCGGGCATGACGGTGGAGCCTGACGGTGCTGGCGGGTTCGTGGTGCTCGACAAGGGTGGGGTGGTGCGCTTTTCGATTCCGACTCCGTTGATGTGGGATTCGTCCGGGGCGCCGGGTGTGCGGGAGCCGGAGACCGCGGTGGTCGCCACGGAACTGGCGCCCTACGGCGAGGACTGGTTGTTGACCCTGCGCCCTGACTTCGAGTGGTTGTCCGCGCCGGAGCGGGTCTACCCGGTCACGGTGGATCCGACCACCAGTTACGGGGCGAACACGCAGTATTCTTTCAAGTCCGATGGGGTGCCGCAGTCTGGGTCGACGTGGTTCGGTAACCCGTGGCAGGCCAATCAGTCGTTGTATTGGCGGGGGTTCACGAGGTACACGCAGCTGAGCGGTCTTGCAGGGTATTACGTGACTGCTGCGGTGTTGGAGATGAACTACACGACCGGCACAGCATCGTGCCTGACCGGCTTTATCGGGTCGGGGTCATCGAACCCGGTCTCGGTGTCGGACTACGGGTCTGATGTCTCCTATTTCGACATGTGTAATGGCTACGCGTCGGCGAGCAACGGCATCACCGACGGGCTGGATTCGACGATTGCGGCGTGGGTGCGCAATGGCACCTATTACAACTGGTTGGGCATCCGAAGTGGCTACGAGGCCAACACGGGGTATTCGTATAAGGGTGCCAGCACGTCCCTGTATGTCGTTTATCAAGCTTTCCCGTCGGTCACCGGGGTGACTGGTTCGACGCCGACGGCGGGTCAGGTTGCGGCTCGAGCACCGAAGATGCAAGCGACTGGGTCCACCGGGTCGGGCACTACGTTGCAGTATCGGTACGAGTTCGAGCCTACTGGCGGTAGCCACACTGGTGCCGGGGCTTTCTCAAACATTGTTTACAACACCGATTGGGTGAACTCGGGCGACTTTCAGGTGCCCTCGAATGTGTTGAGTGCGGGCACCGAGTACCGGTACCGAGTGTGGGTGCGTGACGGCAACAACACCTTCCTGGGCAACAACACCGAACGCTCAGCAACCAATGCCAGCTGGTACTTCACCACGAATCGCACGGCCGATGTCGCTCAGTCGTCGGCGTCGCCGGTGGACGAAGCGGTGGTGACGACACCGACACCTACGTTCAGTGTCGGGTATGTTCCCGATCCGGATGATTCGGTGGCGGTCAGGTACAAGTTCGTTGTCACCACCGGAGCCGACGGTCGCACCGGTGCTGCTGTCACTTCAGGGTGGATCACCCCCACAAGCACCACGCCGGGTGCCGCCGTGACATGGCAGCCCGTGGCAGGATCTCTGGTCGATGGTGGCAAGTACACCTGGCGGGTGTGGACCGATGACGGTGTGGACGAGTACGAGTCCGCGTGGATGGGGCGCTTCACCATCAACCGGCGCTTGGGCACCTCCGGGCCCTCGCCGTTCGACACCGCCGGGCCCGCGACGGTGAACCTTGCCAACGGAAACCTATCGCTGAACTTCGCCTCCCCCACCGTGACGACGGTCGGTGGGCCGATGGGGTTGAGTTTTGCGTACAACTCGCAGGCCGACCCGCTGGCAAACGCGGGACTGATGGTGTCCTACTACAACGCCCTCAACCAAGGCCAAACCTCGACCAGCACCTTTGATTTCACGAGCCGCCAACCCGTGCTGACGCAGAGCATGCCGGTGATCGCGTTCACCGAAGCCGACAAGGTCGCCCCCGCGGTACCTGCCGACTACTGGATGGCCCAATGGAGCGGTTTCGTGTCCACCCCGTCGACCGGCAGTTACACGTTCGGTGTTATCCGTGACGATGGCGCTCGGGTCGTGGTGGGCACAACCACGGTGTTGAACCAGTGGTCTGGCCCCGCGGCGGGAGTTCAGTGGGGCACTGCGACGTCGCACACCGCGGGCGTGCCGACATCCCTGCGGGTGGATTACTACGACGCGACCGGGGTCGCGCAACTGGAACTTTGGGTGAAAGGTCCTGGCATCACCAATCCGAACGGCATGGTGGTTCCCGCTAACTGGTTCACCAAGACTGTGCAATACCTGCCCGGCGGGTGGACAAACTCAGGGCCCATCAACGGAACCGGCGGGTTTTACGCCTTGGCAACCAAAACCGCAACATCAGTCACGATCACGGACGTCAGCGGCTCGGTGCACACCTATTCCAAGAAGAGCGAAGGCGGCTACACCCCACCACTGGGCGAGTACGGCATCCTGTCTCTGGATGCTGCCGGCCAGATCACCCTCGATGACGGCGGCACCGTCTACCAATTCGATGCCGCCGGGCGGGTGTCGTCGGTGACCAGCCCGCAGGATGCGAAGAAGCCCGCCACACCGCTGGTTCAGTACCGCGGCAATGGCACCCCCGACCTCATCGCAGACCCTGTGGCGGGGGGAACCTCCCGTAAGGTGCAGTTCGTCTACGGGGGCGACCTGATCACCAACACGGCACTCGGATTAACGGGGCCTGATAGCGGCGCCTCTAACAACGCCTGCGGCCCCACGGAGGCCGGATATATTGACCCACCGACCGGTTTCTTGTGCCGGATTGTGTACCCGGGTCATGTGGCCGGCGCAGCCGACACCACCCGGCTGATGTACAACACCTTCGGTCAGCTTGCCACCGTCCTCGACCCGGGTGCCGAGCGGGTCGACTTCGGCTACACAGGCGGTGTGCTGACCAGTCTGTGGGATCCGCTGGTCAACGACTGGGTCGCCGCCGATGCAAGCCGCACCCGTTCTCCGGCGGTGTCGACCGCGTTCACTTACAACACCGTCGGCCAACTCACATCGGTCGCTCTGCCCGCACCAGACGGTGCCACGGACAGTCTTCGACCGCAGAAAACCTACACCTACAGCACCGGCACCGGCGCTGGCACAACTCACATCGATGTTGCCGGTTTGGATCTGTCGGGTGCACCCGCAGGTGCCCACGCCGGCACTGTCACCTTCGACAACCGCTGGCGTGCAACCTCATCAACATCCCCGCTGGGCCAGACATCCACTCAAACGTGGAGCGCGAAGGACCAACTGTTGTCGAGCACCGACGCCCAACAGGTGATGAGAACCACCTTCTACGACCCATTCACGAACCTTCCTCTGCACAGTTACGGTCCGGCCAAGGCGTCGTGCTTTGGTGCCGATCTTCTGCCGCTCCCGACCTGTCCCGTGGCGGTGGCACACTCGGCCACCAGCTACGACCAAGGCATGCAAGGCCTTCATGTGGCCTACTTCCCGACCAACAACCTTTCCGGCCGACCGGTCGACTTCAGCCTTGGCCTGACGGGAGGTACCGGCACTACAGGGTCTCGAACCTGGGGCACTGGCTCACCCGTCGGCACCGTCCCGGTGAACAACTTTTCGCTGCGCATGACCGGTGTGATCACCTTGCCCACAGCCGGCAGCTACCAGTTTCGCACCACCCTTGATGACGGCGGCAGGCTCTACCTCAATGAGGACCTGCTGATTAGCGACATGGCCGGTGACGCCACCGCCTCGACGATGACAAGCCCTGTGATCACCGGGGTTGTGGCTCAAGAGCGGCGACGGATTCGGGCCGAGTTCTTCGAACTCACCGGCAGCGCCTCCTTCACCCTGCAATGGTCCATCAACGGTGGTTCTTGGGTGAACGTCCCGGATTCGGCCCTGACCCCCGACTACGGCCTCCCAACCGCGTCGACCACGGACGACTCTGCGCCTGCCGGTCTACCGGCTGGTCTTGTCACGCCGATCACAACGTCGACGGGGTACGGCACCCAGCCCTGGTTGGGTCTGGCCACCCAATCCACGATCGATCCCGCTGGACTGAATCTCACCACCGACACCACGTACGAGCTGCCTGGTGAGAACGCGTTCCAGGCCACCAGCTTCACAAGCATTGGTACCGGCTGGGCCACCTACAAGTCTGTGCTCGCACCCGGTGACTTCAATGGGGACGGCCGACCGGACCTGATGGCGATCCTTGTCGACGGCACCCTGAAACTGTTCCCCGGAAACGGCTCCGGCGGTCTCGGCACCGGTGTTGTGATCGGTTCAGGCTGGCACACGTTCAAACAAGTGCTCACCCCCGGCGACTTCAACGGCGATGGGAAAGCTGACCTGATCGCCCTGGCAACCGACGGGTCGCTGGTCCTCTATCCAGGTAACGGCGCTGGCGGCTTCGCCTCCCCTTACCCCACGATCGGCACCGGGTGGGCCGGATTCAGAACAGTGCTGACGCCCGGTGACTTCGACGGCAACGGCACCTCCGACCTGATAGCTATCGCCACCGACGGCACCGCCTACCTCTATCCCGGCAACGGTGCCGGCGGTTTCACCGGTAGCTATCCGAACGTCGGTACCGGGTTCTCGGCCTACACGACGCTTCTCGCGGGCGGAGACTTCACCGGGGATGGTCGGCCAGATGTCCTCGGTGTGCAAACCAACGGCACCCTCGTCGCCCGTCCCGGCAACGGCACCGGCGGATTCACCGGCACCAGCACCACCACGTTGGGAAGCGGATGGACATCCCTGTCCACGATCATCTCCCCTGGAGCTTTCAGCGGTCCTGGTCAAGCCGACCTCGTATCCGTCACCACCTCAGGCGATCTGCGCCTGTACAACGGGGATGGTCCAGGATGGTTGCGGCGACTCACCAAACGCATGCCCGCCGCCGTTGCTGCAAACCAATCCGCGAGCACCGCCGGCTCGAGCTTCACCTACTGGGGTGACAAGGAACAACTCGGATCCGTCATCTGCGGCCTTGCCGCCACCACCCCCCAGTCCGGGTTCCTGAAACAGTCCACCTCACCGACCCCAGCAACCGGGGTGCCCGTCGTCACCCAATACGTCTACGACCTTCAGGGCCGCACGGTGGGCACCAAACGCACCGGCGACACCGGCTGGAGCTGCGTCACCTACGACACCCGAGGCCGGGTGACCAGCACCGTCTATTCCGCGTTCGGAACCTCGCCCGCACGCACCGTGACCAACAACTATGCGATCGGCGGTAACCCGCTGATGACGTCGACCACAGACCCGACCGGCACGCTAACCAGTACCAGCGACCTACTGGGTCGAACGGTGTCGTCGACGGATGTGTGGGGCACGGTAACCACCCCCACCTACAAGCCGAGGGTTGGCCAGTTGATGTCGGTGGCGACCACCCCGCCGGGTGGGACCCCTTCAGTCCAAGCATTCACCTACGACGCCGACGGCAAAATCGACACGGTCAAGCTCGACGGCACGGTTGTCGCCGACCCCAGCTACGCCACCAACCAGCTGCTGCAATCCGTGGCGTACCCGACCAATGGCACGAGCCTGTCCTCGATCACCCGAAACGCGACCGGCGCTACAACCGGCATCGGGTGGACCTTCCCGAGCCTTACAGCCCCGGCCGTGCCGACGAACTACCCTGCAGTGACGGTGCACACGACCGGGTTCGAATCCGGTGCTGACGGGTGGGCCGCAAGCTCCGGCACCGCCACCAGCACGATCGTTCATGGGGGAACTCTGTCGGCAGTGCTCGAGCAATCCAGCTCGACCCCGGCGGCGTTGACTCAAACCTTCACCGGCCTCACCATCGGTCGCACCTACACGGTGGAGGCGTGGCTGGCGACCACCGACGACAACACGGTGACCGTGACCACCAGCGCCGGCGTCGACGGCATCGGCGACACCACCGCGGCCACCGCGACGCCCGCGGTGGGCGGCACTGTGACGTGGGCGAAAACCACCTACCCGTTCACCGCCACCGCCACCAGCCACACCGTCCACATTGTCGCCTCCGCCCCGTCGAATGACGCGAGCGTCCTGATCGACGACGTGACCCTCACGCAAGATGCGTGGACTGACCCCGGCACCCCAACCACCACCCCGCAACCGTCCGTGACCGACACGATGATCCGGTCGCAGTCGGGTCGGATCCTGCAAAACACCCTCACCGATGGTGCGGTCACGGAAACCTCGACCTACACGTTCGATGCCGCCGGCAGGCTGACGCAGGCGCTGATCCCGCAGCATGTGCTCACCTACAAGTTCGCAAGCTCCGGCGGGTGTGGGGTGAACACGGCGGCGGGTCGTTCCGGTAACCGCACCGGCTTCACCGACACGAAGAACGGTACGGTGGTCACTGATGTGGATTACTGCTACGACTGGGCCGATCGTCTGACCTCCACCAACGCGACCACGACCGGTGGTAATCCGGTGTTGAACACGGACCTGTCCACGATCGGCGCCCCCGCAACCCTCGTCTACGACACCCACGGCAACACCACCACCCTGGCCGACCAGACCCTGACCTACGATGTTGCCGACCGGCACACGAAGACGACTCTGTCTGATGGGACGACGGTCACCTATACCCGGGATGCTACGGGCCGGGTTGTTGCCCGCATCACCGACGCTCCCGGCACCGCGAATGACTCCACCCTCCGGTACACGTTCGCCGGCGGAGCCCTGTTCGCGGTGCTGACCGGCACGAACCAGCTGATCCAACGCGAGGTGTCCCTGCCCGGTGGGGTGTCTTTGTCGATTCCGGCGGCGGGTGGGCAGTTGTGGGCGTACCCGAACCTGCACGGTGATGTGATCCTCACCACGGATGCCGCCGGTGTCCGTCAGGGTGTCCGGTCAAGTTATGACCCGTTCGGGCAACCCATCGCACCCAACGGCGACATTGGCACCCCTGCTGCCGATGACAGCATCCCCGACACGTCCCCAGGGGACGCCGACTACGGGTACGTGGGACAACACGACAAACTGTATGAACACCAAGGCAGTGTCGCGACCATCGAGATGGGGGTACGACAATTCGTACCCGCCCTCGGGCGATTCCTATCCTGCGACCCCGTCGAAGGCGGGGTCACGAACTCGTACGACTACCCGGCCGACCCTGTCAACAGGCTCGACCTGAGCGGGGCATCCGAACTGGATGGTGTCGGCTACTACTACGACTACGACTTCCTCATTGGGGCAGTCGGCGTCTACGGTGACGCAGGTGTGGCAATGAGTGTCTTCCAGGCAAATCCAAGTGTGTTTCCGTTCGGCGTGCGCGGCTGCACGGCCTTTACAGACGGCGCCATCTGTACACTCGTGGATGCTTTGGGCCCGGGGACAGGGGGGGCTCTTGGCGGCACAGGAGACGTCCGCGTGTCGACGACAAGGACGAGCGTGACATTCACTGTGATCAAAGAAGGCTATTTTGATTCCCCCGGTTCCACGATTACATTTTCGACCGTCGTGCGTGCGGGTCAACTCCACCTTCAGCAAAGCGCGATATCGGGGAGAACCCTACCTTGGGCCCTGGCAGGAGTCTTAGCTGGCGGCGCAAAAGCCACTTGGGCCAAGCAGGCGGCAAGGTTCAAGTCACTGCTGTTCAACAACCGTTCACTCCTAAAGGTGGTCTAAGAGAATGCTAGGCGTCAGAGCAGGCAGGTATTTAGCCGCATCCACCGGAGTAGTCTTTCTCGCTGTTCTCCTCTCGGTATTGTCGAGGGTCGCGATTTTCACTGTCGTCCCTTACCTGACTCAAGCCGTAGATTACCCATTCGGCCCGGCGGTCTTGTTTTCAGCGCTCGGGGCGCTGTTCCTTGCCCTAATCGCTCTCCCACCCGGTGGGTTGATCCAGTGGTTGATAACGGTCCTGGTCGGCAGGAAATTGCCAGCGATCGCCCCCCTGTCCGGTGCGGTCGCTGGGCTCGGCGCCAGTTTGGCCCTAGTGCTCTTCATCACTATTCCGTCAGCCGACCTAGGCACGGGAGTTTGGCTTGCGCTCGGGGCCGCCATTCAGACGGTAGTCCTCTTCCTAGTTGCGCGCTTTGAATCGAGAGGCTCCGCACGGTTGACCGGTACCTGATCGCGGCGGGTCGTTCGGGTAACCGCACCGGCTTCACCGACACCAAGAACGGCACCCTGGTCACTGGCGTGGATTACTGCTTCGACTGGGCCGACCGTCTGACTTCCACCAATGCGACCACCACGGGTGGTAATCCGGTGTTGAACACGGACCTGTCCACGATCGGCGCCCCCGCAACCCTCGCCTACGACAGCCACGGCAACACCACCACCCTGGCCGACCAAACCCTCACCTACGATGTTGCCGACCGGCACATGAAGACGACATTGTCTGATGGGACGACGGTCACTTGAGCCACGACGAGGCCCGGCGCGAGACAATGAACACATGAGAATCGCGGTCACGGGCGGCAACGGCAAGCTGGGCAGGGTCACAGTTGAGGTTCTGCGGGCCGCAGGGCACGAGGTGGTGGTACTCGATCAGGCGGGGCCCGACCGCTGGGAGTTTACCCAGCTCGACATCACCGACTACGGGCAGGTGATCGACGCGTTCGCCGGTATCAACGATCGCCACGGCGGCGTGGATGCGATCGCACACCTCGCCGCTATTCCCGCACCCGGTATTCTCACGGATGCCTCGACCTTCCACAACAACGTGGTCGGCGCGTTCAACGTGTTCCAGGCCGCCCGGCGCCTCGGAATCCGTCGCATCGCGTTCGCGTCGAGCGAGACTGTTCTTGGACTCCCTTTCGACACCCCACCGCCCTACGTGCCGCTCGACGAGGAGTACGACACCCGCCCCGAGAGCGTCTACTCGCTCGGCAAGCACCTCGAGGAGGAGCTCGCCCGCAAGATCGCCCGTTGGGATCCGGAGCTCAGCATCACCGCGCTGCGGTTCTCCAACGTGATGGTCGAGGCCGACTACGCCGATTTCCCGGCGTTCACCGCCGAGGGTCGCAAATGGAACTTGTGGGGCTCCATCGATGCCCGCGACGGGGCGGAGGCGATCCGGCTCGCGCTCGACGGCGGTCGGCCGGGCTACGACGTGTTCACCATTTTCGCGGGCGACACGGCCGTCGATCAGCCGAATGCGGAGCTGATGGCCGAGTTCTTCCCCGATGTTGAGGTGCGCGGCGACCTCGGCCTGCACGACTCGTTGACGTCGACGGCTAAGGCGCGGCGCATCCTCGGGTGGGTGCCGAAGCACAGCTGGCGCGACTGGCGGTGAGGTGCTCGTGGCACTCGGGCTGAGCAGCTGCGTGAACGGATTCCAAAATGATCGAGTCGTTGTGGAGATCCTCGTCGTTGCTCACCGCCGCGACGCGTACCGCTGAGCAGGAATTGCGCGCCGCCCCTCCGTGTTGTACCTCACATGCCCCTCACAGGAGAGTACGAACCGAGCACGTCTGAATGGGCCCGCAACCAGGCCGAGCGGTACGAGGCAACTGGTGGTGCCGAGGGCGGCGACATGCGCGGGATGCCTGTCATCGTGCTCACGACCGTCGGTGCGAAGACCGGCAAGCTGCGCAAGACCGCGCTCATGCGAGTGGAGCATGAGGGCGTTTACGCGGTCGGTGCGTCGCTCGGCGGTGCGCCGAAGCATCCCGTCTGGTACTTCAACATCGTCAAGCACCCTCACGTGGAGTTGCAGGATGGCTCTGAAAGGCGCGACTTCCTGGCTCGTGAGGTCACCGGTGACGAGAAGGCGGCGTGGTGGCAGCGCGCTGTCGCGGCGTACCCGCCCTACGACGACTATCAGGCCAGCACCGAGCGGCAGATCCCGGTGTTCGTGCTGGAGCCGATGAAGTAAC
>JBJXDR010000182.1:0-3398 GCA_046155245.1 Rhodoglobus sp. | reverse complement strand
GGCGATACCGTGCTCGTCACCGGGCTCGGCCCGATCGGCGCGCTAGCGTCGCTCTACGCGGCGTCGCTCGGTGCGACGGTGTTCATGTCCGAAGTCAACCCGAAGCGCCAGGATCTCGCTCGCTCGCTCGACGTGGGTGAGCTCTTCGACCCGCGCTCGACAGACGTGGTAGGTGAGCTCCGTGATCGCACGGGGGGGATCGGGGTGGACGCGGTCATCGAGTGTTCCGGCAACGAGATCGCGCTCCAGACCGCACTGGCCGCGGTGCGGGCATCCGGAAACATCTCCCAGACCGGGCTGCACACCAAGCCGGCCGCCATCGATCCGATGGTGCTGTCTGAGCGCGACATCACGCTGCGCGGCACCTGGTGCTACCCGGTCACCGATTGGCCCCGCATCATCAGTCTGATCGGCCGCGACCGGATGGACGTTGAGAAAGTCGTGAGCGCAAAAATCGACATGGCCGAGGTGGTGGAGAAGGGCTTTGAAACGCTCCTCTCGCGCACCGGCGACCAGGTCAAAGTTCTCGTTCGCGCATTCTGATTCGCTAGCTGCAAGGAGCACACCGCCATGAAGGCACTGCGTTACGTCTCGGTCGACACACCTCAGGTTGACGAGCTCCCGATTCCGGATATCGGCGACGACGAAGTGCTCGTCGCGGCGCGGTCGGTGGGTGTCTGCCACAGCGACATTGAGTTGCTCGAGGGGCGCTACATCATCCCGTTCCAGTACCCGATCATCCCTGGCCACGAGTGGTCGGGCGAGGTGATGGCGGTCGGATCGAAGGTAACGGGGCTTGCCAAGGGTGACGGCGTCGTCGGCGAGTGCGTCATCGGTGACGACCACTTCGGATTCTCCATCAGTGGTGCGGCCGCCGAGTTCTTCATCGCAAAAGAGTCCTGGCTGCACAAGCTCCCCAAGGGAGTGTCGTGGACCAACGCCGCCCTCGTCGAGCCCTTCAGTGTCGCGTACTACGCCCTCATGCGCGTGGGCAACGTGAACGCCAGCGACACTGTGGTCGTGCTTGGGGCAGGGCCCATCGGCCTGTGTGTCGCTGCCGCCGCGACCAAGCTGGGCGCGAAGACGATCGTCGTTGAGCCCAGCGAGCATCGCCGCGACAAGGCGCTCTCGCTCGGGGCGCATTTCGCGGTCACGCCCGACGAACTCGACGCAGTGCTCACCCGTGAGACGGGCGGCGGCGCCAGCGTCGTGATCGAGGCCACTGGCCGCCCCGAGGTGATGGCGCAGGCGCTCGAGATCGCGGCGTTCAAGGGGCGGGTAGGCTACATCGGCATCGATGTGGGTCGGGATGCCCCGGCGAAACTTGGTCTCATCCAATCGAAAGAACTGACGATCACGGGCTCGATCGGCTCGCCCGGCGTGTGGCCAGACACCCTGCGTTTCATGGCGCAGACGGGCATCGACCTGACATCGCTGGTCACGCAGCGTTTCGGAGTCGACTCCGCGGTCGAGGCAGTCGATGCGGCACGCAACCCCGCCCAGACGATCAAGGCGCACATCGAGTTCAGCGCGTCGCTGTAGGGCTCGGGTCTGGCGCAGACCGTGGTGGCTGCGCCGGGCCCGGTAAGTGCCTAGGGCAGCAGCTTCGCCTCGCGGTAGCGTGCGACGGTGTCGGTGAAGCTCTTCGGTGTGGACCGGAAGTTGAGGAAGCCCGCTTCGCGGCTCTTGGTCATGTCGGTGATGCACTCCACCTCGCGGCCGAGGTCACTATCGCTGTGCCACCACGATGCGAGCTTGCTCACGTCGCTTTCGACGAGCCCCTCGCGCTCGGCGATGCGCTTCCACACCGCGGGTGCGACATCCGTCATCGAATCGACAAGTGTGCGTGGGGTCTCGGTTGGGCCTTCCCACTCGACTCCGAAGTGCGCGGCAATCTGGGGCCAGAGCCACCGCCACCGGAAGGTGTCACCGTTGGCGATGTTGAACGCCTCGTTCTCAGCCTCCGGATGGGTCGAAGCCCACATCAGCTGCTCGCCGAGCAGTTCGGCGTCGGTGACATCGGTGATGAAGTTCCACTGGTGAACGGAGCCAGGGAAGATGAACTTCTGGCCGAGCTCTTTGCAGATCGTCGCGTACACGGAGAGCGTGAGCACCATGTTCATCGCGTTGTCGACGGCAAATCCAAAGACGGTGTGCGAGCGGTGCACGCTCCACGTGAACCCCATGCGTTTCGCGGCCGCGAACAACTCGTCTTCCTGCGCGTAGTAAAAGTTGGGGCTCGGGAGTCGAGGCTCCGACTCGTGGAACGGCGTCTCGGCTTTGACCCCGGTCGCGTAGTCCTCGAACGGGCCGAGGTAGTGCTTGAGCCCCGTCAGTAGGGCGACATGCCGCACGCCGCCGTCGGGCTCAAGCGCCGCGAAGAGGCTGCGAAGCGTTGCACTGTTCACCGCGATGTTCTCTGCCTCGGTGTCCTTGCGGATCCAGGCGGTAATGATCACGATCTCCGGCTTGACACCAGCCAGAGCGGCGGCGGTTGCATCGGTATCGAGCAGATCGACCTGAATTGGCGTGACTCCATCGACCATCGAGTTGCCTCGGCGGGCCAGGCCGTACACGTCCCAGCCAGCGTCGACGAGCTGACGGCTCACCGTCTGACCGGCGATTCCCGTGGCTCCGACGACAAGCGCTCGTCGTGTGTGTGCAGGGTTCATCAAAGGGCCGCCTTTCGAACGACGATGTTCAGTTCTGGTAAACGGTAGCGCACGAATCGGTGCCCGTCGATCGGCGGCGGGTTGCTGCCCCACGGTTGAGTGCGTTCACGTGCTGAGCAGTCCTTCGCACGCGTAGCTGTTCTGCACTGTGCGATCGTCTTCAGGTTTCGCAGAAATGTGAGTGATTGTGCGGAATTCGCGGCCCTCGAGGGGCGCGCAGCGCAGAATCCCGTTGCACGAGTGGGTGACGTGAAACGCCCAGGAACGGCGAACTCGCCGCATCCAGATCCGCGAATTCGGCTCGCAAATTCAGCCGAATTCCGCGCCGAATTCGGGGCAGATTCTCGCTGCACAGCCGAATCGTTACGAACAACGCTTGTGAACACGCAAGGTTTTCCGTAAAGTGCCACTCAACACCCAGTAGCGCCACGATCAGCCGGGTGCACCAATTCTTTCGAAGGGGAAAGCATGGCCGACACCACCTCAAAGGTGGGATTGCTCACGAGTTCTCGGGTGAGCATCTCGAAGGGCTTGCTGACCGTTCTCATCTCAACCGGCGCGCTCGTGGTGTTGAGCGCACTGCTCGCACCGAGCGCCGTGTCGCAGGGCGCAATCACGAGCATGCTGCCCTTCGCGGCGGTGCTGGCGATCGTGGGCCTCGGACAGATGCTCGTCGTGCAGCAGGGCGGAATTGACCTGTCGCTACCCGGATCCGTTTCCCTCGCG
>JBJXDR010000181.1:0-22068 GCA_046155245.1 Rhodoglobus sp. | reverse complement strand
CGTCGTCGTGGGGGCAATCCCGGTCGGCCTTGACGTCGAACTCGCGGCGGGCAACCCGGTGAGACTCGCGGCGATCGAGGACGTCGCGGGCGCCAGCCCCGACCCGCTGCGCCACTGGACCCGTATCGAGGCCGTGCTGAAAGCGGATGGGCGCGGTCTGCGCGTGGACCCGCGAGAAGTGAGCGTGACGAATGACACCGCCCAACTCGGTGATGACCAGTACCTGCTGTTCGCGCCGCAGCTGGAACCGGGGTGGGTGGTCAGCGTCGCCGTCGCCGCGGAAGCGCCGGAACCGGAAGACTGAACAACCATTCGTCGAAGAGGGCGTCGAGGCTGCGCCGGTGGTACCCCGCGGCGAGCGCGCGGAAGTCGGCCGTCGTGACGGTGCCGTACCGATTACGGGTCGCCCACTCGCGCAGGAGTTCGAAGAATGCCGCGTCGCCGGTCGTGAGCCGCAGGGCGTGGAGCATCAGCGCGCCGCGCTTGTAGATCTGGTCGTCGAAGAGATCCGCCGGGCCGGGATCGCCGACCACCACCAGGGGAGCCGCGTCGACGAGACGATCGTGGAAGTACCGGGCCAGAGCATCCGCGGTCGCCTTACCGGAGTGCTCGGACCAGAGCCATTCGGCGTAGCACGCGAACCCCTCGTTGAGCCAGATGTGCTGCCAGAGGGCGAGTCCGACGCTGTTGCCGAACCACTGGTGAGCGAGTTCGTGGGCGACCAGTCGCTCTGATCCGCCCACTCCGTCGATGTGATTTGCTCCGAAGATCGCGAGGCCCTGCGCCTCCAGCGGAATCTCCAGTTCATCGGGCGTCACGACAACGGTGTAACCAGCGAACGGGTATGGGCCGAAGACCGACTCGAAGTACGCCATCATCCCGGGGAGGGCGCCGAAATCCTGACGCACCCGGGCATCCAGAGCCTGCGGGTACACGAGTTGGCCGTCAGGCTCTCCGAGCTCGATCGGCACGTGCGCGTAGCGTCCGATCTGCACCGTCGCGAGATAGGTCGCGGTGGGCTCGGCCTGCTCGTAATGCCACGTGCGCCGACCGGATGACACGGTCGTCTCCACGAGCGCCCCGTTGCAGACCACCGTGTAGGCCTGCTCGGTCGTCACCCGGATGCGGTAGCCGGCCTTATCGCGCGGGTGGTCGTTGCACGGGAACCAGGTGGGCGCACCCGACGGCTGTGCCGCGACGATGACGCCGTCATCAAGTTCCTCCCAGCCGACCAGTCCCCACGGGCTGCGACGCGGAGCCGGCGTTCCACCGTAGTCGACCGTCACCGTGAACGACGTGTCGGGCGGAATCGGCGTCGCTGGCACGACGGTCAGTTTGCCCGGTGCCTGACTGATGACGGCCTTGCGTCCGTCGACCCGCACCCGCGAGGCAACCAGGCGACTGAGATCGAGACTGAATCGGCCCAGGGTCTGGGTGCTCGCCGCGGTGATCGTGGCCACCCCATCGAGCCGGTTGGTGGCAACCCGGTAGCGCAGGGCAAGGTCATAGTGGGTGACGCGGTACCCGCCGTTTCCGCTGTTGGGCAGGTAGGGGTCACCTGCGCTGCGGGACCCCACGTCACGCGGGGCGGTCACGTCGACTTCGCGCGGTACTTGGCGGTCGTGACATCCCGCCACGGACCGATGGGGTTGCCACTGAACCGGCTGCCGGCGGGCACGTGCTCGCCCCGCATGACCAGCGATGCCGGTCCGACCGTGCCGTGTGCGCCGATGGTTGCGGCGGGCAGGGCGATGCTGTGGGGGCCGAGGGTCGCCCCGGGTTCGAGCGTGACGGCATCCATGCTCATGATTCGATCATGGAACAGGTGGGTCTGCACGACACAGCCCCGGTTGACTGTCGCACCATCGCCCAAGGTCACGAGGTCGGCCTCGGGCAGCCAGTACGTGTCGCACCAGACGCCGCGGCCGATGCGTGCGCCGAGGCTGCGCAGCCACCACACGAGTGCGGGGGTTCCCGCGGCTGAGTTCGCGAACCAGGGCGCCGCGACCATCTCGACGAAGGTGTCGGCCACCTCCGAGCGCCAAACGAACGACGACCAGAGCGGATGCTCGCCCGCACGAATCCGGCCGACGAGGAGCCACTTGGCGGCCGTCGTGAGCACCGCCGCCACCGCACCCGTCGCGAGCATGACCACCCCGCTGAGGGCTACCGCGGCCGGGGCTCCCCACGCGTCGACGAGGGCGGCAAGCACCAGGAGTACCCCCAGCCCGACGGCGCAGGTGACGACGATCGGCACCACCCGGCACAGTTCCCACAGTGCGCGGGCGAGCTTGAGGTGGGGCGGCGGGTGGAAGGTGCGGCTCTCGTCGCCGACGTTCGCGAGCCGGCGCATCCGCACCGCTGGTGAACCGAGCCACGATGAGCCCGCCTTCGATTTGCGCGGCGCGGCCGACAGCACCGCTACCAGCCCGTCCTTGGGCACTCGATGGCCGGGGGCCGCCATGCCGGAGTTTCCGAGGAACGCGCGGCGCCCGATGTCGACTTCGTCAATGCGCAGCCAGCCACCGCCGAGCTCGTACGAACCCACCATCGTGTCGTCTGCGAGAAACGCCCCGTCGCGGATCGTCGTCATGCGCGGCAGCAGTAGCACGGTCGATGCTTCAACGTCGCGACCGACCCGCGCGCCGAGCAGGCGCAACCAGGTCGGCGTGAACAGGCTCGAGTAGATGGGGAAAAGGAATGACCGCGAGAGGTCGAGCAGCCGCTCGATGCTCCACGCCTGCCAGCCCACGCGCCCGCGCACCGAATAGACACCGGGCCGCATGCCGATCCCGAGCAGCCTCACGCTCACGACGACGAGAGTGGCGAACACCAGCCCCGTGAGGAGCACCGCCGGAACAATGGCCATTCCCGCGCGGAGGGCCACCTCGCCCAGAGTCTCTGCCGAGCCGACGGCCGCGGCGATCAGGGCGAAGCCCGCGACCAGCGCGATCACGGGGAGCAGCGACAGTGCCATCGAGCTGACCCCGTACGCGACCACCCACCCGGATGCCCGTACCGGGCGGTCCTCGGGCCACCAGGCTCTGCTGCGCCCCACTCGCTGTGCTGGTGAGCCCGCCCATAACTGGCCGGACGGCACTCTGCCGAAGACGCTCGACCCGGGCGCGATCTCCGCCTGTTTTCCAATGCGGGTTCCGGGCAGCAGCGTGCTCCGAGCACCCACTGTGCTCTCGGCGCCAATGCGGATCGCCCCGATGCGCACCGTGTCACCGTCGATCCAGTATCCCGAGAGGTCCACCTCCGGTTCGATGGATGCGCCGAACCCAACCGTCAGCATCCCCGTCACCGGCGGGAGCGTATGCAGGTCGACGTCGCGATCGATCGTGGCGCCGAGTGCCCGCGCGTAGTACGTGATCCAGGGCGCCCCGGCGAGACTCACGGCCCCGACGAGCAGTGCCGCCTGCTCAGCCAGCCACAGCCTGAGGTGCACGCGCCCGCCGCGGGGGTAGTCGCCGGGTTTGACGCCCATCAACAGCAGGCGAGCAGCGGCCACGGCGATGGCCATGCGCCCGAATGGCGTCGCGAAGAGGAGCAGACCGGGAATGAGCACCCAGAGCGAGACGGACGGCAGGACGGTCGACCCGGTCACCGCGCCAATCGCCGTGCCCGCCGCGAGCAGATAGACGAGCCAGCGCACGCCGCTGAGAATGTAGAGCGGGATGCCCAACACCGTCTGCGCGATCTGCATCCGTCGAGGCGTCGGGTCGACCCGATGGTAGTCGGTGGATGCCGCGGGCGCGGCTCGCACGGCGATCGCCTCCGCCATCGCACCCAATCGTGGATGTGCGTAGATGTCAGCAACGGTGAACTCCGGGTAGTCGACTCGGATGCGGCTCACCAGTTGGGCTGCGGCAAGCGATCCCCCGCCGAGGTCGAAGAAGTTCGACTTAGCGTCGATGGTCGGTATTCCCAGCACGCTCTCCCAGTGCGCCGCGAGCTCGCTCTCTGCGTATGTCAAGCCGGTTTCGGCATCGCGGTGAGCGGTCAGCGGCCACGGCAGCGCCGCCCGATCGACCTTGCCCGAGATGCGGGCAGGCAGATCGTCGACGATCGCGAGCAACGGCACGAGGGGAGCCGGCAGCTCGTCGCGCAGCCGATGGGTTGCCGCCTCGCGGTCGAAGGCGGCTCCCGGCGCCACCACGAGGTAGCCCACAAGTACTTGATTTCCGGCGGCCGTCGTACGCACCGCCGCTGCGGCGGCGGTGACGCCCGGCAACTGCTGGAGGGCGGCCTCGATCTCGCCCAGCTCGACCCGACGCCCACCGACCTTGACCTGATCGTCGGCTCGACCCTGGAACACGAGGCCGCGACGGTCGAAGCGCACAAGGTCCCCACTTCGGTAGGCGCGGGTCCACCCGAGGTGCTCCTGTGGCGCGAACTTCTCGGCGTCCTTGTCGGGGTCGAGGTAACGAGCCAGGCCGACCCCGCCGATGATGAGCTCGCCGATCTCGCCTGCGGCCACGGGCATCCCGTCGCCGTCGACAACCGCGAGCTCCCAGCCGCGCAGCGGCAACCCAATGCGCACGGGATCGGTTCCGTCGAGCAGGGCAGCGCACGACACGACGGTTGCCTCAGTGGGGCCGTAGGTGTTCCAGACCTCACGACCGTCGATCGCGAGCCGTGCCGCGAGTTCGGGAGGGCAGGCCTCCCCGCCGAAGATGAGCAGTCTCACGCTGTCGAGCGCTTCCGGTGCCCAGAGCGTCGCGAGGGTGGGCACGGTCGACACAACGGTGATGCCTCGCGCGGTGAGCCACGGGCCAAGGTCCATGCCGCTGCGCACGAGAGAGCGGGGCGCCGGAACCAGGCAGGCGCCGCTGCCCCACGCCAACCACATCTCCTCGCACGACGCGTCGAAGGCGACCGAGAGACCGGCCAGCACGCGATCGCCCGGGCCGAGTGGCTCGCCGGTCAGGAACAGCTCCGCCTCGGCGTCGACGAACGCGGCGGCCGAGCGGTGACTCACGGCGACGCCCTTGGGTACTCCGGTCGATCCCGACGTGAAGATCACCCACGCGTCATCCGTGGGGCGGGGCGGTGTGATCACCGGCGTCGAGTGGGTGCTCGGATGGGGCGGCGCACCGACGAACAGCGATGCGTCCGGCGGCGCAGTCTCGGCCACGGACGACCCGATTGGCTCGTAGTGCCCGTTTCGGGTGATCACCCCTCTGACACCCGCCTCGCCGAAGACGAGGTCGGCGCGCTCCTGAGGGTCATCCGCGTCGACGGGCACATAGGCGGCACCCGCCGCCATGACAGCGAGAATGCTGATGTAGAGGTCACGTGTGCCCGAAGGCATCCGCACACCCACTCGATCACCCCGCTGCACGCCGTTGAGCTGCAGTTGCGCCGCGGCGCGCACGACTCGCGCCATGAGTTCGCGGTAGCTGAGAGCTCCGGCGCCGTCGTCAAGAGCAGAAGCCTCGGGATGCCGCGCTGTCGCCTCCCGAAGTATGTCCAGTAGGGTGCGCTCGCGTGCGGCCGGGCCGCCCGACAGCACCGCTTGGGTGCGATCCTCGATCACCGGCTACGCGCGGGAAAGCACGTCGATGAGTTGAGTACGAGTCATGCTGGAGTAGCCGCGCACGCCCGCCGCGCGGGCTTGGCCGCGCAACATCGAGACGGTGCGATAGTCGTGAGCCTGGGCCGAGGCGGCCGAAGCACGCTCAGGTATGACCGATGCCGCGGATGAGGAGGCCCCCTTGCCCTTCGCGGCCTTAGCTGCCTTCGGCGACTTCGTCTTCGCGGCCTTGGCTGCCTTCGGCGGCTTCGGCGGCTTCGTCACCTTGGCTTTGTCGACCTTCGCCCCAGAGACCTTGACCGCCGCGCCCTTCTCGATTTTCCCCGAGCTCTTTGCGACCGCTGTGGCCAACTTCTTCTCGAGGGCACCCGCCTTCGCTCGGGTCTTCCGGTCGAGCTTTCGCGCGGCGCGCCGCGCGTCGTCGATGGCGCGCTCCGCACGGGAGATCGCCTTGTTCGCCTTCTTCTCAAGCTTCGTGCTCGCAGCCATGAGTGGATTCCCGTCCGAGCGAAGTGGGTCTTAACCTTGGACGGCGACCCGAGGGCCGCCGTGATCAAATCGTTACACGTTCGCCGCCCTTCCACAATAGGCGATACGGATGTTCATATGACGTTCACAGACATCCCTGCGCTGACCGCCGACTCACGGCAGCATCGCGCCTTTATCCGGAACACTCCCAACAGAACGAACAGAAGGACCTTCGGTGCAGGCACGCGCAAATGCCTGGGCGACCAGTTCGCCCTCCTGGAGGCGCACATCATCCTGATGGAGTTCGCGCGGTCGGTGCGTCCGCGACCGGTTGCCGCGACGCTGCCTAGAGCCGAGCCGCGAGCGACCTACCGCCCTTCGGGAGGAGTGCCGGCGACAATCGTCGGCAACTCGACCGTCACATAGACCTTGCGCAGTGCCTCGTGCACCATCCACGTGCCGCGCCACCCTGCCGGAGTGACGAACAGATCGCCTGCGGCGAGCTCGATCGGCGCGCCCCCGTCTTCGGTGACCGTCACGCTCCCGGCAACCACGTAACACACCTCGTGGTACCCGTCACGGGTGGCCGTGAAGGTACCCGGTGACGCCTCCCACACGCCGGACTCGACGCCGGGCATCCCGTGCCACAACGCGAGGCTGACCTCGACTTGGCCAGGCGTGATCGCGGTCGGCTTAGGGGCGAAGCCCTCCAGCGGGGCGGATGCTACGGAGTGCAGTACATGCGTCGGCATCTTGCGACACTACCCCCGGCGCGGCGCACCGTCACGTACTGCCCCGGGTGCGTGCCTGCCTCGAGCACGACGTCAAGGTCGCGTAGCGGATGCTCGGCTACGCCGACGCCTCAATGACCCTGAACACCTACGCCGGCCTCTCGCCAGACCGACTCGACGAGGTCGTAGTGGCGGTCTCAGCGCACCGAGAGCGCGCCCTGGGTGCCGACGCTCAATCCCCGACAAGAGGCAATTGCTTGAGCCCAACCATCAGTTCGTTTGCGATCGTTTGCACCTCGGGCGCGGATGAGTTGAGGCGCCCGCGAGCTGACTCGAAGGCGGCCACCATTCCATCGCGGGTCGAGTGCACAATATCCTCGGCCTCCGAGCCCACTCCGAACTGCTTGCCCGCGGCGACCAGGTCCTTGCTACTGATCCGCGAGAGCGCGTATTCGCCTTGCACACTCATCGCAGTGTTGAGGCGCGCAAATCCATCCCAGTACGGCGCGTAGGTGACGAGGTCGTATAGAGGGGCAAGTGCCACTCGCTCGCCCTGAAGCATCAAGGAGTAGTTCTTCGCGTGCGCATCCGTGCATCCCGCCACGACGTTGAACACGAACGCCCTGTAGAAGTCCCGCCCCACAGCTTGTCGATCCACTTCGAACGGTAGTGATCGAATGTGAGCCGCTATCCTCGCCAGTCCCGGTCCGCCGTCGCGGTGCTGGTACTTTTTGTCTGGAGGCACGCTGAGGGACTGGCAGAAGTCTTCCTGGTGGAGTCGATTCCACTGCCCATGATCAAGCTTCCGGTCGTATCTCTCGGTCACGAAGACATCAAGGCCGTCAAACGTCTCCAGCGTTGATGCCGCAACATTAGAGCCGAGGATCCTTGCAGCCGACATTGTCAGCTGTTCTACGACGTCGATCCGCCTGATCGTTCCGGCTACGGGTTTGAGGATGTGAGTCGTTGGCGTTGCACCTTCGGGCATGGCCCATTGGCCCTGCCCGTTCTTGAATAGGGCGATCTTCGGCTGCGCCCCCGCCAAGCTGAAGTTTCCCACACTCCCGATGTACGGGACGCCTTCTGCGTACTCGTCGAGAACTTGCTTAAGCATCGAGCCGATCTCCGAATTGCTCACCTGCCGGCTGCTTCCGCTTAGGCCCGCCGCGTCGGACGGTTCCGTCTCAGGCGAGACGATTTGTACAGCCCCGGCCACGTCCGCACCAACATGCTTGAGTAGCGCGAACGGGCTGCGCGAGGACACCGCATATCGCCGGGCAATTGCATTGAGGGCTTCCTCGCTGTCCGGAAGGAGTCCCTGAAGGTACGGAAGGATTGCGCGTTTCCTGTGAGTCGCCGCCGCTAGAGGCATCGAGAGGGATAGCGGTGTAGCTCCTCGCTTCGCGCGATAGTGGTCGTCGTATCTGAACGTGACACTGCCGGTCGGCGTTTGCTCGACGGTGCCGCACCGCGTGCCGCCCAGATAGACCACCAGCTCGGTCACCATCGTACGAGGCCCGACGAGCGGTCACGCAAGGCGACTTCCAGTCCAAATGCCTGGAAGACGTCAAAGAGCTTTGCCGCCTCAAGCGTTGCTTTGCCGGTCTCGAGATCAGCGACGAACGATCGTGAAACACGCGCCCTTTCTGCGAGATCCGCCTGGGTCCAGTTTCGCTCTGCACGCAGCTCCCTTACTACTGCCGCAGCCTCTCGCATTGTGAGCATGCCTTTTCCCCTGTCGCCGTACGACTACATAGTGATCTGTCGCCGTACGACTACATTAGCATCTGTCGCCGTACGACTACACGCGGGTCCAAGAACATGTGACATCCGAGAAACGACGCGTCATCGTCATCGTCATCGTCGTCACGAGCATCAGCATCACGAGCGGACACAGCGCGGCGAAAGCAACAACGCAACGCACGCGGCTGGCTCGACCAAAGACGGGTACTGAGCGCCAGAAATCATGACAAAAGCGAAAGAGTGTTCCGCTCGGTCGAGCGGAACACTCGTACTTACTGGCCTGCCAGTACACCCCCGGGACTTGAACCCGGAACCCACTGATTAGTCCAGGCAAATCGAAGGGGAGCCAACGTGATCGTCGCGACTCCTGACTCGCCTCGAATCCAGGGGTGTCAACGATCGGCGGTCCCACCTGACTACGACTCCACACGCCCGATCATTCCGGTGTCATGACGGAATCATGACTCAGCGGGGACGACTACCCGGCGCCCGCTTGGACCGCTTTTGCTCGGCAGCGATCGCCTGCTGCGCCATGATCAGGTAGTCGGCGCGGGTATCCGTCAATACAACGGAGTCTTCACCGTACGCGTCGAAGGCGATGTCGACGAGCCGTTCCGGATCGGCGATGCCGGCATGTCGAGCAAGGATGCCAAGGTCGAAAAGGTCCTGCTCTCGGGACGCCGCCAACTTCATCGCGATCAACTCTTCGACGGTCGCGATTGTCACCGTCACACCCGTTGGAGGCGCCGCGCGTTTCATGCGCGGCGGAATGAACCGGGCGCCATTCGCATTGAGCCACGTCGGCGAAAGCCCCATCTCGACTGCGATCTGTTCGACCACGCGCAATACCGCCGGTCGCGGCGTCACCGCAGCGTCGATGTCTGTCGTGAACCTCGTCTCGCCGTCATCCGGAAACAGGAGCGCCATCGCAGAGCCGCCGATGACGTGGACCTGTGCGTCGATTCGTTCGTCGGTCAGCCGTTGTTTCAGCAGGTCAAGCAACTGACGGACCTCCTCGGGATCCATCTGATGTTCGTTCGAAGCCATCAGGCGCGCGACAGACTTCGCTCATCGATGAAGATGTTCAGCCGCCGAAGATAATCCGGAGTGGTCGTCTTGGCGCGCTCGCGAAGAACCGGGAACTCGGAAATGAACCAGGGCTCGGCGAGCTTGCTCGTCTTTGTCCACGCAGGACGCTTCGACCTCGGTAGCGCGTTCGCAAACGACGCTCGCATCAGCGTGTCCCACCGCTTGTCCGGGAGCGCCGTGGGCGCGAGGTCGATCTCTGATGGGTCAACGATGTCGGCGTTGTCGCGCAGTTCCTTTGCCGCGTGCGTGATTAGCCGAAGCGGAAACGTCGAATCCCGACTCGAAATGAGCGACTCGGCGAGAGACTCAGCAACACGGTATGGGGCGTATCGCGACATGCGATTCTCGGCACCAGCTGTAAGTCGAAGGTTCGCTCCCATCGCCGCGAGGGCTTCCCGCAGCGAATTGAGTTTGATCGTCCCTTCGGATTCCGAGCGCTCAAGTTGAGAAATGGCGCTAGGAGTGACTCCCAGCCGCTTCGCCAGTTCGTTGACACTGATACTTGAAGCGAGTCGAGTCGACTTGATGGTTGATGCCATCTTCGATCCTCCTCAGTTCTCATGTTTTAGCTATAGCTACATTTCTTACACTCAAGATAGCAAACTTCAGCCGCTTGATGTAGAGACAGCTGAAGTCTCCGCAGAACGAGGCCCCAGCAGACGGTGACCGTGGCGACGGCCTCATCCGCGTCGTCGCCGTCACCCGTCCCTCGAAGACAAAACGTCCAGAATCAGGCGAAGCTACCCTGGCTTAGAAGTACACCCCCCGGGACTTGAACCCGGAACCCACTGATTAAGAGTCAGTTGCTCTGCCAATTGAGCTAGAGGTGCGTGCCGTGACCACGAAGTTCTGAACTTCACGAATATTCAGTGGTTCGATTCACGAACCCTCATCTTACTACGCTCAACGCTCCGCTTCACGCGGGATGAAGTCCGGCTCGACCCAGCCAGGGCCGAGCAGGTCATCGGGTCCCGTCTACCGAGCCTCTGCGGGCGCAGGCGCGGCCTCAGGAGCGTTTGTTTGAGCGGTAGTGGCCTGGGCTGGCAGCCGGAGCCGCTTGAGCAGTAGGGCATTGACGGCGACGATCACACTCGACCCTGACATCGAGATGGCGGCGATCTCCGGGCTGAGCATAAGACCCAGCGAGGGAAAGAACACCCCAGCGGCGATGGGCAGGGCGACGGCGTTGTATCCGATGGCCCAGCCCAGATTCTGCCGCATCTTCCGCAGCGTTCCTTTCCCGATCCGCAAGGCGACCGCGACATCCAGCGGGTCAGAGCGCATCAGGACCACGTCTGCGGTCTCGATCGCAACGTCGGTGCCGGCACCGATGGCGATGCCCAAATCGGCTTGGGCGAGCGCAGGGGCGTCGTTGACACCGTCGCCAACCATCGCCACTCTCTTCCCTGCCCGCTGCAGCTCGGCGATTTTCGCGCTCTTGTCCTCCGGGAGCACCTCAGCGATCACCGTATCGATACCTAGCAAGGACGCGATGCGTTGAGCGGTGGGCTCGTTGTCGCCGGTGAGCATGACCACCTCGATACCGGTTTCGTGAAGAGCTTCGATAGCGGCTTTCGCGGTCTCCCGGGGAGCATCAGCCAGCGCGATGATGCCAGCCACAGTTCCGTCGACAGCAAACACGATCGCGGTGCGTCCGCGCTCGGCGAGCGACTTCTGGCGAGCCTCGACCGAGGTGATGTCGATGCCCTGCTGCGCCATGATACGGGTGTTTCCCAGAACAACTTGCCGACCGTCGACGGTGGCAATCGCCCCCTTCCCGGCGACGTTGAGGAATGCCGACGCCGTGCGGCGAGGGGTGTCGCGGGTGTCGGCATAGGCGACGATCGCCTTTGCCAGGGGATGCTCGGACTCCCGCTCAACGGCGGCCACCAGCGAAAGGAGCTCAAGGTCGTCTTCGCCGACGGGCAGGTAGTCAGTGACTTCTGGTTCTCCCTTGGTGAGCGTACCGGTCTTGTCGAGAACTACCGTGTCGATGTGCGCAGCGGTTTCAATGCTTGCAGCCGTCTTGAAAAGCACTCCACGCTTGGCACCGAGCCCGGTGCCGACCATGATCGCGGTTGGTGTGGCCAGCCCGAGAGCATCGGGGCAGGTGATGACGACAACCGTGATAGCGAACAGGATTGCGGTCGGCACCGGGGCGCCGAGTAGCCACCAGACCAGAAAGGTCGCGCTGCCACCGATCAGCGCAACCAGGACCAGCCAGAACGCAGCGCGATCCGCGAGCCGCTGACCGGGAGCCTTCGAGTTCTGTGCCTCCTGCACCAGCTTGACGATCTGTGCCAATGCGGTGTCCGCACCGACCTTCGTCGCACGGACTCGGAGTGTGCCGACCGTGTTCACGGTCGCGCCGATCACCGCGGCACCGGGCGCCTTCTCCACCGGCATACTTTCGCCGGTGACCATCGATTCGTCTACCTCCGACTCGCCGTCCTCGACCTTCCCATCGGTAGGTACCTTGGCGCCGGGGCGTACGAGCATCAGATCACCGGGGACAACCTCGGCGGTCGGTACCTCAAACTCCTGACCGCCCCGGATGACGACCGCTCGCGCCGGGGCGAGTTCCAATAGGCGGCGGATCGCATCGTTCGCGCCACCGCGGGCGCGCATCTCCACCCAGTGTCCGAGCAACACGAACGTCGCCAGGACCGTCGCGGCTTCGTAAAAAACTTCGCCACCGCCGGTGAGGGTGATGATGAGGCTGTAGAGCCACCCGGCACCGACGCCGACCGCGACGAGCACCATCATGTCCAAGGTCCGCGCACGCAGGGCTCGGAACGCGCCATCAAAGAAGATCCAGGCCGAGTAGAAGATCACCGGCAGCGACAGGATCAGGGCAAAGACGTCATCCCGAAGCCCGAATGGCGATGGCACCGTAAATCCGATGACCTCCCGACCGATGGGGGAAAACAGCGTGATGGGGATCGACAGCACCAACGCCACCACAAACCGGTTGCGCATGTCACGGATCATCGACTCCATCGACATGCCGGCGTGGCCACCTCCGTGCCCCATCACATCCTGAGGGCTGCGGGGTGTTGCGTCATGGCCGGCGTGACCCAAATGGCCTTGGTGGTCGGGCATCGCTCCGGGCGCCGGATCGGCCGACTGGGCGGCGGAAGGCATGACCGGCACCGACTGACTCGAGCTCGCGTGCGTCTGCTCGCCGCCCATCGAGGTCACGTAGGGGTCGTGCGTGGGATCGCAGATGTGGCTCGGTACGGATTGGCCGGCGCAGTGATATCCGCACTCCCTGACCCACTTGCTCAGATGAGCTTGGGATGTCAGTTCAGGGTCGTAGGAGACGTTTGCCGTCTGAGAGACCGGATTGGCCTCCACGGACATGACCCCGGGTTGACGGAGCAGGGTTGCCTCCACGATGGACTTGGAGGAGGCCCAGTGGACCCCTTGTACTTCGAGGACCGCGGTTCGTACGTTCACGACGGCTGTTTCTCCTTGATCCCAGTTGTCATGCTGCTTCGTAACCGAGGATCGTCATCATCCCGGCCTCGGCGTGGTAGATGTTGTGACAATGTGCGGCCCACAGCCCGGGGTTGTCAGCGTCGAACTCGACCGTCAGCGATGTTTGTGGCAGAACGATTGAGGTGTCCTTCCGGGGTCCAGACCCGGCATGCTGATACGTGTGTCCGTGTAGGTGGAATGGATGCCACATCTGGGTCTTGTTCTCAATCAGAAGTCGCACCCGCTCGCCTTGACTCACTCCGAGTGCGCCCGCCAAGGGGTTAGCTGGGTCGAACCGGCGCCCGTTTATGCCCCAGTCGTAGGCCATCATCGACCCGGTCAGGGCCATTGTCAGCTCGCGGTCCACTGTGCGCTGAGGGATGAGCACACTCTGGTCGGCTGTAAGAGCGCTTGCGGTGAGTACCGAGCCGTTTAGCTCAGGCATAGTACTTAGTGCGCGCGGGGTTTCGCCTGATCCGGTGCGCACGACGGCCAAGGCCGACTCAACTTTGCCTTCGGCGGCCGCCACAAGCGGAAAGGCTCCATCGCCCAGCGTAACCAGCGCGTCGTAGCGTTCGCCCATTCCGATGAGGATCGCGTCGGTGTCCACCGGCTCGACGGGATACCCGTCGCTATGGGTCACGGTGAGGCGATGACCGCCCAAAGCGACGCGGAACGCGGTATCACTACCTGCGTTGATGATGCGCAATCGAACGCGCTTGCCGGGAGAGCTCGTGAAAGTTTCCGGGTCAGCCGCGGGCCGACCGTTGATGAGGAATAGCGGATAGGCCACGTCACCGGCATCTCCGCCCAGCAACTCTGATCGGGCTCCCATCATCATGTTGCTCCCGGATCCGCCCATCATCCCCGCCATGCCCCCTCGAAGTTCCTCCAGCACCTCGTCAGGTGTGGCGGTCACTCCGTCGAGCCAGTCATCCAGGATGACTACCCACTCCTCGTCGTACGCGAGGGGTTCGTTCGGGTCTTCGATGATCAGGGCGCCGTACAGGCCGCGGTCCAGTTGTGGGCCGACATGCGGGTGGAACCAGTAGGTTCCGGGATCTGCAGCCACGAACTCGTACCGGAAGTCTTCGCCCGCAGCTATTGGCGGCCGGGTGGCACCGGGCACACCATCCATATCGTTGCGCAGCGCCAGCCCATGCCAATGCACCGAGGTCTCAGCGGGGAGCCGATTACTCAGATTCGCCCGCAAGGTGTCCCCCGCCGACAGCCTGATGATGGGCGCCGGGACCGACCCGAAGCTCCATGTGTTCGCGGTAGTGCCAGCAAGGTCGATTTGGGTTGGGGAGGCCATGAGGTTGACGGTGGTCATTCGACCGGTTCCCCCGCGGGCTAACTCCGCCTCGCGCACCGGCGCACCGGTCGGGGTGACGAATCGGGGTGGCGCAACACACGACGCCAGAGTGATCGCGGCGAGGGTGCCCGAACCGACGGCGAGAAAGCCCCGTCGCGTTAGGCTGGCGCTGCGGATTTCGGGATTCATGTCGGTTCCTTTGGTGAGTGCATGTGGTTGTGTCCTACCCGTTCCAAGCGATGGTGAGTTCTACGCAATAGGCCCTCGGCTGATAGGCGATGAGTGCCCATCGCATCTGGCAGAGTGCATCCATCCTCGCGGCTACCAGCTCAGCCGGTTTGGGCCGAAAGTCCCGTCGCAATCTGGACACTGCGGGCCAACCCTGCAATCGCACTGCTTCACGTCAGACTCGCACCTCCGCCGAGGCTGTCGATTGCCGGGCCGTCCGCTGCAATTCGCTGGGCGTCGAGAGAAGACGGAAGCGGCGCAACCTCAGGCTGTTCGTGACGACGAAGACTGATGACAGCGCCATTGCCGCTCCGGCGAGTATGGGATTCAGGAGGGCGAGCATCGCGATCGGAATCGCGGCGACGTTGTACCCGAAGGCCCAGAACAGGTTTCCCTTGATCGTGCCGAGCGTACGGCGAGCGAGTCGGATCGCATCCGGAACCAGCAGGAGATCCCCGCTGACGATCGTCAGGTCGGCGGCGCTCATGGCTGCGTCGGTGCCCGTACCCATGGCGATCCCGAGGTTTGCTGCGGCGAGCGCCGCGGCGTCGTTTACCCCGTCGCCGACCATCGCCACCACGCGTCCGTCTGCCTGAAACTCACGAATCACGTCAAGCTTCCCCGCGGGAGTGACCTCTGCACGGACATCGTCGATGCCGACCATCGCCGCAACGGCGTGCGCCGCACCCGAATTGTCGCCAGTGAGGAGCACAGGGACGAGCCCCAGTTGCTTGAGCCGAGCGATGGCTTCGCGGCTGCTGGATTTCACGGTATCAGCGACGCTGATGGCGCCGCGAACGCCGCCGTCCCATGCGACGACGACAACTGTCGCTCCATTGACTTCCTCGCTAGCGATCGTCGCTGCTAGCGCGTCCGGCACGGTGAGGGCCCAGTGCTCTCGCAGCCAGTCGGCGCGACCGGCCAGTACGAGGTGCCCGCCGACAAGGGCCTGCACTCCGTTGCCGGCATGGGCGGTGAACTCCTCCGTCGAGCGAGCCATGGGCGCAGCTTGGGCGATCGCCCGGCCGATCGGATGCTCCGAGCCGTGTTCCACCGCGGCCGCGTAGCCCAGCAACTGGTCTGAGTCCACGCCGACAACGGGGTGGATGCCGGCGACGGTCATCTTGCCGGTCGTGACGGTGCCGGTCTTGTCGAGGATTACGGTGTCGATACGGCGGGTCTGCTCCAGCACCTGCGGACCGCGGATCAGTATGCCCAGCTGCGCCCCGCGGCCAGTACCCACTAGTAGCGCCGTTGGTGTTGCCAGTCCCAGCGCGCAGGGGCAGGCAATGATCAAGGTAGTAACTGCGGCGGTGAAGGCGATCTCGGGTCCCGCGCCGATGAGCAGCCAGCCCGCAAAGGCGATGAGCGCCAAGACGATGACGATCGGAACGAAAACCGCCGAGACGCGATCGGCGAGTCGCTGAATCTCGGCCTTGCCGGTCTGCGCCTCCTCGACCAGCCGCCCGATCCGCGACAGTTCGGTGTCAGCTCCGGTACGGGTGATCTGCACCGTGAGCAGTCCACCGACATTGACCGTCGCTCCGGTCACCACCGCGCCGGGAGAGACTTCGACCGGGATGGACTCGCCGGTGAGCATGCTCTCATCGACGGCAGAGACCCCATCTAGGACCAACCCGTCGGATGGGATTTTCTCACCGGGTCGCACTACAACGGTGTCGCCGGGGACGAGCTGGTGGGCAGCAACCCGGTGCTCGACCCCGCTTCGGAGCACCGTGGCCTCCTTCGCACCAAGCTCCAGGAGGGCGCGCAGCGCCTCACCGGACCGCCGCTTGGCGCGGGTCTCCATGTAGCGGCCAGCCAAAATCAGCACCGTGACGATCGCTGCGACCTCAAGGTACACCTCATGGCCGCCAGCCTGCGGCGTGCCGACGAGCTGGATGCTCATGCGCATCCCTGGTACCCCGGCCGTGCCGAAGAACAGTGCGTAGATTGACCAGCTGAATGCGGCGAGAACGCCGACACTGATGAGCGTATCCATCGTCGCCGCCCCGTGCCGGGCGTTGACGGCCGCGGCGCGGTGAAACGGCCATGCTCCCCAGACGACGACCGGGGCGGCAAGGGTGAGAGCCAACCACTGCCAGTTCGTGAACTGGAGAAGGGGAATCATCGACAGTACCGCGACCGGTGTGGCAAGGACTGCGGAGATGATCAACCGGCGACGAAGTCCCAGCAACTCCTGATCCTGAGCCGTAGGCACGCCTGCGCCATCAGGGTTTGATGGCGCAGGAACGACCGCAAAGTACCCGGCGGCTTCGACCGCCGCGATGAGTTCGTCCACGGGAACGCCCACAGAGTGTACGCGAGCCTTCTCGGTGGCGAAGTTTACGCTCGCCTCGACGCCGGGCAACTTGTTCAACTTGCGTTCGATCCGCGTTGCGCAGGACGCGCACGTCATCCCGGTGATGTCGAGGTCGACATCGAGGGCACTCACGACACGGGCACGAGCGAGTAGCCGGCCTCCTCGACGGCGACACGCACCTGGCTGTCGTTCAGCGGCGAGGCGCTCGCGACAGTCACTCGAGATGCCCCCCCAGCGTTCAACGTCACGTTGACATCAGCGACGCCGGGGATCGCGGACAGTTCTTCAGTCACGCTACTCACGCAGTGCGAGCAGGTCATCCCCTCAACCAAGTAGTCGGCCACTACGGAGCCCGCAACCGGAGGCACCGGTGCACTCGTAGACATCGAGTCACCTTTGGCAGCCGCACTCGCGTGCCCGCTGGGGCTGCAGCAAGCGCAACCAGAGTTGCTATCGGTCAGGCCCAGGTCGCGGATTTCTGAATTTGTCATGGTGTCTCTTCCTTTTCGTGATGGGTGTGAGGTGCGGTTCAGGAGCGCACGAGCCGGGCGATCGCGTCGCTCGCCTCGCGCAGCCTGGTTTCTGCCACGAGTCCCCCCGTGGCGGTGGCTTCCGCAACGCAGTGCGTGAGATGGTCCTCCAGCAGGGCGAGTGCGACCGACTCGAGGGCGCTCTTCGTGGCAGAAACCTGAGTGATCACGTCGATGCAGTACGCATCCTCCTCGATCATCCGGGCGATGCCGCGAACTTGACCCTCCGCTCGCCGCAACCGCTTCAGCAGTGCATCCTTGTCATCCACGTAGCCATGGCCCTGCATGTCGCTACCTCCATCGGATATTTTATCCTACCCTGTAGGGGTATAGGGTATTTGTCAGTAAACTCGCAGCCGGCGCCCGACTTGGCTCTGCGGGGACCGCTTGGACACTGCGACAACCCGAACGGACCATGCGAGCAGCCCCGCGGCCAACAAGTAGAGAACAGCGCTTGCAGCAAGATACTCCGGATCCGTGACCGGCGCCGTCGGTGGCACGTAGAGCGGTCGGACTCCGGAATTCGGTTCCCCGGGCTGCACCGTGATCCACGACTCCACCCGACCTTGCGACGAAGTGAACTCGGCGTACACGAACCACAGGTCACCGGTGTCAAGCTCGACAGCGGCTCGGATGACGCTGTCCCCATCCCCTCGCGGCTCGGTAGTTGCCTCGACCACCGCCCCCGCTCGTCGAGCGACGATTCGGTCAAACTCGATTGGCACGCTCGATGATAGCGGCTCCACCGCGACTGTCACGCGGGAATTCACCCATTCGACGCGCATCGCAATCTGTCCGCGATCGGCGCCCTGCCCCGGATCGTGGGCCTGTGCCGGCGACGCCCCGAGGGGCACGGAAGCACCGATCACGAGCAGCACCACGGCGGCGACCCGCGCCACATCGACCCGGCGCACGACCAGCATCGAAACAGAGGCCGCCGCAACCACCGCCACGGCCGCAGGAATCACCGCCGCGAAGGCGACGCTGCTCACGCCGACCGCGGACGACGCAAGCTGGATGATGGTCATCGCGACCACCGCGAGCCCGACCCGATCGACCCGACGACGGATTGGCAAGTCAAGAACAACCAGCCCCAGCAGGGCAAACGGAATGTCGACGGCGGGCCAACCAGTCGCAACCAACACAGCCCAGATCGCCATCCGAAACCCAATGACCGCCGACACGACCACGGTGATGACTCGAGCACCGGTGACAGCAAAGTCGATCACCCAAGCAGCGAACAGTGCCGCGATGATGACTATCGGGAGGTAGACAATCTCTGTGAACTGGGGAACTCGAGAGTCGTACTCCATCACCAGAACCATCGACGTTGCCAGCAGTACCGAACCAAGACCGATGCCAATTCTCAACGATCGGCTCCCGCCCACGCCGCTCGCCATGAAGCCGACCGTCAGCACCATGCTCGCAATGATCGACAGCAGGTGCGGAGGGGACCAGAGCACCGCGTCCCGACCGAAATAGTCGTGCCATAGAACATCAAGGCCAGCCGACGCCGCGATGCCCACCAAGGCTCCAATCGAGAGCAGGAGGTCTCTCTGTTTGAAAACGGAGAGGATCGACCGGTTCCTCACCACGGTGATGATTGCCCAGACGCCCACGGTGGCGGCAGCCACGAGGATACTCGCGTAAAGAAGGAGGTGGGGAGGCGCAAGAGCACTGTCGCGACCTATCGCGGTGTGCCAGGCTCCGTCCCAGTATGACGCAGACACGGCCGACAGGCCCGCGGCGACCGCGAGCCATCGCATCACAAGCGGCGCTGGCCTCTGGCCATCCTGAGAGACAGACCGCGACTCGGAAACTAGGGGCGCTATGGGGTCACTTTCCATGGCCTCACTATACCCCTAGTGGGTATGCTCATGCAACGATGGATTCCGGCTACGCGGCCGAACCCGGTGGCACCGCGTTCGGCCCCAATTTCTGCCATTCTTGCCCTGCTACAATTTTCAGATTCGCTGGAGGAGGCGTCGTGCGAGTGGTCGTGCGCCGCCCTTGGGGCTTGCCTCGACCGACAATCACCGAACGGAAGAAACCCGTGACCGACAAAGTTGCTGAAAGCAACCCGAACGATTTCGAACGCCGATGGAAGATTCATCGCCGATTGGTGCGTCTCGGACAAGTGCTCGTGGTCGTCGGCGCCCTGGTTGCCATCACGCACTGGCTGTCCCATCTCGAAGCATTCGGACCCGGGCAGCCCCCGGGCTGGGTCGACCTGGTAGCGGGATATCCCATGGGTGGGCTTCTTCTTGTGGCAGGTTTGATCCTGACAGGCCGGAAGCGGCCGACCAAGCAACCGAGCAAGCAACCGCGATGACACCAACACCACCCCCGCAGCCCACGAACCTCACCACGAAGCAGCGTCGCGCGGCTAAGCGAGAGGAGAAAGTTGCGAAGTACCGTCGAGAGCAAGCACGGCAGAGACGCAACCGTCGTATTGTCGCGATCTTGATACCGGCAGCAGCGATCCTTGCAATTGGTGCCATCGTTCTGTCGGTGGTCCTGGCGCCGAAGCCCGCCGCCTATACAGCGGGAGGATCCGGGGCGGTGATTACGGGAGTGAACACATTCACGAATAGCGGCACGCACATCGAGACACCGGTCACCTACCCTCAGACGCCCCCCGCGGGCGGAAACCACAGTGCGACGTGGTTGAACTGCGGAATCTACACCCAGCCAGTCCCCGATCAGAACGCGGTCCACTCGCTCGAACATGGCGCGATCTGGGTCACCTACGACCCATCCTTGGATGCTGGTCAGCTGAGCACGCTTCGTTCCAAGTTGCCCAAGACGTTCGTGATTCTTTCCCCGCGCGACGGGCTAGCTGCGCCCATCGTACTCAGTGGGTGGAACGTACAGCTCGAGCTGGACAGCGCCGATGACTCGCGAATTCCAGCGTTCTTCGAGGAATATTGGCAAGGCGAGAACGCTCCAGAACCTGGCGCATCGTGCACCGGGGGGCTCGACGGGTGACCTCCACGTGGCAGCGAAGGAGCACCGGCCTAAGTACGTTTCGTTGCCTGCACGACCGGCGGTGTGAATACCAGGATGAGCACTACAAGGGCGGGCACTACTAGAGCCCATCCGATGGCGGGTTGCGCGAAGAGACCTTGCAGGCTTCCGATTCCCACTGCTAACTGAAGCACCTGCCACGTGATGGCGGCGCCTCGGACCCAGGGGCTGCCGCGCAACGTATTGACCGCGATGATGCCGAGCCAGACGGCCGCGATGGCGGTGAGCAGCGTGAGGAAGAGCGCGCTCGCGAGCGACGAGGGGGTCGCGACGAGCAGTTCGACGACGAGGTAGACCGTCGCCCCGACCAACAGCGCGCACTCAGCGAAGAGGAGAACCGCGAGCAGCAGAAGCAGCGGATGCCGGGGCTCGTTCACCCTCTCGTCATCCGTTGTACTCACAGTGTCGTCCCATACAAAACCATTGATTTGCATCTACCGGTGTGAGAGTCTATACGAGGTTGATTTCACGCTCCCAGTGTCGCGGGCGGATCCCCCAAGAACCCCGATACACCCAGACGCCTGGTCTTAGCGTCTGTCCCGCGGTCTCACCCGCCGCGCGCACCGAAGGAGCAACACCATGGATTGGCGCGACAAGGCTGCCTGCCTCACCGCAGACCCTGAACTGTTCTTCCCGGTCGGCAACACCGGCCCCGCGGTCGACCAGATCGATAAAGCCAAGGCCGTCTGTGGTCGTTGCTCGGTGACTGAGATGTGCCTTCAGTATGCGCTCGACACCTCGCAGGATTCCGGTGTCTGGGGCGGCCTCAGCGAAGACGAGCGCCGCGCGCTCAAGCGTCGCGCTGCACGGGCTCGTCGCGCGTCTTAGTTTCTTCTCGACGGGTTCGATACGCAGCTTCGCGGCTGCTCAACCGGCCTGAGCCGGTGACCGCTTCAGCCACGTGAGTGGCACATCGATCGTCACCTCAGTGCCGCTACCCATGAGGGTGTGCCAGTCGATCGTTCCGCCGAGCTCACCCTGAATCAGCGTGCGCACGATCTGAGTTCCGAGACCCGAACCGACCTTGCCCTCGGGTAGGCCCACCCCGTTGTCGCGCACCTTCACGCTCAGCAGTTCGTCGTTGCGCTTGGCGATGATGTCGACCTTGCCGTCGGCGCGGCCAGCGAGTCCGTGCTCGACCGCGTTGGTCACGAGCTCGGTCAGGGCGAGGGCGAGCGGCGTCGCGTACTCGCTCGGCAGCGTGCCGAAGCTCCCGCTTGACGTGGGATGCACCGTCGTGTTGTGACTCGACGCCACCTCAGCGATGAGCTTCAGCACGCGGTCGAACACGACGTCGAAGTCGACGTTCTGGTTGAGTCCCTCGCTGAGGGTGTCGTGCACGACAGCGATGGCCGCGACGCGCCGCATGGCCTGGCCGAGGGCGTCGCGGGCGACATCGTTGTGGGTGCGTCGGGCTTGAATCCTGAGCAGGGATGCCACGGTCTGCAGGTTGTTCTTGACCCGGTGGTGAATCTCGCGGATCGTGGCATCCTTCGTCAGGAGTTCGCGCTCCTGATGACGGATCTCGGTCGCATCCCGGCACAGCACAATCGCTCCGACGCGCTCCCCCCGGTTGCGGATCGGGATGGTGCGCA
>JBJXDR010000180.1:0-5937 GCA_046155245.1 Rhodoglobus sp. | reverse complement strand
GGTCGGGGGTTCAGAAACAGAAGTGGGCAGATCTCATGGCCACCAGCGGGCAGTTCTACTGGCCGTCAGTGGGCAGTTCCGTGGCCACCTATGGGCAGTTTCGCATGGCCGCTAACACAGGTGCTTGCTCAATCCCTCGTGGCGGCCCAGCGCACTACGCCAGAGGATCGCGTGGTCCACTCCATGCACGCGTACTTCCTGCGCCCAGGCCACGTCGATAAGCCGATCACCTTCTCGGTGGACCGCATCCACGATGGACGATCATTCTCGACCCGACGTACTCAGGCCTATCAGGATGGGGTGCCGATCCTGTCGATGATCGCGTCGTTCCAGGACCACGATGAGGGGCTCGAGCACCAGACTGACATGCCGGCGGGCATCCCCGAGCCCGAGACCCTGCCGAGCGTTGCCGAGCATTTGGGCGAGGTCGACCACGCCGTGGCCCGGTTCTGGGCGACCGAGCGCCCCTTCGACATGCGGCACGTTCCCTCCCCGGTCTATCTCACCGTCGAGGGCGACCACGTTGCCCACCAGGCGGTCTGGCTGAAGGCGATCGGTGCCCTTCCGGACGATCCGCACCTTCATCGCGCGGCCCTCGCGTACGCGAGCGACTACTCGATTTTGGAGCCGATCCTGCGCCGCCACGGGGTTCCGTGGGCGACTCCCGGACTCAAGGCAGCCAGTCTCGATCACGCCATGTGGTGGCATCGGTTCGGGCGCGTGGATGAGTGGGTGCTGTACGTGCAGGAGTCCCCCACCGCGATCGGCGGACGCGGCCTATCGCTGGGTCGCCTCTTCAGTCGCGACGGCGCGCTGCTGGCCAGCGTCGCCCAAGAGGGCATGGTGCGGGTGCCGCGCGGCTGACCGAGCGCGAGACGCGCCCGGGGATTAGCGCGCGACGGCCAGAAATGGCCGTCGCCCCAGCAAGCTAATCCCGCGTGAGCTTTCGGTAGGCGCTGCGATGCGGCTTCGCGGCATCCGGACCGAGGCGTTCGATCTTGTTTTCCTCGTAGGCCTCGAAGTTGCCCTCGAACCAGTACCAGTTCGACGGGTCGTCGTCAGTGCCCTCATAAGCGAGGATGTGCGTGGCGATCCGGTCGAGGAACCACCGATCGTGGGTGATGACCACCGCACAACCGGGGAACTCGAGCAGCGCGTTCTCGAGGCTACCCAGCGTTTCGACGTCGAGGTCGTTCGTCGGTTCGTCGAGAAGCAGCAGATTCCCGCCCTGCTTGAGCGTGAGCGCGAGGTTCAGACGATTGCGCTCGCCGCCGGAGAGCACGCCCGCCTTCTTCTGCTGATCGGGACCCTTGAAGCCGAACTGGCTGACGTAGCCACGTGACGGAATCTCCGTCTTGCCGACCTGGATGAAGTCCTGGCCGTCGGAGACGACCTCCCACAGGGTCTTGTTCGGGTCGATTCCGCCGCGGTTCTGGTCCACGTAGGAGATGTCGACCGTCTCACCGATCTTCAAGTCACCCGAATCGAGCGGCTCGAGCCCCGTGATCGTCTTGAACAGCGTGGTCTTGCCGACGCCGTTCGGGCCAATCACTCCGACAATGCCGTTGCGCGGCAGCGTGAACGTGAGGTTGTCGATGAGCACTCGGTCGCCGAAGCCCTTCTTGAGCTTCTTGGCGTCGATGACCTGAGAGCCGAGGCGCGGCCCGACAGGGATCACGAGCTCCTCGAAATCGAGCTTGCGGGTCTTCTCGGCCTCGTTGGCCATCTCCTCGTAGCGCGCGAGGCGAGCCTTGGACTTGACTTGCCGACCCTTCGCGTTGCTGCGCACCCACTCGAGCTCGGATGCCAAACGCTTTGCGAGCTTGGCGTCTTTCTTGCCCTGCACCTCGAGGCGCTCGCCCTTCTTCTGCAGGTAGGTCGAATAGTTGCCCTCGTAGGGGTAGAGGTGTCCGCGATCGACCTCGGCGATCCACTCGGCTACGTGGTCGAGAAAGTATCGATCGTGAGTCACCGCGAGTACGGCGCCCGGGTATTTGGCCAAGTGCTGCTCGAGCCAAAGCACACTCTCGGCATCCAAATGGTTGGTGGGCTCATCCAGGAGCAGGAGGTCCGGCTTCTGCAGGAGCAGCTTGGTCAGCGCGACGCGGCGCTTCTCGCCGCCCGAGAGGGGGGCGACTGGCGCATCACCGGGGGGCGTGCGCAGAGCATCCATCGCTTGCTCGAGTTGAGAGTCGAGATCCCAGGCGTCGGCCGCATCGATCTCCTCCTGGAGCGTGCCCATCTCCGCTAGAAGAGCGTCGAAGTCTGCGTCGGGTTCCGCCATTGCGAGTCCGATAGCGGCGTGCCGGTCGACCTTGCCCTTGATCTCAGCGACTCCCTCCTGAACGTTCTCAAGAACGGTCTTTGACTCGTCAAGCTCGGGCTCCTGCATAAGGATGCCGACGGAGTACCCCGGGCTCAGCCGCGCCTCGCCGTTCGACGGGGTGTCGAGACCCGCCATGATCTTGAGGATGGTCGACTTACCGGCTCCGTTGGGACCGACCACACCAATCTTCGCTCCCGGGAAAAAGGACATGGTCACGTCGTCAAGGATGACCTTGTCGCCTACCGCCTTGCGGGCGCGCACCATCGTGTAAATGAACTCGGCCATGCGACTAAGTGTATTTGAGCGCTACCAGTCGATCGGCCGGGTCTCGCCGATCAGGCACGTGCCCGTCCCGAGCAGGGGCGCAAGGAGGCCCTGGTAGCCCACATAGGAGAAACCACCGATCAGGCACTCGTCCTTGATCCGCACAGCCACTTGGATCGAGTCGACCGTGAGGTCGATCGCTGTTGTGTCGAACGTGACCTCCATGTCGGTCTTGGTAAAGCCCGCAGCCACAAGGTTGTTGACGATGCTCTGGCCGTCGGAGAGCCCGTACTGCGCGTTCCACGCCCGGTTCACGTAGTCGAAGTACTGCTGATTGGCCGCGGCAGACCCGTCCGGATGGAAGATGGGCGCCTTGGCGGTGGGTGACGGCGAGGGGGTTGGGGTGCGGGATGGGCTCGTGCTGGGCACCGGCATCGGCTCGCCGCCGCTGCATCCGCTCAGAAGCACAGCCACGAATGCGACGGCAACGGCGGCCAGAGCGAGGCGGCCAGAGCGCATCACCATCGGGAATCCTTCCGCGGGCCGCCGACTGGCGTTCCGCACAGTGATTCTAGGGTGGTCAACCCTGCATATCGGCTTAGAACGGCAGCGTCGCCATCGGCCGGGAGTCTTCGGAATCGGCGTCAGTCTCGGTTCCGACCCCGCCCCCGGCACCCTCGCCGGCACCCTCGTGGGCACCGTCCCCGGTACCGTCCCCGGCACTGCCTTCGATGCTCGACGATGCAGGCTCGGTCTCGGCCGTCGCGATCGTCGCGCCGCTGATGCTGCGGCTGAAAGTGCTGCTGCCCCACGCGAGGTCGTGTCCGATTGCGTCTGCCTCGACATCAATGTTGAGGCCGGTGCGCTCGCCGCTCTGCCACTCACGGATGCGCAACCGCCCGGTCACGACCACCCGCTCGCCCTTCTTCAGCGAGCTCGCGCTGTTCATCGCGAGCTGTCGGAACGCGGTGATGGTGTACCAGTTGGTGTCGCCGTCGATCCACTTCTCCTGGCTGCGGTCGAAGCGGCGCTGGGTCGACGCGAGGCGGAAGGTAGTGATCGCTAGTCCCTCGCTCGTGACGATGTGTCGCGGGTCTGTCGCGACGAGCCCGGTGAGGGTGATGGTGTCGGTCATGGGGTCTCCTTGGTCAGTGATGGACGGACCCCGGTGAGCACTGTGCCGGGACGCTCCCCGGGGGCCGTTGCACCAGTATTCGACGGCGCTACGAGGCCGCGAGGTGCGGGCATCCCGATCTGGGGAAAGTGCCGCGGGTGATCACCCCTCGCGGAGCGGAGCCGCGTGTCCCGGCTCGTGAATGGTTGCCTCGAAGGGTGCTTAGGCTTGGGGGCATGCCCTACGAAGCCAGCCCCACCCGTTACGACACCACCGAGTACGCAAGGGTCGGGCGCAGCGGCCTGAGGTTACCCAGGGTCTCCCTAGGGCTCTGGAACAATTTCGGCGCCGATCGACCGCTCGAGAACCAGCGAGCCATCCTTCGTCGCGCCTTCGATCTCGGCATTACCCATTTCGACATCGCCAACAACTACGGCCCGCCGGATGGCTCGGCCGAGACCAATTACGGCATCATCCACTCACAGGACTTCGTGTCGTACCGGGATGAGCTGATCATCTCGAGCAAGGCCGGCTACTACATGTGGCCCGGGCCGTACGGCGAGTGGGGGTCGCGCAAGTACGTGCTCTCGTCGCTGGATCAGTCACTCAAGCGCACCGGGCTGGACTACTTCGATATCTTCTACTCGCACCGGCCCGATGCCGAGACCCCCATCGAGGAAACCATGGGGGCGCTCGCCAGCGCAGTGCACTCCGGCAAGGCGCTCTACGTCGGGGTGTCGAACTACTCCCCCGAGCAGACTCTCGCGGCGGCCGCCGCGCTCGCCGAGCACCGCGTCCCGCTCACTATCCACCAGCCCCGCTACAACATGTTCGACCGGCGAATCGAGGCCGGACTGTTGCCGGTGCTCGACCAGGTCGGCGCCGGGAGCATCGTGTTCTCACCGCTCGATCAGGGACTTCTCACTGACCGCTACCTGCGCGGCATCCCGGCGGACTCCCGCGCGGCGGAGGGTCGCTGGATGACGGAGAACACGATCGATGCGGAGTATCTCGAGCGGGCGAAGGCCCTGAACGAGATTGCGGCGGAGCGCGGGCAGAGCCTCGCGCAGCTCGCCGTGACGTGGGTGCTGCGGCATCCACAGGTCACGAGCGCGCTGATCGGGGCGAGCAGCGTCGCGCAGCTTGAGAACAACTTCGCCGCCCTCGACTTCGCTCCCTTGACTGCCGAGGAACTCGCCCTCATCGAGCCACTCGCTGTCGACGGCGGCGGATCGCGCCGATGACGTCGGCCCGCTGACGTGGGTTATCTTTTCGGATTCCTGGCCGCGCTCCTCTTCGGTGCGAACGGGAGTGTGACCAAGGTCGTGCTCGAGACCGGGCTGAGCCCCACCCAGGTGACTAAGTTCCGCACCCTGGGCACGTGCCTGATCTCGGGAGCCATCCTGCTGATCATCGACCGCAAGGCCTTCCGGCTGCCCCCGCGGCAGATCGCCGTCATGGCGGTGCTCGGCATCGTCGGACTCGCGCTGCTGCAGGTCACTTACGCGTTCGCCATCCAGTTGCTGCCGGTGGGAATCGCCCTGCTCCTCGAGTACCTCGCGGTGCTGCTGGTTGCTCTGGTCGCGTTCTTCTTCCTCAAGGAGCAGGTCAAGCCCCGCATCTGGGTGGCAGTCGGATGCGTACTGTTCGGGCTCACGATCGTTGCCCAGATCTGGGCGAGTGACCTTAACGGTCTGGGGGTTCTGATGGCACTGGCCGCGGCCGTGACGTTGGCGTTCTACTTCCTCGTCGGCGAGCGGCAAGTCGTTGCGACATCCCCGCTCGCTGTCGCGTTCTGGACGAGCGGGTTCGCAGCTCTCGCGTGGGCTCCGTTCAGCGGGTGGTGGGAGATCGACCCGGCAATCCTCGGTGAGCAGGTCTCGCTGTCGGGCAACCTCGCGTCCGTCATTGTGCCGCTCTGGATGCCCCTGCTCTGGCTGCTCGTGATGGGCTCGTTCCTGCCGTTCCTGCTGTCGTTCGCGGCCCTGGGTCGCCTCCGGGCGACCGCGGGAGGTATCGTCGCGTCGTCCGAGGTGATCTTCGCGTTCATTGTCGCGTGGTTGTGGCTCGGCGAGGAGTTGAGTGTGCTCCAACTCGTCGGCGCCGCGATCGTGCTCGCGGGCATCATCCTGGCCCAGACCTCCCGGCCCAACCGGGTCATCGATGCGGACCTTGCGCTCGTGACCGACGCACCCCGCTCCTGAGGTGCCGATGTCGGTGGTCGAACGTATGT
>JBJXDR010000179.1:0-10838 GCA_046155245.1 Rhodoglobus sp. | reverse complement strand
AATCGGAGCGCTCGCTTACGGGGTGCCCGGAATCGACCTGGACCAGGTGGATGTGATTACCGGTCCCGGCAACATCTACGTCGCGGCGGCGAAGCGCCTGGTGCGCGGCGCCGCGGGAATCGATTCTGAGGCCGGGCCCACCGAGATTCTCGTAATCGCCGACGCGAGTGCCGACCCTGTGCTTGTCGCCGCCGACCTCGTGAGTCAGGCGGAGCACGATGAGCTCGCCGCCGCCGTGCTGGTGACCGACTCGCCGGAACTTGCGGCAGCGGTCGCCGTCGAGGTCGTTCGGATCGCGGCATCCGCCCACCACGGCGTGCGCGTGCGTGCCTCGCTCGCCGGGCAACAGTCAGCGATTGTGCTCGTCGCGGACATGGCCGCGGCCGCAGCGTTCAGTAACGCCTACGGGCCCGAGCACCTCGAGATCCAGACCGAAACACCTGATGCCGTGCTCGACGCGATCGACAATGCAGGCGCGATCTTCCTCGGGGCGAACACGCCAGTCAGCCTGGGGGATTACCTTGCGGGCTCGAACCACGTTTTGCCCACCGGAGGCCAATCTAGGTTTTCTGCCGGGCTTGGCGCCTTCACCTTCCTCAGGCCTCAACAGGTGATCAGTTACGACCGGGCCGCGCTCGAAGCGGTCTCCCACGCGATAGTCGACCTCAGCACCGCCGAGGACCTTCCCGCCCACGGGGCTGCCGTGACCGCCCGGTTCCTACAGGGGTAGGCGTATTCTGGGCTGACCATGTTCTGCCCCTTCTGCCGACACCCTGACAGCCGCGTCATCGACTCGCGCACGAGCGACGACGGCCTGTCGATCCGACGCCGTCGCCAGTGCCCCGAGTGTGGCCGTCGATTCTCGACGACCGAGACCGCGAGCCTCAGCGTGATCAAACGCAACGGAGTGGTTGAACCATTCAGCCGCGAGAAGATCGTCGCGGGCGTGCGCAAGGCGTGCCAGGGTCGTCCGGTCACTGACACCGATCTCGCGGTGCTCGCGCAACGAGTCGAGGAGACCATCCGAGCGACCGGAGCGGCCCAGATCGAGGCGAACGACATCGGCTTGGCCATCCTGACCCCGCTTCGCGAGCTCGATGAGGTCGCGTATCTGCGGTTCGCTAGCGTGTACCAGGCCTTCGAGTCACTCGAGGACTTCGAGACCGCCATCACGCTGCTGCGGGTCGACCACCACGAGACGTCTGAGACGGCCTCAAGCTGACCGATAGCCTTACGTCAGGATGTATCGGCTCTTCTTCTTCCTCGTGCTCTCGCGGCTGGACCCCGAGCTGGCGCACACCCTCGCGGTCCGCGTCATCCGGGCGCTCCCCATCCTCGGCATCGGACGCCTGGTGCGGCGCTTCACGCGCCCTGATGCCGCGCTGGCCGTCACCACGCTGGGACTGCGCTTCGACTCGCCCTTCGGCGTGGCGGCCGGATTCGACAAGGAGGGCGCGGCGATCCGTGGTCTGGGTCAGCTGGGATTCGGCCACGTCGAGGTGGGCACGATCACGGCCCAGCCGCAACCGGGTAACCCCAAGCCGCGCCTGTTCCGGCTCGTTGGCGACCGAGCGGTAATCAACCGGATGGGCTTTAACAACCACGGTGCCCGGGCCGCGGCGTCCGTCCTTGCGCGGGCAATGACCCGGTCCGACCGACCCGTGATAGGGGCCAACATCGGCAAATCTCGCGCCGTCGACGTGGATGACGCGATCGACGACTACCTCGAGAGCACGCGAATTCTGGCGCCGCACGCCGACTACCTCGTCGTCAACGTGAGTTCGCCGAACACCCCGGGACTGCGCGGATTGCAGGAGCTCGACAAACTCGCGCCGCTCCTCGCGGCGGTAAAGGCCACGGCGGGCGGCACTCCGGTGCTGGTGAAGATCGCGCCCGATCTCACCGACGAGCAGGTGGGCCGCATCGCGGCTCTTGCGGTTCGAGAGCTCGACGGCATCATCGCGACCAATACGACACTGTCCCGCGAGGGGCTTGTGACCGCGGCATCCGTCGTGGAGGCCGCGGGGGCCGGGGGACTGTCGGGCCCGCCGGTGGCTTCGCGGTCGCTACAGCTCCTTCGGCTCATCCGATCCGCTGTTCCGAGTGACTTCTGCGTCATCTCGGTCGGGGGAGTGGAGACCGCCGCCGATGTCGCGGAGCGACTGGCCGCTGGCGCGACGGTCGTCCAGGGATACACGGCGTTCCTGTATCGGGGTCCACTCTGGGCACGTGAGGTCAACCGCGGCTTGGCGCGGCTTCGCTCAGGTGCGGGTTAGGAAGGAAACTGCCAGCGCTTCACCTGGGGCTTGGGGAGGCGCATCATCCGCAGCTGCAGCGCGCGCATAGCGGCGTAGAAGCGGAACTTCTCGACCCGGCTTGCCCCGAACTTTTCATCGAGTCGACGCTTGAGCAAGAAGCCCATCACGACAACGTCCAGCAAAGCGATGAAGATGAAGCCGTACACAACGATGTAGAGGATCGCAACAATCTCCTGGTTGGGGATGATCGTGGCGATGATGACCACGAACAGGAAGGGCAGCAGCAGCTCACCGATGCTGAAACGGGCATCCACATAGTCGCGCACGAACCGCTTCTGTGGTCCCCGATCGCGAGCGGGCAGGTACTTCTCATCGCCGTTGGCGAGACCGACCCGCGCCTTGTCCCGCTGCAGCTGCATCTGCGCTCGGGCCTGCTTTCGGGCCGCCGTGCGGTCGTTGGAGACGAGCGGGCGCTTGCGTGCCGCTTCCTTCTCCTTGCGGCTGGGGGTCGCGTGACCCTTGCCGCTCGGGATTTCGTTCGCGTGCTCTGCGCCGGAATCGGTCGCGCTGGGGGAAGTCTTGGCCACGGTGTCCTCGCCTGGATGTCTGCTTAAGATTACTCGCATGAGCTCATCGCCGCAGTCCCCGCCCGACCATCCCCTTCTCGGCGACCTGAGGGAGTCGGTGCAGGCCGGCCTTCCCTCCGCAATATCCGAGCTGGGGCGGCTTGTGCGAATCCCCTCAGTGTCCTGGGACGGCTTCGATCCAGACCAGGTCATTCGCAGCGCCGATGCCGTCAAGGAGCTCCTGGAAGGGCTCGGCGTATTCGACGCCGTGACAATCGCACGCGCTCCGATTGATTCCGAGCGCCTTGGGCAGCCAGCTCTACTCGCCCGCCGGGCACCGAGGAATGGCCGGCCGACGATCCTGCTGTACGCCCACCACGATGTGCAACCGCCCGGCAACGATGCCGACTGGGAGTCGGCTCCGTTCGAACCCACCGTGCGCGGCGACCGGCTGTACGGCAGGGGCGCCGCCGATGACAAGGCTGGCGTCATGGCCCACGTCGCGGCGATCCGATCGTTCGTCGAGGTCGTGGGGGCGGACTTCGACCTCGGTCTCGCAATCTTTTTCGAGGGCGAGGAAGAGTTCGGCTCGCGCTCATTCGTGAATTTCATCACGGAGAATCGCGACGCCCTCGCCTCCGATGTCATCGTCGTGGCCGACTCCGACAACTGGGATGTCGCGACTCCCTCCCTCACCGTGGGGCTCCGCGGCAACGTCGCCTTCAAGCTCACGGTGTCCACACTCGAGCACGCGTCGCACTCGGGGATGTTCGGCGGAGCGGCGCCCGACGCGATGCTCGCGGCGATCCGCCTGCTCGCTACCCTGCACGCCCCCGATGGCTCGGTCGCCGTCACCGGGCTCACCTCGCGCGAGGCATCCACCCCCCGCTACGACGACTCGCGGCTGGAGAAGGAGGCGGCGCTGCTTCCCGGTGTCACCCCGATCGGCCACGGCGAGATGCTGTCCCGCCTCTGGGATCAGCCCGCGATTACGGTCACCGGTATCGACGCACCCACGGTGCAGAACGCGTCCAACACCCTGATCCCGTCGGTCACGGTCAAGGTCAGTGCCCGCATCGCCCCGGGGCAGACCGCCGATGAGGCATACTCAGCCCTCGAGTCACATCTCACCGAGCACGCTCCTTTCGGAGCTCACATCTCGATCAGCGACGTCGACCGGGGCAATCCGTTCCTCGTTGACACCGGCGGCTGGGCTGTAGATGTGGCCAAGGACGCGATGCGGCAGGCGTGGGGAGCCGACCCGGTCGAAACGGGCATCGGCGGGTCCATTCCGTTTATCTCTGATCTCGTTACCGTCTTCCCCGAGGCGCAAATCCTGATCACCGGGGTGGAGGATCCGGATTCTCGTGCCCACAGCCCGAACGAGTCGCTGCATCTCGGCGTTTTCCGGAGGGCGATACTCACCGAGGCCCTACTGCTCACCACCCTTAACGAACGGGTAGAATCGGATCATGACTGACACCTCTGTGACCACTGCCGACGCGCCGCTCGTGGAGCACGGCGTCGGGTTGACGGATGCCGCGGCCGGCAAGGTCCGCAGCCTCATCTCCCAGGAAGGTCGCGACGACCTGCGCCTGCGACTTGCGGTTCAGCCGGGCGGATGCTCCGGCCTCATCTATCAGCTCTACTTCGACGAGCGCCGGCTCGACGACGACGCCGTGCGCGAGTTCGGCGAGGGCGTCGAGGTCGTCGTGGACAAAATGAGCGTGCCGTACCTCGAGGGCGCCACGATCGACTTCGAAGACACCATTCAGAAGCAGGGATTCACGATCGACAACCCGAACGCTGAGGGCAGCTGTGCCTGCGGCGACAGCTTCCACTGAACTTCCCCTAACCTCAGCCGAATGGCGCGTCGTGGACGCGTCATTCGCTGGTTAAGGAGCGATGCGGTTCCTGACGGGTCATCCCGCTGGCTATAGACTGAGGGTACTCAAATCACTGTTCTGCGAGAGGTCACAGGTGCGTTCCAACCGCCGTATTCGATGGGCCGCCATTCCGCTTGGCGTCGCGATCTCAATCGTTCTCGCGGGATGCACGCAGGCGCAGCTTCAGGGCTGGCTGCCGGGTGACCCGGAGACCACCAGCAACACGAGTCGTGTGATCGGGCTGTGGGTCACGTCGTGGATCGTTCTTCTCGTGGTCGGTGTCATCACGTGGGGCCTCATCATTTGGGCTGCCGTGGTTTATCGTCGTCGCAAGGGCCAGGTCGGCCTGCCTGTTCAGTTGCGCTACAACATGCCGATCGAGATCTTCTACACGATCGTGCCCTTGATTCTCGTCCTGGGGTTCTTCGCCTTCACTGCCCGCGATCAGGCCGTGATCGAGCGGCCGAACCCTAACCCCGACGTGAGGATCGAGGCGTTTGGCAAGCGCTGGGCCTGGGACTTCAACTACGTGACGGACAACGCGTACAGCGCCGGGGTGCAGGCAGATTTCAACGGGGACGGGTCCATTAACACCGACAACCTCCCGGTGTTGTACCTGCCGGTTGACAAAACTGTCGAGATTCAGCTCGAATCGCGCGACGTCATCCACTCGTTCTGGGTCGTGGACTTCCTGTACAAGAAGGACATGATTCCGGGCAAGAGCAACTTCATGTACTTCACGCCGACAAAGATCGGCACGTACCAGGGCAAGTGCGCCGAGTTGTGTGGTGAATACCACTCGCTCATGTTGTTTGAAGTTCGGGTCGTCTCACAGGAGGACTACGACGCGTACATCGTGGCGCAGAAAGCCGCGGGCTTTGAGGGCCAGATCGGCGCCGAATACATCACGAACCAGAACCTGCCGGGTAACGGCAGCGGTGCAGAGGGATAAAGAATATGACAACGCTCGACCGTCCCATGGGGCTCGTCGCGGATACCACCGCAACCCCCGGAGTATCCACCTCCGCGAACCGCAAGGGCAATGTGGTCGTCAGCTGGATCACCTCAACAGACCACAAGACGATCGGTTACCTGTATCTGATCACGTCGTTCCTCTACTTCATGCTCGGCGGTGTGATGGCGCTGGTCATTCGCGCCCAGCTTTTCGCGCCCGGGCTCTCTATCGTCGCTACGGGTGAGCAGTACAACCAGCTGTTCACCATGCACGGCACGATTATGCTCTTGATGTTCGCGACGCCTCTTTTCGCGGGGTTTGCGAATGTGCTCATGCCGCTGCAGATCGGTGCGCCTGACGTAGCGTTCCCGCGCCTCAACGCCTTCGCCTATTGGCTGTTCAATTTTGGCAGCCTCATCGCTGTCGCCGGCTTCTTGACTCCGCAAGGCGCGGCATCCTTCGGATGGTTCGCCTACGCGCCGCTGTCGAGCACCACATTTTCCCCCGGCTACGGCGGCAACCTCTGGGTTTTTGGTCTTGCACTCAGCGGCTTCGGTACCATCCTCGGTGCCGTGAACTTCATCACCACGATCATCACGATGCGTGCTCCGGGAATGACGATGTTCCGCATGTCAATCTTCACGTGGAACACCCTGGTAACCTCCCTGCTCGTACTCATGGCGTTCCCTATTCTCGCCGCGGCACTGTTCGCACTTGGGGCTGATCGGGTGTTCGGTGCCCACATTTATGATCCAGCAAATGGCGGTGTGTTGCTCTGGCAGCATTTGTTCTGGTTCTTCGGACACCCGGAGGTCTACATCATCGCGCTGCCATTTTTCGGGATCGTTTCGGAAATAATTCCTGTTTTCAGTCGCAAGCCGATTTTCGGCTACAAGACCCTTATTTATGCAACGATCGCGATCGCAGCGCTGTCGATCACGGTATGGGCCCACCACATGTACGTCACGGGAAGCGTGCTCTTGCCCTTCTTCTCTTTGCTCACGATGCTGATCGCGGTGCCGACCGGGGTCAAGATCTTCAACTGGATCGGCACGATGTGGAGGGGCTCGGTGACCTTCGAGTCTCCGATGCTCTGGACGATCGGATTCCTCATCACGTTCACCTTCGGTGGGCTCACCGGCATCATCCTCGCGTCACCTCCGCTGGACTTCCCGCTGTCAGACACATACTTCGTGGTCGCCCACTTCCACTACGTGGTCTTCGGCACCGTCGTCTTCGCGATGTTCGCGGGCTTCTACTTCTGGTGGCCTAAGTGGACCGGCAAGATGCTCAACGACCGGCTAGGCAAAGTCCACTTCTGGCTCTTGTTCATCGGATTCCACACCACGTTCCTGATCCAACACTGGATCGGCGTCGTCGGCATGCCCCGTCGGTATCGAACCTACCTTGCAGAAGACGGCGTGACCTGGATGAATCAGCTCTCGACAGTCGGTGCGGCCATTCTGGCCATCTCAATGTTGCCGTTCCTCTACAACGTATACATCACCGCTCGCAAGGCACCCAAGGTGTCTGTGAACGATCCGTGGGGCTATGGCCGCTCGCTCGAGTGGGCCACCAGTTGCCCGCCGCCGCGCCACAACTTCACGTCAATCCCACAGATTCGTTCTGAGGCGCCTGCCTTCGACCTCAATCACCCCGAGGCGGGTATGCCCGTTGGCGTCGGGGCTGGCCCCTTCAAGGACGCCCCTGACGCCCCGACGTTTGACCTCGCAAGCGAGAGGGTCAAGTAGCGATGGGCACCAGTGCACGCCTGTTTTGGATTCTTGCAGTGTTCTTCTTCCTCGCGGACGCCATCTACCTCGTTTGGTCGCTACTTGACAGCAGTCATGCCCAGGTGGAGTGGGTCGGCGCAGTGGCCATCGGTCTCTCCGGCGGGCTATTTGTGCTCATCGCGTTCTACCTTGGGCGTAGCCACGCTTCGCAGGGCGGCGAACTTCCCGAAGATCGTGTGGACGCGAACATCGACGATGGGGATGCCGAGCAGGGACACTTCAGCCCGTGGAGTTGGTGGCCCATGGTGCTCGGTGCTGCATCCGCACTGACTGTTCTCGGGCTCGCCATTGGCCCCTGGATCTCGTTCATCGGGGTGGGCATCCTCATCGTCGCTCTGGTGGGGTGGGTCTATGAGTACTACCGCGGATACTTCGCGCGCTGACGCACCGGCGATTCGCGCAGCCCGAGCGAACGATGCCGATCGCGTGTTCTTGCTGTTGCAGCAACTTGCTGCAACATATGCTCCTGATCGAGGCACGTTCGATGAGTCCTTCGCCTTCTTGGTCGACGACGAAGCGACGTCGGCGCTGTTGGTCGCTGAGGACGCTGCGGGGCTGGTCACTGGGTACGCTCTGACAACCATCACCCCACTGCTCTACAGCAACGGGCGCTCGGCTCAACTTCAGGAACTTGTCGTCGACAATCACGTGCGCGGGTCCGGGGTCGGTACAGCGCTCATTGAGGCTATCGAGGCAGTCTGCCGTGAACGACACGTCACCCAGCTCACAGTAGCGAGTCGCCGATCGGCTGACTTCTACGAACGACTGGGCTATCGTTCGACTGCGGACTTCCTCAAGAAGACGTTCGACTAGGCGCGGACATCAATGTCGACCCTCGTCGACGTCGGGCAAATTGATGCCGTACATTTGCGATGCCAACAATGCGGCGCAAATTCATGTCGAAGAGAATCGACCTCGGGTAGCTGCGGTCAGTGGTCGGAGTGTGAACGCTCCAGCTCGGTACTGGTGACGGGCTCAATGCGGTCCTCGAAGAACCAACCGGAGGCCACCGAGCGAAGCCGCTGGCTCACCGTGATTCGTCCCTGGGCGTTCGGACGCAGCATGAGCGGCTTGTAGTCGCTGTAGCTGACGAGCTTCCACCGCTCGTACTCGTCGAGCTGCTCATGCACCTCGATGTACTCTCCACCGGGCAGTCGCACAATGCGACCCGACTCATAGCCGTGCAGAGCGATCTCACGATCTTTCTTCTGCAGTGCGAGGCAGATCCTCTTCGTGACAAAGTACGCGATGATCGGACCGACAATGAGCAACACTTGGCACGTCAGGATCACTCCCTCAATCGTCACCTTGAAGTGCGTCGCTATCAGGTCGGAACTCGCGGCGGCCCACAGCACGGCGTAAAAGGTCACACCGGCGGCACCGATCGCGGTGCGCGTGGGCGCGTTGCGTGGGCGGTCAGCGATGTGGTGCTCGCGCTTGTCGCCCGTTATCCACGCCTCAAAGAAGGGGTAGAACGCCACGAGGGCCAAGAAGAGCGGGAGAATCAGCAGCGGAATCAGAATGTTGAGAGACAGCGTGAACACGCCGAGCTCGACCTCCCAACCCGATGGAACAAGTCTCAGGGCACCATCGGCGAATCCGATGTACCAGTCGGGCTGGGTGCCGGCAGAGATCGGCGACGGGTCGTACGGCCCGTACACCCAGATCGGGTTGATCTGGAAGAACGAGGCAATCAGCACGATGACCCCGAAGATGATGAAGAAAAACCCGCCGGCCTTCGCTGCAAAGACCGGCATGATCGGTACGCCCACGACGTTATCGTTGGTGCGGCCCGGCCCTGCGAACTGCGTGTGCTTATTGATTATCAGGAGCAGCATGTGTACGCCGAGAAGGGCAACGAGTATCGCGGGCGCGAGCAGAATGTGCACCGTGTACAGTCGGCCAACGATGTCGGTGCCCGGGAACTCCCCGCCGAACACCAGGTACGAGATCCACGTGCCGACGATCGGTACACCCTTGACCATGCCGTCGATGATGCGAAGACCGTTGCCGGAGAGTAGGTCGTCGGGCAGCGAGTAACCTGTGAAGCCCTCGAGCATTGCGAGGATGAAGAGCACGAATCCGATGATCCAGTTGATCTCACGCGGCTTACGGAATGCTCCCGTGAAGAACACCCGCAGCATATGCAGACCGATGGATGCGAGGAACAGCAGCGCGGCCCAGTGGTGCACCTGGCGCATGAGCAGGCCACCCCGAATGTCGAACGACAGGTTGAGGGTCGAATTCATCGCAGCAGACATCTCGATGCCCTTGAGGGGAACCCATGATCCGTCGTAGACGACCGGTGCCATGGACGCGTCGAAGAAGAATGTGAGGAACGTGCCCGACAACAGAATGACGATGAAACTGTAGAGCGCGACCTCGCCCAACATGAATGACCAGTGATCGGGGAAAATCTTGCGGCCGACTTCGCGGACGAGGCCCGAGATGCTGGTGCGCTCGTCGATGTAGTTGGCGGCCCAGCCCGTAAAGCGCGTGCCCCGCCCGGGCTCAATGGTCGCGTTCTGCGGCTGCTGCGTGGTTGTCATGTGTTGCGCTCCCAGAAGCTAGGTCCAACTGGTTCGGTGAAGTCGCTGCGAGCGACCAGATAACCCTCGGCATCAACGGTGATCGGAAGCTGGGGGAGGGGCCGCTTGGCCGGGCCGAAGATGACCTGGGCTTCGCGAGTGACGTCGAATTGCGACTGGTGACACGGGCACAGCAAATGGTGGGTCTGCTGCTCATACAAGGCCACGGGGCATCCGACGTGTGTGCAGATTTTGGAGTAGGCGACGATTCCCGCGTAATTCCAATCCTCGCGACCGGGGGAGACGTTGAGGTCTTCCGGCTTGAGGCGCATGAGCAAAACGGCAGCCTTAGCTTTCTGTTCGAGCTTGTCCTCGAGTTCGTTGAGCCCCTCCGGGATTACGTGGAAGGCGGAACCGAGCGTGACCTCGGATGCGCGGATCGGAGTTCCCGACGGATCGCGCGTGAGTCGGGTGCCCTCCTTCCACATTGTGTGCTGGAGCTGCGGAACGGGGTCTTCGGCGGGTGCCAGATCGCGGAAAAGCACGACGGCTGGCAGCGGGGACACGACTAGCGCGCCGATGAGCGTGTTGCGGATGAGGGTGCGACGCCCGAAGCCGGACTCCTTGTTGCCAAGAGTAAAGACTTCGACGGCCTTTGCCCGGGTCTCGTCAGTGCCGCGCGTGCCGTGGCGCTGCTCGACCATATCGTGGCCGTCCATGAGTGTTTTCGACCAGTGGACAGCACCGAAGCCGATGCTCAACAGGGCGAGAGTGATTCCGACGCCCACGAGGAGGTTATTCAGTCGCACGGTCTCGAGGTCGCCCGGGACGATCGGAAAGGTGATGTAAGCC
>JBJXDR010000178.1:0-33678 GCA_046155245.1 Rhodoglobus sp. | reverse complement strand
GTTGACGGCAAGGTCCGCACGACCGTTCGAGTGTCGCACTATCACGGGCTCAAACGACTCATCGCGAGCATGCCCGGCGTCGCAACGGTGGTGGCCCCTCCCGAGGCGCGAGCCGTCGTCGCCGAGTGGGCGGCAGCGGGAGCGGCGAGGTATCGATGACCGAGCCGGGCCAGGTCATGGCCTGGTGGGGCTGGCTCCTGCTGTGGACGGGCCTCGCGCTCGCACTCCTGATCACTCTCGGGTTGTTCGCGTGGTGGTTGTTCCGCAAGTTCCTGACTCTCGTTAATGACGTCGCAGATCTCGCAGAACGCAGCGCGCTGCTCGAGTTGGACGACCCGGTGCTCGTGAGCCCGCAGATCGCCGTGCTCGCGGAGGTGCGCGACATCCGGGACCGCGAGCGAGCGCGCAAGGCGCATCGGGCCAAGCTTCGTCGGCAGCGACACGATCGCCGGATGACACGTGCCCGCCGCATTACAGACCCGGCGGCTTCCCAGCGCGAGTGGCCCGCCGACTGGGTATCATGAACTGACACGTCTAAGGGAGTTTGACCATGTTCGGCAATGCATTCGGCTGGCCCCACCTGATCGTCATACTGGTCGTCGTTCTGCTGCTGTTCGGCGCGCCAAAGCTCCCGGGTCTGGCCCGCAGCATCGGCCAGTCGATGCGCATCTTCCGCAGCGAGGTTCGCACGATGAAGGATGACGATGCGACAGTCGTCGATGCGGAGCTGGTCGATACCGAGGTGCCCGATGCCCCCAAGGCCAGCACCGCGACGTCGACCACGGCGAAGAACACGTCAACCAAAGCCCCGCCCAAGAGCACCAAGCCGAAGCAGTAGCTGACGTGGCCACCCGTTCCGGACGGTGGCGCACCAAGGGCGACGAGCGCATGTCGCTCGGCGAGCACCTCCGAGAATTGCGCAAGCGACTCGTCATTTCGGCTGTCGCGATTCTCGTCGCGGTGGTTGCCGGCTACTTTCTGGCGCCGTTTGTGATCGACGCTCTGCGCGTTCCGATCAACCAAATCGCCGAGAACCGCAACGCCCAGATCATCTACACGACCGTCACGGGTGCGTTCGACCTGCGCATCTCGATCTCGGTGACCATCGCGATCCTCATCGCAAGCCCGGTCTGGCTGTATCAACTATTCGCATTCCTCGTACCGGGCCTCACGGGTAGGGAGAAGCGCTACACATTCGGGTTCTTCTTCTCGGCCGTACCCCTGTTCTTCGCGGGCGCCGCAAGTGGCTGGTTCCTCTTCCCCCATATGGTGCAGCTGCTCACATCCTTCTCGGCGCCCGAGGAGGGCACTCTGCTGGATGCCCGCACCTACTACGATTTTGTGATCAAACTCGTGCTCGCGATCGGCATCGCCTTCGTGCTGCCGGTATTTCTCGTGTTGCTGAACTTCGTGGGAGTGCTCTCGGCGGCTTCGATCCTCAAGGGCTGGCGGATCGCGATCCTCGTCATCTTCCTGTTCACCGCCATCGCGACGCCCGCAGCGGACGTAATCTCGATGTTCTTGCTCGCGGTTCCGATGGTGCTGCTCTACTTCTCGGCCGCGCTCGTGGCCTGGGTGCACGACCGACGAGCAGCCGGTCGTGCCGCCAATTTAGAGGCATCGATCGCCTGAGCGACTCCATGGCCAACCCCCACTTAGGCTTGAGGCAAATGACCGACCAGTTGTCTCCGGCCGAGCGCTTCGCGGCTGCTAAGCGGCGCCGAGGGCTCCCTGTGCTCGAGGCCTTTCGCGCACGCCAGCGCTTCGACCTCGACGACTTCCAGATCGCCGCGTGCACGGTCGTGGAGGAAGGTAAGAGCGTACTCGTGGCAGCGCCAACCGGTGCCGGCAAGACGATCATCGCGGAGTTCGCAATCTTCCGCGCGATGCAGAACTCCGACGACAAGGTTTTCTACACCGCGCCAATGAAGGCCCTGAGCAATCAGAAGTTCCAGGAACTGGTGGCCGAGTACGGTCCCGATAGCGTAGGGCTGCTCACCGGCGACACGAATATCAACTCCCACGCGCGGATTGTGGTGATGACGACCGAGGTGCTCCGCAACATGCTCTACGCGGACTCGGATCTGCTCAAGAACCTCCGTTGCGTAGTCATGGACGAGGTGCACTTCCTCGCCGATCGATTCCGAGGCGCGGTCTGGGAGGAGGTCATCATCCACCTGCCCGAGCAGGTGCGGATGGTCTCCCTGAGCGCAACAGTGTCTAACGCCGAGGAGTTCGGCGATTGGCTGCAGGCGGTGCGCGGCGACACCGAGGTGATCGTCTCGGAGGATCGGCCGGTGCCGCTCGACCAGCACATTCTGATGCGCTCGAAGCTCATCGACCTGTTCGACTCGTCGGGACTCGTCGCCACGCACCGGGTGAACCCTGAACTCGTGCAGATGGCGCGCTATGGCGGACGCACGCTAAGTGCCCGGCAGATGAAGGATGTTGGCCGCTACCACTCCCGCGGCGGTCGCCCAGAAAACCAGCGCATGGATCGACCCGAGGTGGTCAAGTTGCTTGAGGGCAAAAACCTCTTGCCCGCGATCTTCTTCGTCTTCAGTCGAGTGGGTTGCGACCAAGCAGTCACGAAGGTGTTGCGCGCGGGCATCCGTCTGACAACCGTGCCGGAGCGCGACGAGATCCGCTCGATCGTGGAGGAGCGGTGCCGCACGCTGCTCGATGAGGACCTCGCCGTGCTCGGGTACTGGGATTGGCTGTCGGGACTCGAGCGCGGCGTCGCCGCCCATCACGCCGGCCTGCTGCCCGCCTTCAAAGAGGTCGTCGAGGAGCTCTTCCAGAAAAAGCTCGTCAAGGCCGTGTTCGCGACAGAAACTCTTGCTCTCGGCATCAACATGCCGGCCCGCACGGTCGTGCTTGAGAAGCTGGAGAAGTTCAACGGAGAGGCGCGAGTGCCGATCACCCCGGGCGAGTACACCCAGCTGACCGGGCGAGCCGGGCGTCGGGGGATCGACGTCGAGGGACATTCCGTCATCCAATGGGTAGACGGTCTCGACCCTCAGGCTGTTGCGTCACTGGCTAGCCGGCGCACCTACCCCCTCAATTCGAGCTTCAAGCCGACCTACAATATGGCCGTCAACCTCATCGAGCAGTTCGGCCGAGAGCGAACCAGGGAGATTCTCGAGTCGAGTTTCGCGCAGTTCCAGGCTGACCGAGCCGTGGTAGATCTTGCGCGAAAGGTGCGGGGGCAGGAGGAGTCCCTGGCCGGCTACCGCAACTCGATGACCTGCCACCTCGGCGACTTCGCGGAGTACTCAACCATTCGCCGAGAGCTGACCGACCTGGAGCGCAAAGGCATCTCGAACACGGCAAGCCGCGCCGAACGCGACCGGCGCCAACGGCAACTCGGCGACCTTCGTCGACGCATGAAGCAGCACCAGTGTCACGCCTGCCCCGAGCGCGAGTCGCACGCGCGCTGGGCGCAACGTTGGTGGAAGCTCAAGCGGGAGACCGATCAGCTCACGGCACAGATCCGCACACGCACTGGGGCGGTCGCGAAGATCTTCGACCGCGTGACCGACGTGTTGCTCGAGCTCGGGTACCTGCTTCCCGGTGCACAGGGTGCCCTCACCCTCAGCCCCGACGGACGGATGCTCCGGCGCATCTACGGCGAGCGAGACCTGCTCGTGGCCGAGTCGCTGCGCCGGGGTGTCTGGAGCGAGTTGGACCCGGCCGCACTCGCCGCCATGGCTACGACTCTCGTCTATGAGCCTCGGCGGGAGGAGGGGCAGGTCGGTGACCGGCAACTCCCACGTGGCGCATTCCGGCCTGCCTTTGACTCCACCGGAACCTTGTGGAGCGATCTCGACGACCTCGAGCAGCTGCACATGCTCCCCGGAAGCCAACCGCTCTCCACCGGTCTCGCCCTGGCGATGTATCGCTGGGCGAGCGGGACGAGTCTGGATGCCGTGCTGCGCGAGGCCGACATGGCCGCGGGCGACTTCGTGCGCTGGACCAAACAGACCATCGACCTGCTCGACCAGCTCTCCGTTGTCGCTGACGGCGAGCTGGGGCGCACGGCTCGCAAGTCCCTAGAATCGATCCGACGAGGGATCGTCGCTTACAGCAGTGTCGCAGGCTCCGTGGCTTAGGCTCACTTATCGTGAAGCCTGAGTTCAATGGCGCTAAGCCGATAGTGCCGCTGTGGGCTGCCTTGCTTGTCGCCGCGGCATCCGGGCCGGTATTGGATGCTGGGTTCCCCGACAAGGGCATCTGGCCGCTGACCTTCGTGGGTGTTTCGCTCGTACTCGTGAGCCTCATCGGTAGGCGAGCGGGCTCGGCCCTGCTCGTGGGATTCATCGCGGGTGCGACCTTCTACTTCACCCACATCCAGTGGGCTGCGCTCTTTCTTGGGCCACTACCGATGTCGGCATTGGCTGTGCTGGAGTCCCTCTTCTTCTCAGCCGGATCGCTCGCGATCGCGCTCGCCTATCGCTGGATTCCCCGTGGGTTCCCGACGACCTTAGGGCGGTTGGCGCTGCTCCCCGTCGTCGTCGCCGGCCTATGGACCGCGCGGGAGGCTTGGGCCGCCGTGTGGCCGTACGGAGGCTTCTCCTGGGGCCGCGTCAGTATGTCGCTGTCCGACAGTTCACTCACGCCCCTCTACGCCTGGCTGGGCATCTCCGGCGTGAGTTTCGTCGTCGTGCTGATCGCGGCCGTGAGCATTCAAGTCATACGCGAAGTCGGGATTCCTCGGGTGACAAGGGCCGTGATTCCCGTTGCCCTGGTCAGCCTTGTGCTGCTCGTGCCCGTGTGGCAGGTCGACGACGCGGGAACAATGAAGGTCGCCGCCGTGCAGGGCAACGGCAAGGCCGGCTATTTCGACCAGCGCGAGCCCGGCGACCTGCTTCAGGCCCAGCTGGATGCCACGGCGCCCCTCTTTGGCACGCAGGTCGATGTCGTGCTCTGGCCAGAGGGCTCAAGCGACTACAGCCCGCTGGACGATCCCTACACGGCCGAGGCCTTCGACTTCGTCTCCGAGCAGTTGAACGCCCCCTTCGTCACGTGGGCGGTGACCCAGCGCGGCGATCGCACCTACAACACCTCGATTCTCTGGGAGGCGGGCGAGGGCATTGTCGACTACTACGACAAGAGGCATCCCGTACCGTTCGGCGAGTACATCCCGGACCGAGCGTTTTGGCGTCCATTCGCGCCAGACCTGATCGACCTCGTGGGGCGCGAGTACACCCCGGGAACCACGGACATGGTGCTGGACATCAGGGGCACCACGGTGGGAATCAACATCTGCTTCGACATCGTTGATGATCAGCTCATCAGGGAGTCGGTGGAGCAGGGCGCTCGAGCGATCTTCGCCTCCTCGAACAATGCCGACTTCGGACGCACTGACGAGAGTGCACAGCAGTTGGCGATCGCGCGCATCCGAGCGATGGAGACGGGGCGCAGCGTGGTCAATATCTCCACGGTCGGGCTGAGTGCGGTGATCGCACCCGACGGCCGCATCGTCGCCCAGTTGCCGTGGTACACGGAGGGCACACTCGTTGAGGATGTGCAACTGGCGACCACGATGACGCCCGCTGTCGTTGCGGGCCGCCAGATGGAATGGTTCGTCGCGGGGCTCGCCCTCGGTGCACTCGTCGTCGCGGGCCTGGCCGCCCGGAGGCGTCGTGGCTGACACCCTCGTGATCGTGCCGACTTACAACGAGATCGGCAGTCTCGAGCGCATCGTCGGACGTCTACGCCAGCACGTACCCGAGGTCGATCTCCTCGTGGTGGATGACGCGAGCCCTGACGGCACCGGAGAGCTCGCCGATCGGCTGGCCGCCGCCGACCCGCGAGTGCGGGTGCTGCACCGGGCCACGAAAGACGGACTCGGCAAGGCGTATCTTGCGGGCTTCGCGCTCGCGCTGGCGGAAGATTACGACTTCGTCGTTGAGATCGACGCCGACGGATCACACGACCCCGCGAGCTTGCCCGCAATGCTGGCAGCGGCTCGAGCCGGCGATGACCTCGTGATCGGCTCGCGCTGGGTGCGCGGCGGCGCGGTGGTCAACTGGCCGTGGCTCCGGCAGGCGATCTCTCGCGCCGGAAACTGGTACGCGCGCACACTGTTGCGCTCACACATCCGGGACATCACGGCCGGCTATCGCGTCTACCGTGCCAGCTCACTGCGCGACCTCGCGCTGACGACGGTCTCGTCACAGGGCTACTGTTTCCAGGTCGAGCTGGCGTGGCAACTCGAACAAACCGGCCACCACATAAGCGAACACCCCATCACCTTCGTGGAGAGGACGACGGGGCGTTCAAAGATGCATGCGGGAATCGTGCTCGAGGCCCTAGTAAGAGTGACCCTCTGGGGACTGAGCGCGGGGTTCAGGCCGGTCGCAGCGCGTCGACCATCGGGCAAGGTCTCGCCCTAGGCGCCGATCTCAGGCGCCGATCTTTTCTTGGCCGCGGCGCGAGCGGAGGTAATCCAGACGCTCCTGAAGAAGTTCTTCGAGTTCAGCGCGGGTGCGACGCTCGAGCAGCATGTCCCAGTGGCTGCGCGGAACCTTCACGTCAGCGGCATCCAGAACCACGGGCTCCCCGTCGATACCGAGGAGCACACCCTCGTGTCCGGTCTTCGGAGACTCCCACTGCTGGGGAACTTCAGCGTCAGCGGCGAAGACGACCTCGAACTCGGTGCCATCGGCGGCGCGGTACACGCTCTTCTGTCGCGGGGAAAACTCCACGCCCACTTCGCTCTGTAAGCTCTGGGTTCCAAGTCTCATTCCGCGCAAACTACGGTCTGCCATTGTGTGGCCTCCTCTTTACTTCGCGGTCGTTCTCAGTTATAAACCCCGAAGCTGGGCAAAACCTTTCAGGCGAGCGCCGTTCCCAGTCAGTTCACAGGCTGCGCACAACCTCGAGAGCCACATCTGCGCGGTCGGTGACGATGCCATCCACACCAAGCATGAGCAGTTCTCGCATCCGATCCGGGTCGTTGACAGTCCAGATGTGTACTTCGACACCCGCAGAGTGCAGACGTGCGAGCATCCGTTTGGTCGTCACTGCGAGGCCGAGCGCGCGCTCGGGAACCTGAACGGCGACGAGGCCACTCAGCGCCCGGCGCATCACTGGGGAGAGGCCCACCTTGCCGGCGAGCAATGCTGTCGCGAACCGCCGAGCGGATGCTGAACTCGCGACCCCCGGGAGCTCGCGGAGCGCCGCCGTCCGCCTGCGCTCACTGAAGCTCGACACGAGCACCCGATCACCGGCCCGCTGACTCAGAATCGCCCGCACAGTCGGCTCCACCGCCGCGGCCGATTTGATATCGATGTTGAACCGCGTTTCGGGAAAACCGTCGAGCGCCTCTGCAAGCGAGCAGAACCCCTGACCGTGCCCGAGGTCGATTCGGCGCAACTCGGTCATGCTGAGCTGTTCGACCTTGACCTCGCGGCCCGCGATGCGAGCAAGATCCGGGTCGTGCGAGATGACCGATGCACCGTCGTGACTCGAGTGCACGTCAGTTTCGATGTACTCGGCACCCACAGCAATCGCTCGCGCGAAGGCTAGCAGGGTGTTTTCGGGCGCGTCGATCGCGAGCCCCCGGTGAGCGAACACCCGTGGGGTCGCGGGGGAGAGGAAGTGCCCGGACGGGGTGTTACTTGGCTGCGGGCGGCTTGCCACCGAAGAAGCCCTCGCTGATGCCTTTGAGCGCCTCAGTCAGTTCCGACGGGATGATCCACAACTTGTTGGAATCGCCCTCGGCGAGCTTGGGCAGCGTCTGCAAGTATTGGTAGGCGAGCAGCTTTGCGTCTGGGTTTCCGGTGTGGATGGCGTTGAAGACGGTGGTGATGGCTTCGGCCTCGCCCTGCGCACGCAGCACCTGAGCCTTCGCGTCACCCTCGGCCTCGAGGATTGCGGCCTGGCGCGCCCCCTCCGCCGTGAGAATCGCGGACTGCTTCGTGCCCTCTGCGGTCAGGATGAGCGCACGACGGTCGCGCTCGGCGCGCATCTGCTTCTCCATCGAGTCCTGGATCGAGAGCGGGGGGTCGATCGCCTTGAGCTCGACACGACCGACGCGGATGCCCCACTTGCCGGTCGCCTCATCGAGCACCAAGCGCAGCTGCCCGTTGATGTTGTCGCGACTCGTGAGCGCTTCCTCGAGGTTCAACCCACCGACGACGTTGCGCAACGTGGTGGTGGTCAGCTGTTCGACGGCGCCGAGATAGTTAGCGATCTCGTAGGTCGCGGCGCGGGCATCCGTCACCTGGACGTAGACGACGGTGTCGATCGACACTACGAGGTTGTCCTCGGTAATTACAGGCTGGGGTGGGAAGGAGACCACCTGCTCGCGCATGTCGATGAGCGGACGCACCCGGTCGATGAAGGGCACAAGGATGTTGAGGCCTGGCATGAGGGTCTTGTGGTACTTGCCGAGGCGCTCGACGACTCCCGCGTTCGCCTGCGGGATGATCCTGATCGAGCGGAAGAGGATCACAAGCACAAAGATCACCACCACCCCGATGAGGATGATCACGAAGATCTGGCCGAAGAGTTCGGACGGTGTCATGATGCGGTCCTTTCGGTGGGGGCGACGACGGCGGTGGCGCCGTCGATCGCCGTGACGACAACCCGTTCCCCTTCGACCAGGTCGCCCTGATCGGCGAGCTTCGCGGTCCACGTCTCGCCGTTAGTGAGCTTGACGTGGTTGGTCTTGCCGACGAAGTCGTTGACGACGATGCCGGAGAGGCCGATGAGTGCATCGACGTTGGTCGGCCTCGAATCGCCGCCGCGTTTGAGCGCACGCAGCAAGGCGGGTCGTACGGCGAAGAGGAGCAGCACGGATAGCACCGCTGCAAGAAGGAATGAAGCCCACCACGGCAGCCCCGCGAGGCCGGAGAGCAGGCCACCGAGACTCCCCACGGCCAGCATCAGGAACGTGAACTCGAGGGTGGTCACTTCGACGATCGCGAAGATGAGGATCAGGGCGAGCCAAAGGATCCACGAGTAGTCGGTTAGAAGATCTACCACGGTGAACGGCACCTCCTGTGTGTCGGCACTACGAAGCTATCACCGAAGCTGCACCGCCGCGGAAGGGGAGTTGGTAGGGTCGGGTGCTGTGAATACCCCCAATCCTCTGGCTCCTAGATCTCTGGCCGGCAAGCGCGCACTCGTGACCGGTTCATCTCGCGGTATCGGCGCCGATACTGCGAAGTACTTGGCCGAAGCCGGTGCCCGAGTCGCAATCAACTACCGCAACAAGCAGGCGCGAGCACAGAAGCTCGTCGCGCAGATCGAGGATGCCGGTGGTAGCGCCATCGCGATCGGAGCTGACCTGACCGACCCCTCGTCCGTCGCCGCCCTCATCGAGCGGGTCACTGAGGAGTTCGGCGGGCTCGACATCCTCGTGCTCAACGCCTCCGGTGGCATGGAGAGCGGCATGGCCGAGGACTACGCCATGAAGCTCAACCGCGACGCTCAGGTGGACTTTGTTGCGGCGGTGCGGCCACTGCTGAAGCCGGGATCGCGCATCGTCTTCGTGACAAGTCATCAGGCGCACTTCATCAAGACCGTCGCCACGATGCCTGAGTACCGACCGGTCGCGCTGAGCAAGCGTGCGGGGGAAGACGCTCTGCGCGCCCTGATCCCCGAGCTATCCGACGCGGGTATCGAATTCGTCGTCGTATCCGGCGACATGATCGAGGGCACGATCACCGCAACACTGCTGCAGCGCGCCAATCCCGGAGTGATCGAAGACCGCAAGAAGTCGGCGGGCCGCCTCTACAACGTGGGGGAGTTTGCGGCCGAGGTCACCCTCGCAGCGGTCAAGCCGGTCGCGGACAACCACACCCGGTACGTCGGAGACGTCACCGAGTTTCTCGCCGCTGGCCGCTGAACCGACGAGATCATGACTGTGACGGGGGTCAATCGGCTCACGAGCAGGGTGCTCCTGTTCGACCGCGACGACCGCATCCTGCTCTTCCTCACGACGGCACCGGATACCAGTGGTGTTGCTCGCTGGATCACCCCGGGCGGCGGCGTTGACCCGGGGGAGACTCACCACGACGCCGCGGTGCGCGAGTTGCACGAGGAGACCGGGCTCGTCATCGCCGATCTCGGCGCGCCCGTGTGGGCTCACGACTTTGCTGTCGAATGGGATGACGCAGACCACGACACCGGCCACGCCGAGTTCTTCGCGGCCACGGTCGACGCATTCGAGCCTTCCAGTGAGTTCTGGACCGATGACGAGCGCGTCGATGTGCTCGCTCACCGTTGGTGGATTCTTACCGATCTGCTCACCACGAACGAGCGCTACGAGCCACAGGAACTGATCAATCTGGTGCGGCGGCAACTGCCGTCGTGCAGCGCGTGACTGGGCCATGCATGAAGAGGCAACGAGGAGAGCGATGACCATCGAGTCCGACCTGAGTCAGCAGATCGCTGCGATCAGGGAGCAGCAAGCGCGACTCGTGTTCTCGAGTTTTTCGCAAGGGTCGGCGTCACCTCAGCATCACACGTCGACAGTGGGGACCGCGAAACGGCTGCGATAGGCCTGAACCGCGCTGCGCATCCCGATGCCGCAGACGCCGACGAGCGTGTCACCACGGTAGTACTCGACCACGCACTCGGTGTCGGGGGAACCCGCAACGACCTCGCTGCGATCCGCGAGATAGGTCATGCCGAAAGCGAGCAGGTGCGCGTCGTACTGGTCGCTCCAGAAGCTCGGCAATGGCGCAAATACCGATGCCTCGGGCACTGGATCGTTGCGTAGGAAGGCCGCGAGGGTCTGTCCGGCCCGCTTCCCGGTCTCGGTCGGCAGATTCCAGTGCTCCACCCGGCGCGGGACACTGTCGAACAGGGGGTTCACGTACCGCGCGATATCGCCGGCCGCCACGATCGCCGGATCCACTGTCCCGTCGACCGCGACGGCGCGCAGTGACCCGTCGACAAGAACGCCGTTGGAGATCTCTAGACCGCTGCCCTCAAGCCACTCCGTTTGGGGATCAGAGCCGACCGCGACGACGAGGATGTCGCACTCCAGCATCACGCCACTCGACAAGATCACTCGTTCTACCGCCGGATCGCCGACCAAACCGAAGAGCGACTCACCACAGAAGAAGCGCACCCCGTGCTCTTCGTGGCGGCGACGCAACTCCGCCCCGAGAATGGGGCCGAGCGCCCGATCGAGCGGCACGCGAGATTGGGTGACGATCGACACACGGGCGCCCGCGTGCGCGGCCGTCGCGGCGATCTCACAGCCAACGAATCCAGAACCGAGGATCACGACGTTCACCTCGGGGCCGATGGCGTCGCGCAAACCCATCGCATCCTCGAGAGTGCGAAGCACATGGATGCCGCTGAGCCCGTGATCAGGGATCGGCAACGACTTGGGCCGCAGTCCGGTCGCAATCGCCAGCGCGGCGTACTCGTGCACGCCGCCCTTAGCATCGTGCACGGTTCGTGAGTCGCGGTCGAGCCGCACCGCCGAGGTACCCAGGACCCAGTCCACGTTGTCGATGAGCCCGTCGCGCAGGGGGAAGGCGACATCGTCGTGCCCCTGTCCCGGAGTTCGCAACAGGTCTTTCGAGAGCGGCGGCCGATTATAAGGCCGGTGGCTCTCCGAGCCCAGAAACGTGATCGGCCCGTCGTAGCCCGCACGCCGGGCACTCTCCGCGGTGCGCAGGCCCGCCATCGACGCGCCCACGATCAACAGCGGGGCAGTCATCCGATCAGACCCGAGTCACCAGGATGGCCTGCATGGGGCACACGTCCATGGCGGCCTCGAGGTCGCCCTGCATCTCATCGGGCGCCTCGCCCGCGTACTCGAGCTTGTCATCGGCGTTGAGGTGGAACACCTCGGGCGCCTCGAACACACACTGCCCGTAGTGTTGGCACTTGTCCATGTCGACAACGATTCTGATCATGACGGGTTCTCCTCGGTGATGCGGGACGGGTACAGGTCGTTGGACGGGGTGCGGATGCCTCTGAACTCCCAGTCGCCGCCAAGGGCGGTCGACACGACCTCCTCACTCGACGTGGGCTGGGCACCGACATCGGTGCGGATCGGCGTGGGCCCCTCGACGATGCGGTTGGCAAGCCGACCGAGCCCGTCAACCTCCACCTCGACGAGGTCGCCCGGCTGAACGGGTCGCGAGTGGGCGGGGGTGCCTGAGAAGATCATGTCTCCTGGAACCAGGGTGATCGTGCGGGCGAGGTCGGCGACCAGGTAGTGCATATCCCACTCCATGTTGTCGGTCGAGTCCTCCTGCGCGAGCTCGCCGTTGACGAACGTGCGAAGCATCTTGCCTCGGAAGTCCCAGTCCGTCACCAGCGACGGGCCAACCGGGGCGAGCGTGTCGCTACCTTTGACCCGCAGCATAGAGCCGGCATCCGTGTCCCGGAAGTCGTGGAGTCCGTAGTCGTTGCCCACGCTGTAACCAGCGATGTAGTCGCCCGCCTCGGCCGGCGAGACGTTGCGGCAAACCCGTCCGATGACGATGACGATTTCGCCTTCGTAGTTGAGCCATTGGCAACCCGCGGGCCGCACGACCTCACCGCGGTGCACATTGAGCGCGGTGATCGGCTTGTGGAAGTAGGTGGGGGCTGCCGGCAACTTCGTCATGAACTCGTCGGTGCGGCTCTGATAATTCAGGTGCACAGCGAGGATCTTCGTCGGCTCGCTCGGTGCTAAGTGCTGGGCATCATCGACCGCGATCGACCGACCGTCTGCAGCGACCAGCGTGTCACCGACCCGCTCGACCTGTACCGGCACCCCGCCGAGTAGGATGCGCCGCAGCTCGGTCACGCCGCGTCGCTCTCGCGGGAGCGAACGACGTCGATCGGCAGCGGGAATCCGCCTTCGGGCTCGGGGAAGTAGACATGCACCTGGCCCGTACCAATTGAGTTCTCGTACTCGGAGTAGAGCTCGCCCTTCGCGGTGTTCGCGCCCTCGCCTGTGGCTCCCGCCATCTGCAGCCAGTGGCTGAAGCCAGCCTCGGGCTTGACCTTGCGGAATTCGGGCATGGTGTCGAGGATGCGAGCGTGGTCGCCCTGCTTCATCCACTCGAGTCGTTCGAGGTCAGCCTCACGCGCCTCGGGGGAGAAGATGTGGATCGGATCGCTCGCCTCGTGCGAACGAAGCTGGCGCAGCGGGTAGAAGGTGTGCGACAGAGCGCCGGAGGCCAGAAGGAGCACCTTACGATCGCTATCACGGATGGCCTCGCCGAGGGCACGTCCCGAGCGCAGGAAGTCCTCGGTCGTCGCAGTCTGGCAGACCGACAGGCTCACCCACGCCTTGTCGAGGCCGCGACCGAGGTAGTGCCACAAGTTCACGGTGGCGTAGAAGATCGGCAAGTGCGGGTCGCTGATCGGAGTGACCCAGGTGCCATTCTTCTCGTCGTAGTTCGCGACTGAGCGAGCGAGTTCCGGGTCGCCTCGGAACGCGTACGGGATCTGCGACATGCCGCGGGGCAGCTCCTCGGACGTGAAGAGACCGCTGCGCTCGGCCTGCGCCGAGATGACGAACTCCACGGTCGTTGCCCAATGGGAGTCGAGGACGACCACGGTGTCGTAGTCGAGAGTCTCCATGACCTCCTCTCGGAACCGCTTGAGTCCAGGCACGAGGGTGATCTCCTTGCCCCCGTTGAGGTCAAGCCGCGACTCGTACGGCAACATGATGGTCGGCACATGCGCAAGCAGTGCGGCTCCTACGACGCGTCCCATGGTCAGTCCTTCCATCCGGTCGGTGCGTACACCGTGTTCTTGACGTCGGCGTAGAAGTCGAACGACCACACGCCCCCCTCGCGGCCAATGCCGCTCTTCTTGCTGCCGCCGAAGGGTGCAGCAAGATCGCGCACGAAAAAGCAGTTCACCCAGATCGTTCCGGCGACAAGGTTGGCGGTGAGGCGCTCCGCGCGTTCCCGGTTGCCGCACACCACGACGGCGGCAAGGCCGAACTCTGTCGCATTGGCCACCTCGACCGCTTCCTCGTCGGTCGTGAACGTCTGCATGGTGAGCACTGGGCCGAAGACCTCGGCGGTCAGGATCTCGCTGTCGGGCGCGGCATCCATCAACAGAGTCGGCCGAAAGTACAGGCCGCCAAGCTCGTCGTTGGGTGCCCCGCCGATCACGACCCGTGCACCGGCCTGCTCGGCGCGCCGCACAAACCCGGCGACACGGTCGAGGTGCACCGGGTGGATCTGCGGGCCGATCTGCGTGGACTCCTCCCGCGGGTCGCCCTGCACGAGCGTGGCGGCCTTCGCGGCGAACGCCTCTGCGAACGCCTCCGCGACGTTCTCATGGACCAGCAGACGCGTTCCCGAGAGACAGACCTGACCTGCGTTGTCATACTGCTCGATCGCCAGATCCACGGCCAATGCAAGGTCGGCGTCATCGGTGACGATGAGCGGGCTCTTGCCGCCGAGCTCGAAGCTGACCGGCGTAAGGTTGTCGGCCGCCGCGCGGGCGATCGACTTCGCGGTCGGCACCGAGCCAGTGAAGGAGATGCGCGCAATACCCGGATGCGCAACGAGCGCCGCCCCGACTTCGGCGCCGAATCCCTGAACGACGTTGAATACGCCGTCCGGAAGTCCGGCTTGGCCGACAAGTTCTCCGAAGTAGCTCGCGCTCAGGGGCGTCCATTCGGCGGGCTTGAGCACGACGGTGTCACCCGCGGCCAACGCCGGCCCGATCCGCCAGGTCGCAAGCATCAGCGGCGCGTTCCATGGAGTCACAATCGCCGCGACCCCGCTCGGGTCCCACGAAACGTGGTTGTCGTGCCCCCGCGTCTGCCACACGTCATGGTGGAGCTCGTTGATTGCCCAGTCGGCGAAGAAGCGGATATTGAGTGCGACGCGTGGCATGACACCGCGGCGATGGGAGCGCAGCAGCGACCCGTTGTCGAGGGTCTCCAGTTGCGAGAGCGCCTCGACGTTCTCCTCCACTAGATCGGCTAGGCGGTGCAGCAGTTCACCGCGGCCCCTCGAACCCAAGTCCCGCCACGCGGGGAATGCGGCACGGGCGGCGTCCACAGCTGCATCCACTTCGACGGCGGTGCCGCGCGCGATGTGGGCAAGCACCGTGCCATCGATCGGCGAGATGGTCTCGAAGGTCTGCGCAGACGCGACTCTCCCGCCGCCGATCAGGTGTCGGGTGTCGACCTGAAGGCCGGCAATCTCGACAAGATCCACGTGCCAGCTCCCTTGCTCACCGTTTCATTCGGATACGAACGACTAGGCCGATCGTATCGGACAGTTGCGAGAGACGGTAGCGGGTATCCGTCTCTCGGCTAGCTGGAACGCTCGGTCACGACCGTGATCGCCCTCAGCATGTCGGCCAGCTCGCCACGCCGCTCAGGGGCGACGGTGCTCGCGACGATGCGCTCATGTTCGTTGAAGCGGGGGAAGATGGTCGTCATGAACTCGCGGCCATCGTCGGTCATGCGCACCTCGACCAGGCGCCCGTCGCGCTCGCTGCGTTGGCGCAGCAAGTACCCCTTCGCCTCGAGGGTACCGAGTACCCCGGTGAGCGTCGCCTTCGAGAATCCACCCTCCTCGGCGATCTGGCGAGTCTCAACGGGCTCCCAGATCCACACGACCCAGAGCACGACGAACGCGGTCCACGACAATCCGGCCTCTGCGAGAACGGAACGCTCGAAGTAATTGCGAGTCGCGTTGGCTGCTCGGAACAGATTGGATGCCACGGCCATCGACTCGAAGTCGATGGGCAGCGCGCCCAGCAGGCTGGCAACCCGCTCTTCTGTTTCGGCGAGGGTGTGGGGACTGGGCATCGGTACTCCTTCCCGCCCATTATGCGGGTTCTACTCGACCTCGGGCGCGAAGTTCGTTAGCATCCGAATAATTCGCTTCCGTCGAAAGCAGGCGCTCATGTCCACTTCGTCCGACCTCACCTTGGCTGACCTCGATCTTTTCGCTGCGGGCGCCCCATGGAAGGTGTTCGATGACCTGAGGGCCCGCGACGGGCTGCACTGGTCGACCGAGGATGCCCCGAACGCCGGGTTCCACTCAGCGACCAAGTACCACGACGTCGTGCGAATCCTGCGCGACCCCGAGACCTTCACCTCGGAGCGTTTCACCAACCTAGAGGAGCTTGACGCTGAGCAGGAAGAGCCGCGTCGTTCGCTGCTCGAGACCGACGGTCTGCGGCACCGCGCGATGCGCAGAATGCTGCAGGGGGAGTTCACGCCGCAGGCGGTGGCGAAGTACGAGACCTTCTTGCGGGGGATCACCGCCAACACCCTCGACGCAGCATTCGCCAAAGGTGAGTTCGACTTCGTCGAGGAGGTCAGCGCCGACTTCCCGATTCGCGTTCTGGCGCGCATCCTCGATGTGCCGGATGCCGACACGGGAAAGCTCATCGAGTGGGGCAACCGCATGGTCGGCAACACCGACCCCGAGCACGCCGACGTGCTCATCGGGTCGGCCGACAGTGAGCAGTACCGGCACGTTCCGTTCCGGTCGCCTGCCGCGATCGAGGTGTTCGAGTACGGACGCCATCTCGCCGACGAACGGCGCGGCAAGGGCGGCACAGACCTGGTCTCGTTGCTCGCGAACGGCGTGCCGAGCGACGGCGTACCGTTCAGTGAGCGCGACTTCAACACCAACTTCTTGCTGCTGGTCGTCGCGGGTAACGAGACCACGCGCCACACGATTACGCACTCGATGAACAACCTCCTGGCCAATCCCGAGCAGCTCGACCTGATCCGCAACGACCCGAGCCTCATCCCGTGGGCGATCGAGGAGTTTCTGCGCTACGCCTCACCGGTGTACCACTTCCGGCGTACGGCGACCAAGGACATCGACTTCGGCGGCACGGCGGTCAAGACTGGCGACAAGGTCGTCACCTGGTTCGCGTCGGGAAATCGCGACGCGGCGGCCTTCGATGAGCCCTACCGGTTTGACGTCACGCGATCCCCGAACGAGCACATGTCATTCGGACGCGGGGGACCGCACATGTGCCTCGGCAACGCCCTCGCACGAATCGAGTTGCGAGTGATGTTCGAAGATCTGCTGACCCGCGATCGCACAATCGAGCGCACCGGTTCGATCGACTACCTCCGATCGAACTTCGTGCACGGCATCAAACGAATGCCCGTGCGCGTCAGCTAAGACGCTCGCGTGCCGGTGCCGAAGCTCAGTCGCGCCGCACGAGCCCCGCGACGTCGGTGAGGAAGGCGTCCACAAGCGCGAAGGTCCGGTCCCGGGCAGCGGGGCCGTGCGCGACGGTCTGCGCGACCATGACCGTCGGATCCTGCCCGTCGGCTTCTACCTGGGCGGCACCGCCCCAGTCGAGCCAGCCCTGCAGCGCCGCCGCGTCGAGCTCCGGGTGGAACTGCACCGCGAGTGATCGGTTGAGCGTGAACGCCTGGGACGCGGACGGTGTGCGAGCGATCTCGGTCGCCCCGGGGGGCACCACCCAGCGGTCGTAGTGAAACTGGAACCACGGGCCCTCACCAACGATCTCGGGACGATCGCTGAAGATCGCCGTCCAGCCGATCTCGCTGCGCGGCGCCCGCGCGACACTCCCGCCGAGCGCTCGGGCGATGAGCTGACCGCCAAAGCAGATGCCGAGGACGGGAGTGGTGCCCTCTACTGCAGAGCGCACCCACTCGAGTTCCGGTAGCAGCCACGAGCCGATGCACGCGTCATCCCACGCCCCCCAGGGGGAGCCGAGCGGAACGATCACGTCGTAGTCGGCGGCATCCGGAAACTGAACGCTGACATCCGGCGACGCGAATCGCTCCTCGGGCACGACGAGCAGAGTGTCGATGTCGAAGCCGTGGTGGGCGAAGCGCTCGCCAACCGGACCCAATGGACTGACGTGGTCGTGTTGAACGAACAATGCGCGCATGGGCCTCCTCATCGTGGCGCTCGGTAGTCTACTATCTCGTTTGAGTCCGAACGATTGAGTTGGGACGATGCCGTGCCCCGAAGGAGTTGCACATGAGCGCCAACCTACTTTCCCTCCAATCTGAACTGCAATCCGCTCAGATCGACGTATTGCGAGTCATCTTCGCGGACATCATCGGCTCAGTTCGGTCGAAGGATCTCCTCGTCAGCCAGCTCGACAAGATTGGTCATGGCGGCCCGGCATTCTGCAGGGGAGTCTGGGTAACCACGACCCAGGGCGGAGTCCTAGACGGAGCCGACGTGCTGAGTAACGGCCTCGAGGATTTCATCAGCCAGATCGTCCCGGGCAGTTGGCGGACACTTCCGTGGGAGCCCGGCGTCGCCTTCGTCGTGGCCGGCGCGAACGACCCGGACGGCACCCCCAGCACGCTGTCGCCGCGCGTACTTCTCGAGCGCATCGTGGGGGAGTATGCGGCGCTGGGCCTCACCCCGATCGTCGGACCGGAGCTCGAGTTCTACATCGCGGACCGAAACGAAGACGGGGGCTTTCGTCGCGCAATCACGCAGCCCGGGCGCGTGTACACGACCGGTGCGACGGTCGATCCGAAGGGCACCTTCCTGCACCTGCTGCGGATGCTCGACCAACTGCGCATCGGCGTGTTCGCCGGCAACCACGAATTCAGCCCGAGCCAGTATGAGATCAACATTTGGCACGGTGAGGCGCTCGACGCATGTGACCGCACCTTCATGCTCAAGGCTGGGATCAAAGACGTCGTCGCCCGGGTCGGACAGGCGGCGACTTTCTCGGGAAAGCCGTGGGGTGATGAGGGCGGCAGCGGGTTCCACCTACACATGTCGCTGGTCAACGCTGCGGGGGACAACCTCATGCACGACGGCTCGGAGCTGAGTGCTCTCGCGCGGCACATGATCGCCGGCATCGTGCACCACGCAGCGGCGTTGACCGCGGTCTGCAACCCGACAATCAACGCCTTCAAACGCCTCGGCCCCGACACGCTGGCGCCCTACCGTGCCAACTGGGGCTTCGACAACCGCTCAGCCATGCTGCGGGTTCCGCCAGAGCGGGGCGAGGGCACACGCATCGAAATGCGACTCGGCGATGGCGCGGCCAACGCCTACATCATGACAGCAGCTCTGCTCGCCGCCGGGCTGGACGGCATCCGTCGCGAGCTTGAATGCCCGCAGCCCGCCGTGGGGTACTCGTACGAGGACGAATCTCAGGCGATCCTCCCAATGAATCTCGGTGCCGCTCTGGACGCTCTGCGCGCCGACGAGGAGTTGATCGCCCTCCTCGGCGGACCCCTGGTCGATGTGTTCGAGGTCATGAAGCGGGACGAGATCGCGCGCTACGCCACCGCCGTCGACGACCCGAACACTCGCGACGTCACCGAGTGGGAAGTCCGGGAGTACTTCCTCGACCTCTGATGACCGCGCTCAGATCGTCGGGTTGGACCTGTCCTCGACAAGCCGTCCGCCGTTGAACGTGACGCCGATTTCTCGGTAGTAGGCCGCGATCGGCTCGTCGACCGGCAGCAGTGAGCCCAACTCATCCCAGGGCGAGTCGGCCAGCACAAGTTCGGCGTCGCCGACCCACGTCTCGCCGATCTCGGCGTCGACCCCGCCCATAGTGATCAACTGGTCGAGGGAGTTGCCGAGACCTGGCGTGATCGACGGCATCCATCGCGAATGCAGCATCGGATGCCCGTTCACGAACCCGTTCGTCGGACTCGGCTCGCGCAACGTGACGACGAGGGATGCGAGACGGTGGTCGTAGGCGGCAAGCGACGCCCCCAACTGCGCTCCCGCCTCGAGGCGCGGAGTCGCACGACCGACGCTAAAGACGCGGGTGACTGCCATCGTGCCGAGCTTCTTGGGGTAACCCTGGAACCACCCTCGGGCCATCGCGAAGTCTTTGGTCACCCAGATCGCTACGCAGCGGCTGTACGTGACGCCAGCGTGCTGGCAGCGCACCACCACAAAGGTCTCGAGGTACTGAGAGCGCACTGGGTCGAGCAACTCCGCCCGCGAAGCGCTGCACGACTGCCAATCGGCCCAGATCATCGCGACTGCTCCCGGGTCGTCGTCCGCCAGTTGCACGCCGTCGGGCAGCAGCGCCGCCACCCGAGCGGGATCAGTTCGGTACTCGGCCGTTAGCAAGGTGCCGGAGTAGTACCACGGCATATCGGGCACGATCGCGCTACGGCCGGAGGGCGTCAAGGGGGCAAGGAAGCCGGAGAGAGGGGACATGTCGAAAAGCGTAGTGAGTCATTCGGAAACTAACGATGGGCAATTCGTGCCCCCAGTCAACCACGGGAGTTCAGAAGGCACAGTGCGCGCGGTGCTTGACGCGCGGGGGAGAGTGCACCACTCTAGTCCCAGGTCGTTTTGACCCGAACGATTATTCGACTCAAAGGAGAGTTTAGAATCCATGACTGATAACCAGCAATCCACGCTGAAATCGGGCCGACTCGGCGTGCTCGGCATCGTCTTCTTCGTCGTCGCGGCATCGGCGCCGCTCGTGGGCATCACGGGTGCGGTGCCAGTCGCAATGCTTCTCGGCAACGGGGCGGCCGTGCCGGGCGCCTACCTTGCCGTCGGCATCACGCTGCTGATCTTCTCTGTGGGCTACGCCACAATGAGTAAAAGCATGACGAACTCGGGCGCATTCTTCGCCTACGTCGGTAAGGGCCTCGGCGTGAACGCCGGAGTCGCAGCGGCGGTCGCCGCGCTCGTGGCCTACGTGACGATCCAGTTGGCCATCTATGGTTTCTTCGGTGTCGTTGCCTCCGGGGTCTTCGGGGGACTGGGGCTCACATTGCCTTGGTACGTCTGGGCCCTGCTCGCGTGGGTCATCGTCACCGCGCTCTCCCTGCTGAGAGTGGATGTCGGTGCGAAGGTTCTCGGGGTCATGCTGGTTCTCGAAATTCTTGCGCTGATCGTCGCCGCGGTCGCAATCCTCGCCAACGGCGGCCCCGAGGGGTGGAACCTTGCCGCGAGCTTCTCACCGACCGAGGTCTTCGCGGGCGGATTCGCGGGCACTGCTGGAATCGCCCTCGCCTTCGCTTTCGCGAGCTTTATCGGGTTCGAGGCGACGGCAATCTATGGCGAGGAGGCTCGCGACCCGAAACGCACGGTTCCCCGTGCCACCTACCTATCAATCTCGGTCATCAGTGTCCTGTTCGCGGTCGTCTCGTTCGCGATGGTGACCGGCATGGGCGCCTCGCAGGTCGCCGATCAGGTGATCGAACTCTCCGGCGGCCTCGCCGACCCGGCCGGGGTGCTGTTCGGCCTCACTACTCAGTACGTGGGTCCGTGGCTCGCCGGGGTGATGGCCGTACTTGTGCTCACCAGCCTCTTCGCTGGCCTGCTGGCCTTCCAGAACGCCGCCTCCCGTTACTTCTTCGCCCTAGGGCGTGGGGGAGTGCTCCCGGCATCCGTCGCCCGAGTCAACAAGGCAGGTGCTCCCGTCGTCGGCGTCATCATCACGTCGGTTCTCGCCGGACTCGTGATCGTGATCTTCGCGGTCGCCGGGCTGGACCCCTTCGCCAACCTGTTCTCGTGGATGAGCTCGGTCACGGTGATCGCTATCGTTCTGGTCGAGATTCTCGTGAGCATCGCCGTCATCCGGTACTTCATGAAGAACCCGGGTGGCAACGTATGGTCGACAAAGATCGCTCCCGCGATCTCGATTCTCGCTCTTGTAGTTGGCTTGTACCTGCTCATGTCGCGGTTCAACCTGCTTGCAGGTACCGCACCCGAGGGGGTCGACCCGTCGCTACCAGAGAGTGCCTGGGCGCTCAACGGCCTCGGCTGGTTCCTCGTGCTGCTTCCGTTCATCGCGCTTGTTGCGGGCTACCTGCTGGGAGTCATCAACAAGAAAGAGAACGAGCAGTTGGTGAAGGACTTCGCGTCCTAGTCCACCCGAAGGGGGTCGACGGTGTGAGTAGTCGGCCCCCGCACACCTTACGCACGGCAGGAGCCCAGAGTGATCCAGGATGATTTCGATCTCGACCAGACGGGCGCGGACGACGAGGAGCTCATCCGGGGCGTTTCGGCGCTGTCGCAGGCGGAGCTGGTCGCCGCGATCGCGACACTTCACGCTGAGCTTCGACCGTTGGCGATCGGGATGCATCTCGAAGGCCGCACGCTGTCTGACGTGAGTCAGGAACTGGGTTTACGGCAGGCTGAGGTCGTACGAGGTCTGCGCCGCGCGCGCCGCGCCATCCTGGCCTCGAGCGCGAACGTCACCAGTGACTGACCGTCGCGGTTAGACGGCGCATGCACTGGATTACGCGGAATGTTGACATCCGATAATCGACATTATGTCAGCTTGGAAACACACTATGTGCAGTTTTCGCACATAGTGTGAAAACGGGTAAGCGATCTCCACTACCCAGTTGCCGGTAGTCGAGACGCTAGATCAGTCCGAGGTCTCCGCTCGCTTGGAGAGTCGCAGGGCGACCCAGAGCCCGCACCGGCGGCAGATGTAGGCGTTACCGTCCTCGAGCGCGTGGAGCTTGCGTCGCGGGAGTTCTCGCCCGCAGCATGAGCAGTGGACCTGCTCGACGGCAGTCGGCATGGTTCAGCTTCCGTAGGTCAGATGTAGCTGCAGATGTCTTCGGCGGTGCAGGTGGCCGGGTCGCCCGTTTCTGTGGTGGCGCGGACTTCGGCGACCGAGGCGCGGAGGGCGGCGAGTTCGGCGATCTTGTGGTCGATTTCGGCCAGTTGCTGGTTCAGGAGGTCGCGGACGTGGGTGCAGGGCGCGATGCCCGCATCGCGAACTTTCAGGATGTCGCTGATCTGGGCCAGGGTGAGGCCGGTGGCCCGGCCACGCCGGATGAAGTCGAGTCGGGGCACGGCGTCGGCGCTGTAGTCGCGGTATCCGTTACCCGCACGGTTGGGTGCTGGGAGGAGCCCACGGTCTTCGTAGAACCGCAGGGTCTTGGTCGTCATCCCGGCCGCTGTGGCCGCCTCGCCTATCCGCATCGTGCACCTCCTTGCCCGGTGTGACCTGGGCATCTCTTGACCTTCCAGCGTAGGGGAAGGTGCAGGCTGAGGCCATGGAAGATTCAACGGTCTTTGATCTGGCGGTCGTCGGTTCCGGTGGTGGGGCGTTCGCCGCGGCGATCCGTGCCAGTCAGTTGGGCAAGCGGGTGGTGATGGTCGAGCGCGGGGTCATCGGGGGCACCTGTGTGAACACCGGCTGTGTGCCCTCCAAGGCGCTGTTGGCGGCGGCGGACGCCCGCCACATCGCAGCAGATGCGGGCCGATTCCCGGGCATCTCAGCATCGGCCGCGCCGGTGGACATGCCCGCGCTGGTCGAGGGCAAACGTGCCCTAGTCGAGACCATGCGTGCTGAGAAGTATGTGGACCTGATCGCCACCTATGGCTGGGACCTGCGGGCCGGCACGGCCGCGTTCACCGGCACCGCAGCGGAACCGCTGCTGGAAATCACAGCGGCGGACGGGACGCGGAGCGCGGTCGCCGCGGCGCATTACTTGCTGGCCACCGGCTCAACTCCGACGATTCCGGCGGTCGAGGGGTTGGCCACGGTTGACTATCTGACCTCAACCTCGGCCATGGAGCTGGAAGAGGTTCCCGAGTCGTTGCTGGTACTCGGCGGCGGGTATGTCGCGATGGAGCAGGCGCAACTGTTCGCCCGGCTGGGCTCCCGAGTGACGATGCTGGTCCGCTCCCGGCTGGCATCCCGCGAGGAGCCGGAGGCGTCCAAAGCCATGATGGGCATTTTCGCCGATGAAGGAATCCGGGTGGTACGCCGCGCCACCGTCACCAAGGTTCGCACCGACGAGGGCACGGGCGACGTCATCGCCACCGCCACCGTCTCCGGCGGGCAGGAGGAGTTCCGCACGAGCAGGATCCTGGTCGCTACCGGGCGGCACGCGGTGACCGAGGGACTGAACCTGGCGGCGGTCGGGGTTGAGACCGGCCCCGAGGGCGAGGTCATCGTCGATGGCCGCCTCGCCACGTCCAACCCGCGGATCTGGGCCGCTGGGGACGTCACCGGGCATCCACAGTTCGTCTACGTCGCCGCCTCGCACGGCTCTCTGGTCGCGGAGAACGCCTTCACCGGCGCCGGGCGGGAGGTCGACTACCGGCACCTGCCGCGGGTGACATTCACCAGTCCCGCCCTGGCCGCGGTCGGAATGACCGAGAAGGAGGTGCTCGCGGCCGGAATTCGCTGCCAGTGCCGGGTGCTGCCGCTGGACTACGTTCCCCGGGCGATCGTCAATCGGGACCTGCGTGGTGTCATCAAGGTTGTGCAGAACGCGGATACCGGCCAGATTCTCGGAATCACCGCCGTCGCGTCCGACGCCGGGGACCTGGCCGCGGCCGGCGTCTACATCCTCGAAGCCGCCATGACCACCGATCAGGTCGCCCACATGTGGAGCCCGTACCTGACCATGGCCGAGGGCATCAAGATCGCCTGCCAAGCCTTCACTACCGACGTCTCCAAACTCTCCTGCTGCGCCTTCTAACTTCGCCGCCGAGCGACCCCTGAAAGGATCTGAAATGACTAAAGAACCCACTGCGATCACCGACCGACTGGCCACGGCCGAAACCGGTCTGGAAGCCTGGCTCTGGCTTCCCCTGCTGAAACTCCTCGCCGACGGCGAGCCCGTCAGCACCGCCGAACTGACCGCTGCAACTGGCCGGACTGCCGATGAGGTGAAGGGTGCCCTTGCCGCTGTGCCGGACACCGAGTACGACGATGAGGGCCGGATCATCGGTCAGGGACTGACCCTCCGCCCGACCCGCCACCATTTCGAAGTCGGCGGCCAGCAGCTCTACACCTGGTGCGCGCTGGACACCCTGATCTTCCCGCAACTACTCGACCGCCCCGCCCGCATTCAATCCACCCACCGGGACGGCAGCACTCCGGTGCAGATCACCGCCAACGCCGCCGGCGTCACCAGCGTCGAACCCGCCACCGCGGTCATCTCGCTCGTCAACCCCGACGACCTCAGCCAGATCCGATCCGCATTCTGCAACCAGGTCCACTACTTCGCCTCACCGGAGGAAGCCGGACCATGGCTCGAACGCCACCCGGAGGCCACCGTGATCCCGGTCGCAGCAGCGTTCGAACTCGCCACCACACTGGTGAAGGCCATGCGCACCGACCCCACCGCCCGGCCCTCAGGGATACCCGACCCGGATGGCGCAAGCTGCTGCTGACCGAGCGGTGTCTCCCCCGCTGCGTACGACGCAGCGTTCGCACGGCGCGGCGTCCCCGACGCCACTCCCTGCCGCGCCGCCCTGAGCGACCTTTAGTGTGAAAACGGATAACGGTCTTCACCAGTAGTAGTCCGCCGTCCACGAGAAATGCGACAGGCAGCAAGTCGGGTAACTCCCCGCGAGTCGGCAATATCGCCCTGTGATTGGTGAATGTGCACCCGCGTTGGTTCCCTCTCGTTTCACCTGACTACGAACGACGTACGAACGCTCTCGACAGCCCGGCTGGACCCGTCAACTCTTGCCACCGCACGGGCTCCATCTTCTCGGGACTTTGGGCCCTATTTCGAGTCACCGCACATCGCAAGACTCAGTACAAGCGCCAAAGGGCGCCCCCACAACGATATGAGGAGTTGGCCATGGATGAGGAGTCCGTGCAGCGGACCAGGGGTCGCCGACGCGACCATCCGCGCAAGAGGGCAGTAAGCAGAATGTCCGCCGCGGTGATCGCAGTTCTCGCGATCATCGGCGGCCCCCTAGCCGCGGCACCGGCATGGGCGGACGGAGGCCAATCGACCGGAGAAGGATACGTCATGGTCCTGCAGGCTGTCAGCTACCTCGTGAATAGTCCCGGCGGGGGGACGGTTGAGGCAATCGCGATGGTGGACGACGCCTTGGCCGCGGCAGATCAGGACGGGGTGGACGTCGCTGTGTTGCGGGAGGGCAGGACCGCTCTCGAAGAGGGAAGGATAGACGAAGGTCGTGCTTTGCTCGAGAAATCAATCATCGAAGCTGTCACCGATCTCCCGCCTGCCACCGGCGAAGAGTCAGGAACCACACAGGTTCTGCCGCCGTTTTCGCCCGAGCAGGGTCTCTCCCTAACGGACTGGGTCTTCCTCGGACTGTCCGCCCTTGTGGCCGCGATTGGGATTTTCCTCGCTGTTCTATTCCGCCCGACCGAGAGCCTCAGGGAACTTAGTCGTGACATCGCCAGTGCGAAAGCCGCCCACCGCGCAGCCGCGCGCCCGACCTCCAAGGAAGCATAATGTCGTACACATCTGCCCCCTCCCCCGAGACCGACCGCATCGCCCCCCATGACGAGCCGACAACGGGAACCGAACTGCCCCGATCTGACACTTGGCTTCGTCGGGCGTGGAACGTCATTGACGAGAGGATGGGAATCTCTGCGCTGGCCTACCCGGTGCCGGAGCACGCTAACCGGCTTTCGTGGACGCTGGGGGGCATCACCGCTGTGAGCTTCGCGATCTTGATTGCAACGGGGATCGTGCTCGCACAGTTTTATGCGCCCGTCCCTGAAACTGCAAACCAATCGATCCGAGCGATAGAACAGGATGTCTGGGCTGGCAGCCTGATACGAGGGGTCCATTTCTGGGCTGCCCAAGCCATGTATGTCACCGCCGTGTTGCACCTGGTCCGCGTGTTCCTGACCGGCTCCTATAAGAAGCCCAGAGAGGGAAACTGGCTGGTCGGTGTTGCGATGCTGGGGCTTGTCACCTTCGCCATATTCACGGGCACCGTTCTCAAATGGGATCAGGAGGGTTTCGAAGCGCTAGGGCACAACATAGAAATCGGCAACCTGCTGGGCGGCTTGGGGTTCTGGTTCTCGCCCGGGTTCGCTGGCGAGATCTCGATCCTGCTCCGCCTGTACGGCGCGCACGTTGTTATCATCCCCGGCATCATTCTCGTGCTCGTCATCTTGCACTTCCTCCTTGTCAAGCGTCACCGGATGTCACCACATCCGGTGCTACCAGGCGGTACAACGAGCGAGCAGGCGGCGGAGGAAGAGCCCACCCAGCCGTTCACTCGTCATCTTCGCCGACTCGTCGCCCTTGGCGTCGCGCTGGCCGGCATCTTGGGCATGCTCGCCGTCCTCTTCCCCGCTCCCCTTGGATCAACGCCGGTGCCGGGCATCGAGTTGACGAAGCCGCCGTGGATGTTCTGGTGGCCGTTCACCCTCGAGAACTGGTTCGGTCTCTCGGCGATCGTCTGGGGTGAGTTGGCCTTCTTCCTGTTGCTGGCGGCCCTGCCGTTCATCGACCGCAATCCGAGGCGGTGGTGGCGCCGTCGGCCGATCGCGATGACTGTTGCCGTTGCTCTGGTTCTGTTGCTGGCCGTGCTGACGGTGCTGATGGCGATCGCTCCCGCTCAGGTCCACCTGTGAGCGCCGGCGGAACGGTCGCGGGTACGCCGCACTCGCCGCTGCGCCGCGCCCACCGGTCGCTCAGCATCCTGATCGTTCTTTCGATCCTTGCGTCTGGCGGGGTAACCTCCGCAGTCACCTCCGCTCCGAGTCCATTGTCAGGCATCGGGTTCGCCCTGAGCGCGCTGGTTCTGGCGGTCGCCGGCACCCTTGCCGCGAGAATCGTGATCGCGCTAGAGCGGGTTCGTCGGCAGAGCCGTGCTCCCGTTGCACCCCTTACTGAAGCTCCGCTGTTCAACAAGCTTGAGCGTGCCTTGCGCAGACGACCGTAACCGCGCGGTCGTTGACCTCTGACGGGTACTTCGGGCACGTTGCGTACCTGCTCGCACCCCAGCCGCTGGGAGGTATCGGGGGACCATTGGCGATCAACACCGCCGATGGATCCCCCTACCACCCGCACCGCTCAGTCAGTGCCGAGTTCGAAAGCGGACGCCTCGTTGACGGCGTCAGTGGCACGGTCGAGGGCGGCGTCATCGGAGTCTGCGTCAGCTGCGCCGAGGATGTTCGCGGACGCGCCGATTTCGAGTTCACCGACCAAGTCAGCAGTGGGGCCGCCGATGAGTCCGATGGCGGCGTACTGCTCGAGACGCGATCGGGAGTCCGCAATGTCGAGGTTGCGCATGGTGAGTTGGCCGATGCGATCTCCCGGACCGAACGCGGCATCCCCGACCCGCTCCATCGACAGCTTCTCGGGGTGGTAGCTGAGGCTCGGACCGGTCGTGTCTAGAATCGTGTAGTCGTCACCTCGCCGCAGGCGCAGGGTGACTTCGCCGGTGATCGCCGAGCCGACCCAGCGCTGTAGCGACTCCCGCAGCATGAGTGACTGCGGGTCGAGCCAGCGGCCTTCATACATCAGTCGCCCTAGGCGCCGACCCTCGGCGTGGTAGTTGGCAATTGTGTCCTCGTTGTGGATCGCGTTGAGCAGTCGTTCGTATGTGATGTGCAGCAGGGCCATCCCCGGCGCTTCGTAGATGCCACGGCTCTTCGCCTCGATGATGCGGTTCTCAATCTGGTCGGATGCGCCGAGCCCGTGGCGCCCACCAATTGCGTTGGCCTCCATCACGAGAGATACCGTGTCGGTGAACTCGACACCGTTGATCGCTACCGGTCGGCCCACGTCGTAGCGAACGGTGACCACCTCGGTCTCGACCGCGACGTCATCGCGCCAGGCAGCGACACCCATGATCGGTTCGACAATATCGAGACCAGAGCTGAGCTCCTCGAGGCTCTTCGCCTCGTGGGTGGCCCCCCAGATGTTCGCGTCGGTGCTGTAGGCCTTCTCCGAGGAGTCGCGGTACGGGAATCCACGAGCGACGAGCCACTGGCTCATCTCCGTGCGGCCCCCGAGTTCGCCAACGAACGCGGCATCCAGCCACGGCTTGTAGATGCGCAAGCGTGGATTGGCGAGCAGTCCGTAGCGGTAGAAGCGCTCGATGTCGTTGCCCTTATAGGTCGAGCCGTCGCCCCAGATGTCGACGCCGTCCTCCTTCATGGCCCGCACTAGGAGGGTGCCGGTAACGACGCGGCCGAGGGGTGTCGTGTTGAAGTACGTCTTGCCCCCTGAGCGGATGTGGAACGCGCCACAGGCGAGTGCGACGAGTCCCTCCTCGACCAGCGCTGCGCGGCCGTCGACCAGGCGGGCGATCTCGGCGCCGTACTCAATCGCTCGCGCGGGCACTTCACCGATGTTCGGCTCGTCGTACTGACCAATGTCCGCCGTGTACGTGCAGGGCACGGCGCCCTTTTCGCGCATCCACGCAACCGCGCACGAGGTGTCGAGACCCCCGGAGAAGGCGATGCCGACGCGCTCGCCGACGGGAAGGCTGCTCAGTACCTTAGACACGGCACCAGCCTAGGGTGAGAGCTGCACCAGGCCGTGCATCCCCGACGAACCGGTCGCGGAAGCTCGTTGGTAGGGTGCAATCACCGTTTCTTCGCGAGGGAGTCAGATGGCGGATGCACCGAAGTACGTGCTCTCGATCGACCAAGGCACTACGAGCACACGTGCCGTGATCTTCGATCATGGCGGTTCGATCGCCGGGGTCGGACAGCTCGAACACCGCCAACACTTTCCGCGGGCCGGTTGGGTCGAGCACGACCCGGTTGAGATCTGGGACAACACCCGCGAAGTGATCGGGCGCGCGCTCGGCAAAGCCAACCTGACCCGCCACGACATCGCCGCGGTCGGAATCACCAACCAACGCGAGACTACCGTCGTCTGGGACCGGGCCACCGGCATCCCGGTCTACAACGCCATCGTTTGGCAGGACACCCGCACGCAGCCGATCGTTGATCGGATCGCTGCGGGAGACGTCGACCGCTTCAAACAGCGCACCGGCCTGCCGCTCGCGACCTACTTCTCCGCAACCAAGATCGCGTGGATCCTCGAGAACGTCGAAGGCATCCGCGAGCGTGCTGAGACCGGTGAGCTCGCGTTCGGCACGATCGACAGTTGGGTGCTCTGGAACCTCACGGGAGGCATCCACGGCGGCGTGCACGCGACGGATGTCACGAACGCGAGCCGCACGCTACTCATGGATCTGGCCACTTGCGCCTGGCACCCCGACCTACTCGCGGCCTTCGGAATCCCCGCCTCCCTGCTCCCAGCGATTCACAGTTCGTCAGAGATCTTCGGCTCGGTCGAGCTGCAGAACCTGCTGCGCGAGGTGCCGGTTGCCGGCATCCTGGGAGACCAGCAGGCGGCAACCTTTGGCCAGGCTGCTTTCGGCGTGGGTGAAGCGAAAAACACATATGGCACCGGCAACTTCCTGATCGTCAACACGGGCGAGGAGATCGTGCACTCGCGCAACGGCTTGCTCACGACTGTCGCCTACAAGCTCGGCGATTCGCCCACAAACTACGCCATGGAGGGGTCGATCGCGGTCACGGGCTCGCTCATCCAATGGCTGCGGGACAATCTCGGGATCATCTCGAAGGCATCCGATGTCGAGGCCCTCGCGCGATCGGTCGACGACAATGGTGGCGTCTACTTCGTGCCCGCATTCTCAGGGCTCTTCGCCCCGCACTGGCGGCCCGATGCCCGCGGTGCCATCCTCGGGCTCACCCGGTTTTCGAACAAGGGACACATCGCTCGCGCCGCTCTCGAGGCCACGGCCTTCCAGACCCGCGAGGTGCTCGAGGCGGTGAATGCCGACGCGGGCGTCGACCTGCCCGAACTGAAGGTCGACGGCGGCATGATCGCGAACTCCGCTCTCATGCAGTTTCAGGCCGACCTGCTCGGGGTGCCAGTCATCCGTCCGGTTATCGCCGAGACGACGGCTCTCGGTGCGGCTTACGCGGCCGGTCTCGCCGTTGGATTCTGGTCGGGTTTAGACGAATTGCGCTCTAACTGGAAGGAGGCTCGGCGCTGGGTTCCGGCAATGCCTGCCAAGGAGCGGGAGAGGCTGCTGCGCAACTGGCGAAAGGCGGTCTCCAAGACCTTGGACTGGGTCGACGACGACACGGCTGGCTAAACCTCACCGATTTGTCGCGGCCACCCACTGTTCGAGCTTTGCCGATGCCGCACCCGAGTCGATAGCGGATGCCGCGCGCGCAAGCTGAACCGCGAGCCGGTCGATTATCGGCTCCTGCAACAGCTCGGGGTTCTGGGATAATTCGTAGGCTGCGAGCCCGCCCGCTGCGTTGAGCAGCACGATGTCACGCACCGGCCCCTTCTCCCCCGCGAGAACCGCGCGGGCGACCCCCGCGTTGTGCGTTGCATCGGCACCCAGCAGCGACTGGATGTCAGCGCGCGCGAGCCCCAGGTCAGTTGGGTCGAGGTCGTGCTCCGTGACGAAACCGCGCGACACCTCCCAAATGTGGCTGTGACCGGTGGTCGTCAGCTTGTCGATGCCGTCGTCGCCCCGGTAGACCAAAGCCGTCGCGCCGCGAGTCTGGAACACCCCGACGACCAGCGGCACCCGCTCGAGGCTGGCCACTCCGACCGCCGAAGCGTTCGGGCGCGCTGGGTTGCAGAGCGGTCCGAGCACGTTGAAAAGCGTCGAAATGCCGAGCTCCTTGCGGGTGGGACCAGCGTGCCGAAACCCCGGGTGGAACAGGGCCGCGAAGGCGAAGGTGATGCCGGTCTCGGCCAAGACTTCACCCACGCGTTCGGGCGTGATGTCGAGGTTGAGGCCGAGCGCCGACAGCACGTCAGAGGCACCGGATGCGGAACTCGCCCCTCGATTGCCGTGCTTGACCACGGGAACCCCCGCAGCGGCAGCCACGACAGACGCCACTGAGGAGATGTTGAGCACCGCTCCGTACGGGTCACCCCCGGTGCCGACAATGTCCAGTACATCAGGTGACACCGTGAGCGGCTGAGCGTTGGCTAGGACGGCGTCCCGAAAGCCCACGATCTCGTCGACGGTCTCGCCCTTGACCCTCAACGCGACGAGCAGGCCGGCCAGCTGGGCGGATGTCGCCTCCCCCGCCATCACCTGCTGCATGGCCCATTCAGCGTCGCTGATCGACAGATCGTCGCCCTCGACGAGGATGCTCAGGATGCTCGGCCAAGTGCGCTCGCGTGACATGGCCTAAATCCTAACGATATGTCACCGACTGACCCCCGGAATGACATTTTGAGCGTCAGAATTCGACCATAATGGAACAGTGACTACAGCCTCTCTATCGCGATCGATCACCGCTCCGTCAGTACAGCGCCCCAACGTAGTAGCCGTGGGCACGATCGTATGGCTCGGAAGCGAAGTCATGTTCTTCGCAGGGCTGTTCGCCATCTATTTCACCCTGCGATCAATGTCGCCCGAGTTGTGGTCGGAGCAAACCGCCAAACTCAACGTTACCTACGCCGCGATTAACACCACCATCCTTGTGCTCTCGTCTTTCACATGCCAAGCAGGTGTTTTCGCTGCCGAGCGCAACCAACCTCGGCGCACCGGGACGCCTGGGCAGTTCTGGAAGTGGGGAACTGTGGAGTGGTTTTACCTCACCTACTTCATGGGAGCAGCATTCGTCGTCGGCCAGATCTTCGAGTACGCCAACCTCGTCGCCGAGGGCATCGGGTTGTCAAGCGATTCCTACGGGTCGGTGTTTTACCTCACGACGGGCTTCCACGGCCTGCACGTTACCGGCGGGTTGATCGCATTCTTGCTGGTCATCGGGCGGATTTTTGCCGTCAAGGTATTCACCCACAAGGAGGCGACCACCGCGATCGTCGTCTCGTACTACTGGCACTTCGTTGACGTGGTCTGGATCGCTCTGTTCCTGGTCATCTACGTGCTCAAGTAAGAATCGGAACGAAATAAAACATGTTCACGAAGTCGTCCAGCAAGCCCAACGCCCAGCGGAAGTCCGGCCGTCGCAGCACGCTCGCAACTGTTGCCCTTCTCACGATCGGTCTCCTTAGCACCGGCGGCGCGTACGCGCTGTTCACCACCAGTGCCACGGCCGGGACGAGCACCGCAGCCGATGCCCAGCTCGTCGAAGGTGGCAAGCTCTTCGCCGCCAACTGCGCGACCTGCCACGGCATGGCCCTCCAAGGCACGACCCAAGCGCCCAGCCTGATCGGCGTGGGAGCCGCATCCGTCGATTTCCAGGTGGGCACCGGTCGTATGCCGCTGGCAGCAACCGGACCGCAGGGCGAGAAGAAGCCCGTGCAGTTCACTGCAGAGCAGATTGCCGCCCTATCGGCATATGTCGCTTCCCGGGGAACCGGCCCCGGCATCCCTGATGATCGCTATCTCCAAGGCGACGGTGACGCAGCAGTGGGTGCTGAATTGTTCCGCCTCAACTGCGCGATGTGCCACAACGTAGCGGGAGCGGGCGGCGCTCTGACTCAGGGCAAGTATGCACCCCCTCTCGGTGGAGTCGAGGCCAGCTACATCTACGAAGCAATGATTACTGGGCCCCAAAACATGCCGGTGTTCAACGACGACAACATCTCGCCCGAAGACAAAGCGAACATCATCACCTACCTCAAGTTCCTCGACAACACGACCTCGGTCGGCGGTTTCGGCCTCGGTGACATCGGGCCGGTGTCCGAGGGCCTATTCATCTGGATCTTTGGTCTCGGAGCGATCGTGGCCATCACGGTCTGGCTTACGGCGAGGTCCAACTGACCGGATGTCTCGCGACAACCGAGCTGAAGTTTGAGAGTCTGAAGGGAAGACAATGGCGAGTCACGACGAAGGAACCACCGGCGGCACAGCCGTGGGCTCCACGGTCGAGAAGTACGGCGCGAACCCGCCATCGGGGGGAACGGCCGTAGTCGTTGCCGAGCGCATCCCCAACCCGGGGTTCGAACCGTACCGTCCGCGAGTCACCGACCTCGATCCGACAAAGGAGCGCCAACAAGAGCGTCGGGTTGCCGGGCTCTTCCTTCTGTCGATTGTGGGCACGGTCGTCGCGATCGCGGCCTACATCACCTTTCCGATCGTCCCGGGCAACCTCGAGACCGTG
>JBJXDR010000177.1:0-16006 GCA_046155245.1 Rhodoglobus sp. | reverse complement strand
ATGAACGTGCGCTTGATGCGGTCGGCGATCGGTCCCATGACCGCGCGGGGGAGGTTCTTGGTGATCGTCTCGCCCCAGAACGCGGTGCGGGCCGGGGCCGTACCGGTGACCTGACCGGCGAGTTGGCCGACGAGCTCGGTGCCAGCAGTGCCGAGCACCATGGTCATCACGAGCGCGCGGGCGCGGTCGGGGTCGTCGACCACGATGCCGTGCACCTCTGTGACCGACTGCGCGAACAACGCGCTCGCCTCGAGGAAGCCGGCGGTCTCGACCGCGGACAGCGCGAGCGCCGATCCCGTCCCGATTGCTGGAACGACCGCAGTCGCGCCCACGGCGGCGCCGCCCGGGGTGACGGCGGCGAGGTACCGGCGCTCGAGGGTTCGGATGATCTCGGCGGGAGAGGCATTCGGGCGGCCCCGGCGGATGCTGCGAATGTGCGCGAGCACTACGGGGCGCTGCACCGTGAGAAGCCGGTCGATGCCTCGCACCACCATCGGGTTGGACACCCTCACACCTGTCGACTGTGCCATTCGACCACCGTACTCGACCGATCTGACGACGTGCTCAGGGCTTTACTCCGAGTAATCGGCGTTGTAGCGCTCCAAGACCTCGTTGATCGGAGCGTCTAGCACGAGGCCTCCCCCGTCGAGGTAGAGACCCCGTTGGCAGAAACGCCGGAGGTCCTTCTCGTTATGGGAGACGAAGAACAGGGTGCGGCCACCGGCCAGGAGTTCCTCAATGCGGCGGTAGCACTTCTCCCTGAAGCCCTTGTCGCCGACAGCGAGCACCTCATCGACGAGGATGATCGGCTCCTCCAATCGGGAGATCACCGAGAAAGCGATGCGCACCTTCATCCCCGACGACAGGTGCTTGTAGGGGGTGTCGAGAAAGTCGCGGATCTCGGCGAAGTCGATGATCTCGTCGAAGCGCTGGGCGATCTCCGCGCGTGTCATGCCGTGCAACCCCGCGGTGAGGTACACGTTGTCGCGCACGCTGAGGTCATCGACGAACCCGCCCGTTATCTCGATCAGCGGGGCCACGCCTTCGGCGACGTGCACCTGCCCCTCGTCGGCAAGGATCACCTCCGCGACGAGCTTGAGCAGCGTGGACTTGCCCTGGCCGTTGCGCCCGACCACCCCGATCGCCTCGCCCGAGCGCACCGTGAACGACACGTGCCGCAGCGCCCAGAACTCGCCCGGGCGGGTTCGCCGCTTGCGGCTAGCGAAGAGGTCCTTGAAGCTGCGGCGGGCTCGACGGTTGCGGCGAAACCGGATGCCGGCATCCTCCACTCGGATGACCACAGTCTCGGACTCGGCCACGCCTAGATCTCCTTGAGCACGGCACGCTCGGTGCGATTGAAGACGAGGATGCCCACGCCCAAGATGGCCAGACTGATGATCGATGCCATCCCGATCGCGAACCAGTCCAGTTGATCAGGGAAGAAGGCCGACCGGTACAGGCTGAAGATGCCCGCGAGGGGATTGAAACTGGCCCAGAAGTGCACACCCCCCGGCAGGTCGCTCAAACCGTAGATGATGGGCGACGCGTAGAAGAGAAATCGAAGGGCAAGCTTCGTCGCTCGCTCGAGATCGCGGAAGAATACGACCAAGGGCGCGACGATGAGGCCGACACCCATCGTGAGCGCGGCCTGCAGCACGAGCGCGATGGGGAGCAGGACGACCTGCCAATGAAGTGTGGCCCCCGTAACGATCGCGAAGATGATCACGACCGGGATGCTCGCCACGAACTCGATCCCCTTGGATAGCACGAGCCGGGCCACCCAAATGGTGCGCGGGATCTTGGTCGAGCGGATCAGCTTGGCCTCCCGCAGATAGGCGCGCGTGGCATCCGAGATGGCACCGTTGAACCACATCCACGGCAGTAGGGCCGTGAGTAGGAAGACGATGTAGGGCTGGGCGCCGACCGTGCGATCGAAGACCTGCGTAAACACAAACCAGTAGATCGCCGCCATCACGAGCGGGTCCAGGATCGACCAGAAGTAGCCGAGGGCCGACGTGGAGTAACGCACCCGTAGGTCGCGCACGGTCAGCAGCCAGAGCGAGCGACGATAGCGTGTGGCAGGGGTCCAGACTGGTCGCCCGAGCGCGCTGTTGGTCACGTGCCTATCGTAGGCGTGTGCTCTACACGAAGAGGTTCGCGCGCTCCAGGTCTTCGGCGAAGTCCACCTCGACAGCGTAGAGGTCGCTGATGTCCACGGGCTCGATCAGGATGCCGTCCTGCTCGATCGCGAGTTCGATACCGCGCTCGAAGTAGTCCTGGTCGGCAACGCGCTTGAGCTGACGCAGCAACGCAGCCTTGTGCGTGCGCGAGATGAAGTTGATGCCGACGGCTTCGCCGAGGCCGCCCTTGACGGTCTTGGAGAGCTCCTTGATGAAGCCCTCGGCGTCGGTCGTGTATTTGACCTCTTCGTCAGACACATTGGCGGTGTTGACGGAGACGAAGGAGCGGTCGCGGGCGACCATCTGGGCGGCCCGTTCCAAGGCGGTCGGGTCGAAGACGACGTCGCCATTCATCCATAGCACGCCGCCGGGGGATGACGCCTGAAGTGCGCGCAGAAGGCTTTTCGACGTGTTCGTCTGGTCGTACTGCTCGTTGTAGACGAAGGATGCGTCGGGGAAGGCCTCAATGATGTGCTCAAGCTTGTAGCCGACGACGATTGTGATGTGCGCTTCGGCGCCAAAGGCATGGCGGATGTTGTCGAACTGCTGCTGCATGATGCTGCGGCCGTCGGCAAGCTCGGTGAGCGGCTTCGGCAGGCTGCGCCCGAGCCGGCTGCCCATCCCAGCGGCCAAAATGACGATCTGCGTTGTCATAGAGGTCTCCTGAAGGTTTGTGTCTCATCCCGGGAGAACTAAGAATTCGCCTGCTGTTCACCGTTGGGAATGTGTATGGACACCCCTTTGTGCTCCTCCAGATTATACGCGCCGCCTGTGAGAGAGAGGAGAATGCTCTGGATGTTGCGCATTTGTGATGCAATCTCAAAGAGGCTGCACGAGGGTTGGTAGGTTGGGACGGTGGAAGACGCGCCCAAGACCGGCCCGGGCAAAAAGCCCCAGCGGAAAACCCCGATCAAGCCCGGGGCCTCTGGTCGCAGGCCAGCACCGACGCGGAGGCCGGCGGCCCGGCCGCCGGTCAAGCCGACAGTCGTGCCCTCTGACGCGCTCGGCGCTGACGACATCGCCACCCCGGAACCGGAGTCCGCGACCGTGCCACTCGAGCAAGCGCCCGAGGGTGAAGCAGCCGTGGACGAGCCTGCCGCAACGCCCGAGGCCGCGGCCTTCACCGTGCCGAAGCTGTCGGTGCCGACGATCATGTTGGGGCGCGCGAAGGCGCCCGTTGTCGAGGACACCACGGTTGAGGTCGAGGCAGTTGAAGTCGAGGCAGTCGAACCTGCGACCGTTGAACCCGAGCTGGCCGAGCCCGAACCCGCGATCCCGCCGGTAACCAAAGCGGTCGCGAGCAAGCGTCGAACGTCCGCGGACACCATCCTCCGGGTGGAATCCCTCACGAAACGGTTCGACGACAAGCTCGCGGTGAACGACGTCGATCTGGAGATCGCTGCCGGCTCGTTCTATGGGATCGTCGGGCCGAACGGCGCCGGCAAAACCACAACGCTATCGATGATCACCGGGCTGCTGCGCCCCACCGAAGGCACGGTGATCGTGCATGGCTCGGATGTCTGGACAGACCCCGTCGTTGCCAAGCGGAACATGGGGGTGCTGCCCGACCGGCTACGGCTCTTCGACCGGCTCACCGGCGCCCAGTTGCTCTTCTACGCCGGCGTGCTGCGCGGCATGGACGAGGCGACGGTGCGCTCGCGCACATCCGATCTCGCACACGCGTTCGGTCTCCACGAGTCGCTGTCGCGCCTCGTGAGTGACTACTCGGCGGGCATGACAAAGAAGGTCGCGCTCGCGGCGGCGATGATTCATTCCCCTCGCCTGCTCGTGCTCGATGAGCCCTTCGAGTCGGTCGACCCAGTGTCGGCCGCGACGGTGACCGAGATCCTTCAGAAGTATGTTGCTGCTGGCGGCACCGTGTTGCTGTCCAGCCACAGCATGGACCTCGTTCAGCGCATTTGCGACTACGTCGCGGTGATTGTGGACGGCTCGGTGCTCGCGGACGGCACAGTGGCCGCCGTGCGCAACGGACGCACCCTTGAGGAGCGCTTCGTCGAACTCGCGGGTGGCCGGGAGACGGTGGAGGGACTCGAGTGGTTGCACAGTTTCTCCGACTGAAGCTGACGCTGCTGGTCAACTCGTTCCGACGGAGCCCAGCCCAGCTCGTGGGCATGATCATCGCTCTCACGTATGGGCTCGGCGTGGCCGCCTTCATCACTATCGGCCTCGTGTCCCTGCGGCTCGCGAGCACCGACATCTCCCGAACCGTCGTGATCGTGTTCGGGTCGATCGTCGTGCTGGCATTCCTGCTGCTCCCGCTCGTGTTCGGGGTGGATGACACTATCGACCCGCGGCGCTTCGCCCTCTTCGGTATCGAGACCACCCGCCTCTCGGTTGCGCTCGCGATCTCGGCGCTGGTGAGCATCCCGTCACTGCTCATCGTGGTGTTCGCGGTCGCGCAGGTCTTCACGTGGGGTGCGGTACCCGGCGCCGCGGCGCTCGCCGTGCTCGCTGCGGTGCTGATCGTGGTGACGTGTGTGCTCGCTGCGCGGGTGTCGAGTGCTGTGGCATCCCTCGCTTTGGCCACCCGCCGGGTGCGCGAGGCGACGGCGATCGCCCTCGTCGCGGTGCTGGCCCTGCTCGCGCCGCTACTTGCGATCATGGCGACGATCGACTGGGGATCGCGTGGCCTTCCGATTCTGCGCCGAATCGCGTCGGTGCTCACCTGGACTCCGCTTGGCGCGGCGTGGAGCATCCCCGCCGATGCAGCGGACGGGCGTTGGGGGCAGGTTCCCGTGAAGATCGGCATCGCCGTAGCGTTTGTGCTTGTACTTGGCGTTGCCTGGCGGTGGCTGGTCGCACAGATGCTGACCACCCCACACCGGGAGAGCGTCGAGCGCGCCCACTCCGGCCTGGGCTGGTTCGCGCGCATGCCGGCGACGCCCGCCGGTGCCGTCGCCGCCCGGAGCCTCACCTACTGGAGTCGGGATGCCCGCTACCGCGTGGGCCTCGCCGTGATCCCGGTGGTGCCGATCGTCATGCTCGGTGCGCTGATGATCGCTGGCGTGCCGTTGCCGCTGCTTGCCTGGCTCCCTGTTCCGGTGATGTGCCTGTTCCTCGGTTGGACCGTCCACAACGACGTCGCGCACGACAGTAGCGCCTTCTGGGCGCACGTCTCGGCGAGTCTCTCTGGCCGTGCGGACCGCTGGGGCCGCCTCGCACCGGCGCTGGGAATCGGCGTGCCGCTCGTGCTCATCGGGAGCCTCGCGACATCCGCTATCTCGGGCAATTGGAATGCGTTGCCGGGGTTCATCGGCGTCTCTGCGATCGTGCTGCTGTTCGGGCTCGGGGTGTCGAGTGTCATCTCGGCCGCGTTCCCGTACCCGGCGGTGCGTCCCGGTGACAGCCCCTTCGCCCAACCCCAGGCTGCTGGCACGACCGGCTCGGTTGTGCAGTCGTTGTCGTTCACGGCAACGGTACTGTCCGCGGCGCCAGTGGCGTTCCTCGCCTTCCTGGGCGAAACAGTCTCCCCAACGTGGCACTGGGCTGCGCTCGGAGCGGGGCTGGTGGTCGGCGGCGGTGCGCTCGTCGGCGGCGTGTTCTTGGGCGGCCGACTTGTCGATCGGCGAGCACCCGAGCTTCTCGCCTTCACTCTTCAGAATTAGACTTGCGGCCATGGCTGACAGCGACACCACCGGCGGTGGCGGGCTCGACACGCTCGACCGCGAACTCGAGGAGCTCCTCACCCGTGAGGTCGTCGAGGAGGGCGACCATGAGCGGTTCTCCCACTACGCGCCGAAGAACGCAATCATGGAGTCCGCGCTGACCGGCAAGCCGGTGCGCGCGCTCTGCGGCAAACTGTGGGTCCCGGGGCGCGATCCGGAGAAGTTCCCGGTGTGCCCGACGTGCAAGGAGATCTACGACAAGCTCAAGTAGCTACGCGTAGACGGTCGGGATGGCCGGCTCGCCACGACTCAGACGCAGCGCGTCGACCGGCAGCTCCGCGAGGGCCGCCGCGGCCTGTTCGCGGGCGAGGGTGGTGCCCGCGTGTCCGCGGTACTGGTCGTCCGCGGCGCCAGCCGTGATGAGGGGCACGTGGAGGGTGCGCGCCGTGGCATCCATTGCCGGGGTCTGCCCCACGTAGATCGTCTCGGCGACCGCGACACCGCCCTCGAGCGTACGCACCGGGGTCTTTCGTCCGCCGACCGTGGCCTTGGCTGCGGAGCGCTTGGCTACCGAGAGCCATTCGCCAGTCGAGTCGCGGTGGGCGACGAGCTTGTAGACAAGCCCGGCGGCAGGATGCCCCGAGCCGGTCACGACGGACGTACCGACCCCGAAGGAGTCGACTGGCGCCGCGCGCAGGGCGGCAATGGTGTACTCGTCGAGGTCGTTCGTCACGGTGATCCGCGTGCCCGTCGCCCCGAGCGAATCGAGCTGGCGCCGCACCTCGGCGACCACGGTGGGCAGATCCCCGGAGTCGATGCGCACGGCGCCGAGCTTCGGTCCCGCAACCTTGACCGCAAGTGCGACGCCCTGCTCGATGTCGTAGGTGTCGACCAGCAGAGTGGTGCCCGGGCCCAGGGCATCCACCTGAGCCTGAAACGCCTCCTCCTCACTGTCGTGCAGCAGAGTGAAGGAGTGTGCGGCTGTGCCCATGGTTGGGATGCCCCACTGGGCACCGGCCGCGAGATTACTTGTCGCGCCGAACCCCGCGACGTAGGCGGCGCGCGCGGCGGCCACGGCCGAACGTTCGTTGGCCCGACGCGACCCCATCTCCGAGAGGGGGCGGCCCTGGGCGGCCATGACCATACGAGCGGCAGCGGATGCCACGGCCGAGTCGTAGTTCAGAACGCTCAGCACAAGCGTCTCGAGTATCACCGCCTCGGCAAAGGTGCCGTCGACAGTGAGGACGGGGGAGCCCGGGAAGAACGCATCGCCCTCGCGGTAACCCACGACGTTGCCATCAAAGCGATAGGACGCGAGCCATTCGAGCGCCTCCGCGCCGACCACCTGATTGTCGCGAAGCCAGCGGAGCTCCTCGTCACCGAACCGGAACTCGGCGATCAGATCCAGCAAGCGGCCAGTTCCGCCCACGATGCCGTAGCGGCGTCCGTCGGGTAACCGCCTAGCGAACACCTCGAACACGCACTCACGGTCATGGGTGCCGCTGCGCATCGCGGCGTCGAGCATCGTTAGCTCGTAGCGGTCGGTCAACAGCGCTGTGCTCATACGCACGAGCCTAGGGGCAGCCGCCCGGACACCAGCGGCTAAACTCGTGTGGGTGCTGCGGCACGCGAAGACAGTGGAGAAGAGGTGGATCGCGTGGCATTCCAGCCGGGTGACATCACCGAATTCCAGTACCTGAGTGCGGTGCTCGACCGCACCACGGGTGAGGCGAAGTTCGAGTTTGCTGTGGCGGGCGCATCCGGGGGGCGCACCGAGACTTTCACCGAACGGGTGACCTTCGCGCTGCCCGACGAGGGCGCGGCCGTGGACTGGGCTCGAGTCGACGCTCTCGTGGTGCTGCTCGGCGCGGTTCTCGGCCTGAGCTACTACAAGGCCGCGGCCCCGCCGCTGTACACCGTGCGCGCGCCCGGGCTGACGGATGCCGCACTCGACTACCTTGCGCTGACGCTGAAGCACGGCCTCGCCGAGTTCGCCTACCGGGCAGGCCTCCCCGGCCTCGTCGAGCCCCGGATCGAGCGCAGCAGCGGCGCGGTCCCTTTCGCGGACGTGCTCACCCCCGTCGGCCCGCCGCTCGTGCCGATCGGTGGCGGCAAGGATTCCGTCGTGACCGTCGAGTCGCTCGTTGCTGCCGGGCTCGCCCCGGTGCAGTTTGCGGTCAACGCGAACCCGATCATTCGGCGGGTCGCTGACGCGAGCGGCTTGCCCCTGGTCACGGCAACGCGAGCGCTCGACCGCAGGCTGCTCGAACTCAACGACGACGGCGCTCTCAACGGTCACGTGCCCGTGACGGCGATGAACTCGCTGATCGCACTGATCCAGTCCCGGCTGCTCGGGCTGGGACCGGTGGTCATGTCGAACGAGAGTTCGGCATCCGACCCGACTCTCGTGTGGAACGGTGAGCCGGTGAACCACCAGTGGTCCAAGAGCCTGGATGCCGAGCGAGCGCTGCGCGACGCGATCCACGCGCAAGCCGGGCTCGCCGACGCGTACTTCTCGCTACTTCGCCCGTTCTCCGAACTGCGCATCGCCCGCGGATTCGCAACGACGACCAAGTACGACTCGTCGATCGTGAGCTGCAACCGCGCGTTCCGACTCGGGGCCGACACCGTGGGCTGGTGCGGCGATTGCGACAAGTGCCGCTTCGTCTACCTAGTGTTTGCGACCTTCATGACGCGAGACCGCGTGACCTCGATCATCGGCAAGAACTTGCTCGACGACGCCGAGCAGCTCGAGGGATACCGAGCCCTCCTCGGCCTCGGCGCTCACAAGCCGTTCGAGTGCGTGGGGGAGGAGGCGGAGTGTTCGGTTGCCATGAGCATCGTCAGCCGCAACCCCGAGTGGTCGTCGTCGGCGGTTGTCACCGCCCTGCTGGCGGAGATCCCGAACCTGCGCGAGGGCAGTGCCGATCTGGAGCATCACGTGCTCGATGACGGCGAAGCCGATCCTCTGCCCGAACCCTATGAACGGGCTCGCCGTGCACTTGTCTGAGCTCGATGGTAGCCGGGTCCTGATTCTGGGCACCGGCCGCGAGGGCACAGCCGTAGCTGAAGTACTCAGCGCGCGCGGGGTCGCTGTCACCGCAATGGATGATCGGGAATCCGAGGGCTCGGCGGCGTTTGCGCAGCGGTGGGGTCCCGTGCTGATTGCGCCGGACTTCGGCTCGGTCGGCGATCGGTTCGATGTGCTCGTGAAGTCGCCGGGGTTCAGCCCGCGGCATCCGTTCGTCTTAGCAGCGGCGGCAGCGGGTCTCGCGATCACGAGTGGCACGGACCTCTGGATGTCCGACAATGCCACCACTGCCACCGGCGTGACCGGCAGCAAGGGCAAGAGCACGACGTCGGCGCTCACCCATCACCTGACGGTCGCACACGGGGTGGATGCCGCGCTCGCAGGCAACATCGGAGTGCCCCTGCTCGGGCTGCCGCGCGCCGACCGCACCATCGTCGAGCTGTCGAGCTATCAGGCCCAGTCCCTGAGCACGTCGCCGGACGTCGTCGTGCTCACGTCTCTGTTCCCCGAGCACCTGGACTGGCACGGGTCCGAGCAGCAGTACTACGACGAGAAGCTGAACATCGTTGCCCACGGCCCCCGGCGAGTGATCGTCAATGCAGAGGATCAGCGGCTCGTCGCCGAGGTCGAGCGCGGAGGGGTGGCCTGGGAGCCGGTTGGTGCGGGTGCGCCGTGGGGTCTGGCCCACGTGGACGGATCCGAGTGGATCGTGCACCACGGCGAAGCCCTGGTGCCTGTATCGGTACTACCTCTGCGAGGTCGCCACAACGCACTGAATGCCTGCCTGGCACTGGCTGCGGTGGAGGCGAGCGGTGTCACCGTCGACCCCGAGCTCGCACTGGCCGCGCTGCAGAGTTTTGCTCCTCTTGAGCATCGCCTCGAGCCAATCGCGGACAGTTCCGGGCTGAGTTTCGTCGACGATTCGCTCTCCACGAGCCCCTTCGCGACCATCGAGGCGCTCAAGGCGTTCGGGTCGGCCGACCTGGTGCTGCTTGTCGGCGGGCACGATCGGGGGGTCGACTACGCCCCGCTCGCAGAACATCTGGCCGGGCATCCGGTCGACGCAGTGATCGGCCTGCCCCCGAGCGGGGCGCGCATTCTTGAGGCCATCGCGGGCACGGGCGTGCCCACCGAACTGGCCGACGACATGGCCGACGCTGTCACCCGAGCTCGCCGACTGGTGGCGCCGGGCGGCACCGTGCTGCTCTCACCCGGCGCGCCCAGCTACGGTATCTACCGGGACTTCGCCCACCGCGCGGAAGTATTCCGCACGGCGATCGCGGCCACTCGACCCTGACCACGCCCACCGACGAAAGAAGACCATGACTCGAGCCGACGGCCGTGAGACCACCCAGTTGCGACCCGTGACGATCGAGCGCGGCTGGAGCGAGCAGGCGGAGGGCTCGGCGCTGATCTCCTTCGGGCGCACGAAGGTGCTGTGCACCGCGAGTTTCACCAACGGTGTTCCCCGCTGGCTTACCGGCAAGGGCAAGGGATGGGTGACCGCCGAGTATGGCATGATTCCGCGCTCGACCAACGATCGCATGGACCGCGAGTCGGTCAAGGGCAAGGTCGGCGGTCGCACTCACGAGATCTCGAGGCTCATCGGGCGCTCGCTCCGTGCCGTCATCGATACGAAGGCGCTCGGCGAGAACACCATCGTGATCGACTGCGACGTGCTTCAGGCCGACGGCGGAACCCGCACCGCCGCGATCACCGGGGCGTATGTCGCCCTCGCGGATGCGATCGAATGGGGCCGGGAGCACAACTTCATCGGCAAGAACGCGAAGGCACTGCACGACTCGGTCGCTGCCGTCAGCGTGGGGATCATCGATGGCGAGCCGATGCTCGATCTCGCTTACACCGAGGATTCCCGTGCCGAAACCGACATGAACGTCGTCGTCACCGGTCGTGGCCTGTTCGTTGAGGTTCAGGGAACGGCCGAGGGAGCACCATTTGACCGCCGCGAACTCGACAGCCTCCTCGACCTCGCGCTCGGGGGCGCCGCCGACCTCACGGCCATGCAGGTGGCAGCGCTCGCATGAGCGTGCGTGTCGTGCTCGCGACTCACAACGCGCACAAGGTGACCGAGCTGCGTAGCATCCTGGGTCCCGCGCTCGACGGCATCGAACTGGTCGCCTACGACGGACCCGAGCCGGTCGAGGATGGCGCGACGTTCGAGGAGAACGCCCTCATCAAGGCGCGCGCGGCATCCGCTTACACGGGCCTCCCGGCGCTCGCGGACGACTCGGGCATCTGCGTCGACGCGCTCGGCGGGGAGCCGGGCATCCACTCGGCGCGCTATGCCGGCACGAGGGATGACGCCGACAACGTCGCCCTGCTGCTCACCAACCTCGATGCCGAGCCCAACCGGGCCGCGCAATTCGTCTGCGCAGCGGCCCTCGTGGTCGGGGACCGTGAGTTCGTACAGCGCGGCGTCTGGCCCGGTAGCGTGCTGCACGAACCGACGGGACTCAACGGCTTCGGGTACGACCCCGTGTTCAGGCCCGCGGGGCTGAGCGGGAGCTCCGCGGAATTGAGTTCCGACGAGAAGAACGCGATCAGTCACCGGCAGCGCGCCTTCACGGCCTTGATCGCTACCACCCGCGACGTGCTGCTGGACTCGTAGCGGCTCAGAAACCGAGGGTCGTCAGCGAGGAGCGCAGTGTGGCGGCGGAGGCCTCGAGCATCCGCATCTCGTCGCCCGAGTAGGGCACGTCGATGACTTTCGCCACGCCGCGGGCATCGACCACGCTCGGAACCGACAGCGCGACCCCCGAGATGCCGCGGTAGTCATCCAATAGCGAACTCACCGGCAGCACTCGGCCCTCGTCGCGCAGAATCGCCTCGACGATCCGTGCCCCGGAGAGACCGATCGCGAAGTTTGTTGCGCCTTTGCCCGCGATCACTCGGTACGCGGCCGTCTTGACGTCCTCCGCAATTGCGGCGAGTTCGTCGGCGCTGAGCGGATGACCGCTCTCAAGTTCCCACTCCAGAATCGGCACCGGCCCGATCCGCGCTTGTGACCACAGCGGAAACTCGGAGTCGCCGTGTTCGCCGACGATCATCGCGTGAACGCTGGATGTCGCGACCCCGACCCGCTCGGAAAGCAGCCAGCGCAGGCGCGACGAGTCGAGCACGGTGCCCGAGGCGAACACCCGGGACGAGGGCAGCCCGGTGATGCGCTGGGCCGCGACCGCGAGCACGTCGCACGGGTTGGATACGAGCACGTACACCGCTTCGGGTGCCCGCTCAAGCAGCTTGGGCATGAGGTCTCGCAGTATCGCCACGTTGTCGGCCGCGAGGTCGAGCCGCGACTGCCCGGGGTGCTGCTTGGCTCCCGCTGTGACGACGACGACGTTGGCGCCCTGAACGACGTCGAGGTCGTCTGAGCCATGGATGCGCGAAACGCCCGTGAACTGGGATCCGTGCGCGAGGTCGAGCACCTCGGCGGTGACCTTCTCCGTCCGGATGTCGTACAGCGCGATCTCGCGAGCGGACTCGCGGATCATCGCGGCGTAGGCGAGCGAAGTGCCGACCGCCCCGGCACCGATGACGGCCAACTTGGATTGTTCGATCACCCTCATTCCTCGAGCATGACGGGTCGGGCGTTTTCACACGAGTGACCTAGGTCCCATGGTCATCGAGGACTACAATTTCGGCATGCCGAAATCTCGCGAGTCGCGACTGATCACGCCGGGGGCCGCTCGGGCGCGGGTGCCGCTCGCGCTCCTCGGCCCGGCGTTCGTCGCGGCGATCGCATACGTCGACCCCGGCAACGTGGCCGCCAATCTCACCGCCGGCGCGCGCTACGGCTACCTGCTGCTCTGGGTGCTCATTCTTGCCAACGCGATTGCTGTGATTGTGCAGTACCAGTCGGCCAAGCTGGGGATCGTCACCGGTCAGAGCCTTCCCGAGATACTCGGCGAACGCCTGAAGAACGGCCCGCGGCGGGTGTATTGGGTGCAGGCCGAACTCGTCGCGGCCGCGACGGACATCGCGGAGGTGCTCGGGGGAGCGATCGCCCTCAACCTGCTATTCGGGCTGCCCCTGCTCGTCGGGGGAATTATCGTCGGGCTCGCGTCAATGGCACTGCTTACGGTGCAATCGCGCCGCGGCCAGCGCACCTTCGAACTCGTGATCATCACCCTGCTCGCGGTGATCGTCGTCGGCTTCGTCAGCGGCATGTTCTTCTCGGGCGTTGACGGTGGTGAAGCATTGGCTGGCATTGTCCCGCGATTCGAGGGCACCGACTCGGTGCTTCTCGCCACAAGCATGCTCGGCGCGACCGTCATGCCACACGTGATCTACTTGCATTCGGCCCTGGCCCGCGACCGGCACGGGGTCAGCACGGATCCGGTGCGGATTCGCCACCTGCTGAGGGCGACGCGGTGGGACGTCGGCGGGGCATTGTTCGTGGCGGGAGCGGTGAACATCTCGATGCTGCTGCTCGCGGCATCCGCCCTTCGGGGCATTGAGGGAACCGACACCATTGACGGCGCGCATGCAGCCGTGGTGGCGACTCTCGGTCCGGCCATTGGGGTGATCTTCGCGGTCGGCCTGCTCGCGTCGGGCCTCGCCTCGACGAGCGTCGGCACCTATGCGGGTTCGGCCATCATGGGTGGGCTACTCAAGGTTTCGGTGCCGCTGCTGCTGCGCAGGGCGATCACGCTGATCCCGGCGTTGGTCATTCTTGCGATCGGCTTCGACCCGACCCGAGCGCTCGTGCTCAGTCAGGTGGTGCTGAGCTTCGGCATCCCGTTCGCGTTGATTCCGCTCGTCTGGCTTGCCAGTTCGAAGCGAGAGATGGGGGACTTCGTCAACGCCCCCTGGCTGCGCGTCGCGGGGTGGACCGCGGCAGCCCTCATCACCGTGCTCAACGTGCTGCTCATTGTGCTCGTGATTGTCGCACCGGCGGGCGGCTGATGCCGAGCGCGACGCCGACCGCGATGGAGGACTACGTCAAGGTCATCTACGCGCACACCGAGTGGCAGCCGGAGCCGATCACGACGAACGTGCTAGCCGCGCGGTTGGGGCTGGCTGCGTCATCCGTCACGGAGATGGTCAAGAAGCTCAGGACGCTGGGGCTCGCGCACCACGAGCCCTACGGTGCGATTGAGCTCACCGAGAGGGGCCATCAGCTCGCGCTGAAGATGGTGCGTAGGCACCGGCTGATCGAGACCTGGCTGGTCGAGCGCATCGGTTACACGTGGGACGAGGTGCATGACGAGGCCGAGGTGCTTGAGCATGCCATGAGTGACCGCCTGCTGGCCGCGATTGACACGGAGCTCGGTTGCCCGGTGCGGGATCCGCACGGGGACCCGATTCCGGCGGCGAACGGCGCACTCGTGATGCCGAGGGCGACCGTGCTGGCTCACGCTCCCGGCGGTGGCCGGGTCGTGCGCATCAGTGACCGCGACCCACTCCTGCTGCGCTACCTTGCCGACGAGGGCATCGTGCTGGATGCCCGGGTGAGCGCCGAGCGCCGGCGGGAGCTCGGCGAGGAAGCACTGGCCTCGGTCTGGGTGAGCGCGACGTAGGGTTGTCACCGTGCCAGAGAACACGGTCGAAATGCCCATCGAACGCCGAATCGCGGGTGCTGTGGCTGAGCTCGGCGAGGCGACGGTCGTGCTTCGGGCCCTTTCGCTGATCGCCGGCAACAACGAGGGCGACGAGTTTCTGCTGGTGGTCGGCGGAGAGCACGCCCGCGGCATCCTCGAGGGCGCGCCGGTGCTGTACTGGCCTGAACTCTGGGGAACCCGAGCCCTGCTCTTCGTCTGGAACGACACGGCGATCGACGCCGTGAAGGCAGCGCTGCACAATCAGGCGTGGCGCGTGCGCGAGATGGCCGCTCGGGTAGCAGCGGCGCGAAACCTCGACGTGGCTCCCGTGCTGCTCGGGATGCTCGGCGATGAGACCCCGCGGGTACGGGCAGCGGCGGCCCGGGCGCTCGGGGCGCTCGGTACTCTCGAGACGGTCGACGACATCCGACCGTTGCTCAGAGATCCCGAGATCGACGTGCGCCGCGGCGCGCAGCAGGGCATCGACGCGATCCGCTCGCGGGCTGGCTCGTAGCGGCGTCTACTCGGGCTTCTTGTCGAAGTCCTCGGGGTGCAGCACTAGGGTCTGCACGGTGTCGTCGTCCATGAGCTGGGCGTTGCGCTTCTTGCGCGCCTTCATCGTCGACTGGATGTAGTGATACACCGTCGGGATCACGGCGAGGGCAACCGCACCGAGCAGGATCAGGTCGATGTACTCGGTCACGAACGCGCTCAGCGGCGGGATGTACCCCAGGAGGTAACCCACAAAGGTGAGGCCAGTACCCCACAGGATCGCGCCGGCGGCGTTGTACAGCGAGTACTTGCGGTAGTTCATATGACCGACGCCCGCAGCGACCGGGGCAAACGTGCGCACGATGGGTACGAATCGCGCGACGATCACGGCAAGTGCACCGAACCGCTCGAAGAACGCGTTGGTGCGCTTGACATTTTCGACGCTGAAAATGCCCGACTCCCGCCGCTCGAAGATGCGTGGGCCCGCCTTATGGCCGATCAGGTAGCCGACTTCGCCCCCTAGGAACGCGGCCAGACTGATCGCGAGGCACACCCAGAGAATCCAGATGTCGATCACGCCCTGAAACGTAAGCAGCCCAGTAATGATCAGCAGCGTGTCACCCGGGAACAGGAACCCGAACAGCAGGCCCGTCTCGGCGAAGACGATGAGGCACACGCCCAGCAGCGCGAAGGCTCCGAAGCCTGCGATCAGGTTCTCGGGATCGAGCCAAGGGATGAGGGCGGAAGGCACCAAGGTCGTCTCCAGTCGTCACGGGCGTTGAAGACAGGGTACTAGGTCGGTGCTCGAGGTATCTGTGCGGAAGGCGGGACTTGAACCCGAATCGGGGCCTTGCAAGAACGGCCCTCGGTCTGAAATTCCGCAGAAGTACGCTCATTTTGAGTGACTACGTTCATGTTCGTACTCAATAGATCTGCTTCCGTTGTGGGCAAGGTGTGGGCACGGGCCGGATGTGCCGCACCGATGTGATGTGTGATGTCTCAAGACATAGGTGACAGTTCTGTCTCAGGACATCGGTAACACTTCATGTCTCAGGACATTGGTGACACTTCGCGGGTTGGGCGTGGCCGGCGCGGTCCTCGCGGTCGGCCGCTGCC
>JBJXDR010000176.1:0-15513 GCA_046155245.1 Rhodoglobus sp. | reverse complement strand
AGGCCGATGTTCGGGCCTTCCGGGGTCTCAATCGGGCACATGCGTCCGTAGTGACTCGGGTGGACGTCGCGAACCTCGACGCCGGCGCGCTCCCGGCTGAGACCGCCAGGGCCGAGGGCGCTGAGGCGGCGCTTGTGGGTCAGGCCCGCGAGCGGGTTGTTCTGGTCCATGAACTGCGAGAGCTGGCTGGTTCCGAAGAACTCCTTGATCGCAGCCACAACCGGACGCACGTTGATGAGCGTCTGGGGCGTGATGGCCTCGATGTCCTGCGTGGTCATGCGCTCGCGAACGACGCGCTCCATGCGGGAGAGACCGGTGCGCACCTGGTTCTGGATGAGCTCGCCGACCGCGCGGATGCGACGGTTGCCGAAGTGGTCGATGTCATCCACGTCAAGGCGGACATCGACCTTCTTGCCATCGCGGATGCCCTTGATGGTCGCGAGGCTGTTGTCGTGCACCGTGACGTAGCTCGACGAGGTGTCGTGCAACGCGACGAGGTACTTGATCGTCGCGATGATGTCTTCGATGGTGAGCACCGACTGCTTGATGTCGGCGTCAAGACCCAGCTTGCGGTTGATCTTGTAGCGACCGACCTTTGCGAGGTCGTAGCGCTTGGTGTTGAAGTAGAAGTTGTCGAGCAGCGCACGGGCGGCCTCGGCAGCAACCTGCTCGCCCGGACGAAGCTTGCGGTAGATGTCCTTGAGGGCCTCCTCCTTGGTGAGGATTGAGTCCTTCTCGAGGGTGAGCTCGATCGACGGGAAGCCCTTGAACTCCGCGAGGATCTGCTCGCTCGTGAGGCCCAGGGCCTTGAGGAACACGGTGACCGACTGCTTGCGCTTGCGGTCGATTCGCACGCCGACCTGGTCGCGCTTGTCGATCTCGAACTCGAGCCACGCACCGCGGCTCGGGATGATGCGGGCCGAGTAGATGTCCTTGTCGCTCAGCTTCTCCGGGGTGCGGTCGAAATACACACCGGGGGAACGCACGAGCTGCGACACGACGACACGCTCGGTGCCGTTGATGATGAAGGTGCCCTTCTCCGTCATGAGCGGGAAGTCGCCCATGAACACCGTCTGGGTCTTGATCTCGCCCGTGAGGTGGTTCATGAACTCAGCGTTCACGTAGAGGGGAGCCGCGAAGGTCTTGCCGCGCTCCTTGCACTCGTCGATCGTGTACTTGGGCTCTTCGAGCTCGGGATCGGTGAACGACAGCTGCATCGTCTCGCCGAGGTCTTCGATCGGGGAGATCTCCTCGAAGATCTCGTCGAGCCCGCTGCGCGACGGCAGGTCGGTGCGACCGGCGGCCACACCCTCCGCGACGCGCTGCTTCCAGATGTCGTTGCCGACCAACCAGTCGAAGCTCTCGGTCTGCAGTGCGAGCAGATCCGGAACTGTCAGGTTGTCGGTGATCTTGGCGAGAGAGAGCCGCGAAGCTGAGCGGCCGTTCTTGGGGGACTTTTTGGAACTAGTGGACGCAGTGCGCGCAGCAGCCAAGGAAATAACCTCCGTGGGCGGGTTAGGCCCTCATGCCGGATAACCGGCTTTCGGTAATGAAATGCTCACCAGAACCCAAGAAAGATCTGCCCCGCCGCTATACTCGGGGCGCGCCAGCTGTCCACAATATGACGGCTTGGATTGTTTGGGAGCGCAAAGAACAAGCATAGGACTTTTTTGGGGTCGCGCGCAACTTGTTTCTTGACCTGATCGCGTGATTCGGCTATAAGTGCCCGCTCAGCCCTTCGGCGCATCCCTCTTCTTCACGGCGAGCGCGGCGAAAGCCTCCCAGATGAGGCGGTGTGCGACGTTCACGGTGAGGTCGGCGTGGTCGTAGGCCGGCGCGACTTCCATGACGTCGAAGGCCACGACATCCGTCTCGAGCACCAGCCGGCGGATGATGCGTAGCAGGTCGATCGGCGCGAAGCCGCCGGGCTCGGGAGTGCCCGTCGCGGGGGCGAAGCCGGGGTCGAGCACGTCGATGTCGATCGAGATGTAGGTCTTGTCACCGCGCTCGTTCGCTGCGGCCACGACGTCGTCGAGAACGGCCTTGGTGCCGCGCTCCCAAAACTCCTGCATCATGAAGTGGCGCAGGCGGTGATCGCGCATCCACTGCTGATCCTCCTCGCCGGGCCAATAACCCCGCAGGCCCACCTGAATGAACTTGTCGCCAGGAATCGCTCCGGACTCGATCAGTCGGCGCATCGGCGTGCCGTGGCTAGCCAGGTTGCCCTCGATGATGTTCGCGGTGTCGGCGTGCGCGTCGAAGTGGATCATCGTTACGTTGCCAAAGCCGTGGTGCTCCGCGACGGCGGTCGCGGCGGGCCACGTAATCGAGTGGTCACCGCCGATGATGAAGGGGACAATGCCGCGCGAGGCAACCTCGGCCACCCGATCGTGAATTGCGGCACGGGACAACTCCCACATTCCGTGGCTGGTGATCGCATCGCCGTAGTCGACAACCTCGAGGTGGTCGAAGATCTCGATCCCGAGGTCGAGATGGTAGGTGCCCGGGTCGTAGGCGCTCGCCCTCAGGGCGCGCGGCCCGAAGCGAGCGCCGGGTCGGTTGGTGGTCGAGTCATCCCACGGCGCACCGATCACGGCGACGTCGGGCTGCCACTCGTCGAGCTGCTCCGGCTCGGTGAGGAGGGGGCGCATCCCGAACGTTGACGGCCCTTGGTAGGACGGGGCATCGAGCTGCGCGCGCAGCCCGGGCGGAACATGGCGTCGGGGCGTGGTCATGGTTGATCGTATGACGGATGAGGCTGGGTCGAGACGCTTAGCGCACCTCGATGATGGCCGCACGCATCGTCTCGATGCGCTTGACGACCTGGCGTACGATCGGCTCATCGAGGCCGTGCTCGGTGAGCGCCGCGCGGAGGTGGGAGATCGAGCTCGTATAGGCGGCGTCGGTGATCTGGAGGCCCGTGTGGGCGATGCGCATGCTGCGCCCGTCGTATGCCTCGGGGCCACCCAAGCCGACAGCGAGAAACGCGCGCTGGTGCTCCTTGAGGCTGTCGAGGTCGATGCCGCCGAACCACTCCGTAACCTCGGGGTCAGCGAGCATCCGGGTATAGAGGGACTCAACGATCGAGTGCATCGCGGGTTCGCCACCCACCTGCTCATAGAGCGACATGATGGCTCCTCTCGCAACACGTATTGACGGGAGTCTACCTACTTCCTGACAAAACCTCCGCTCGGCCGGGCGCGAGGTGTGGCAGTGTCGAGGGGTGCCCGAATACCCGTCGCGAACGCTCTCGGTGAGCGGCCTGCATGCCAAGGTGACCCCCGATCGCTGGGTGCCCGGCGCGTTCACGCTGACCGTGGATGGCACGCCCCAGTCGCACGTCAACCTCGACAACCCGAGCCAGCTGTTCTTCGAGTACGTGCAGCGCATGGGCCACGTGATAGACCAACTCGGGATGCCTGGCGCGCCCATCACGGCGGTGCACCTCGGGGCCGGCGCCCTCACGCTGCCGCGCTACGTGGAGGCGACGAGGCCGGGATCCCGTCAGCAAGTTATCGAGCTCGAGCCCGACCTCGTCGAACTCGTGCGCACCGAGCTGCCGTGGTCGTCGCGCGCCTCGATCCGGGTGCGGCACGGAGATGCGCGCGAGGTACTCGAGAAACTCCCCCGCGGGCTTCACGGCACGGTCGATCTGCTCGTGGTCGACGTGTTCGGCGGGGCGCGCACCCCCGCGCATGTCACGAGCATCGAGTTCTACCGAAGCGCGGCCGCGCTGCTTGCGCCCGGGGGCATCCTGCTCGCGAACATCGCAGACGGACCCGGCCTTGGCTTCGCGCGCGGCCAGGCCGCCACGCTGCAGAGCGCGCTCGGTCACGTTGCGGCCCTCGCGGAGACCCAGATCCTTAAGGGTCGCCGGTTCGGCAATATCGTGCTCGTCGGGTCGGCGAGCGAGCTGCCGTTCGAGTGGATGCCCCGCCTCCTCGCCGCTGGCCCGCACCCCTCCAAGGTCGTGGCCGGCCCCGAACTGCGCGACTTCATTGCCGGCGCGGTCGTGGTGACGGATGCGACGGCCGTGCCGAGTCCGCCCCCGTCAAAGAACATCTTTCAGGTGCGACCCGGGCAGTCGTGATGATATGGAGCATGCGAATCCTGTCTGCGGCCGTCGTGGTCGCCGTTCTGGCCGGATGCTCGGCGGCACCGACCACGCCAACGCCGACTCCTGACCGCACCGCGACACCCTCCGCGCCGTCCCCGACCCCCGCTCTGGCGCCGACGCGTCCCGACGGCACGCCAACCGTGATTGCGTCGGGGCTCCAGTCGCCGTGGTCGATGGTGCGCCTGCGCAGCGGGTCGACCCTCATCAGCGAGCGCGACCCGGGGGTGATCCTCGAGCTGACGGCGAGCGGAACCATCCGCGAGGTCGGCGTGGTGGCCGACTCGGTGCACGATGGCGAGGGAGGGCTTCTCGGGCTCACCTACGTTCGCTCCCGAAACTGGCTCTTCGCCTACCTCACAACCGCGACCGATAACCGCATCGTGCGCTACGACCTGGACGGAGCACCCGGGAGCTATTCGCTGGGCGTGAGCACCGTCATCCTGAGCGGCCTCGCCAAGGCCGGCAATCACAACGGCGGCCGAATCAAGATCGGCCCAGACGGGCTGCTGTACGCGACAGTCGGCGACGCGGGCAACCCTGATCGCGCTCAGGACTTGACGAGCAACAACGGAAAGATCCTGCGCCTGGAGCTCGACGGCTCGGTGCCCACCGACAACCCGTTGCCGGGGTCGCTCATCTACTCGCTCGGCCATCGCAACCCTCAGGGCATCGCGTGGGACTCCGAAGGTCAGCTCTGGGCTGCCGAATTCGGGCAGGACACGTGGGACGAGTTCAACCGCATCGAGCCGAGCGGCAACTACGGCTGGCCCATCGTGGAGGGCGCCGCGGGCGACCCGGCGTTCATCGATCCGGTCTACCAGTGGCCCACGGATGACGCGAGCCCGAGCGGCCTCGCATTCGTCGACGGCACCTTCCTGCTCGCCGCCCTGCGCGGGCAGCGCCTCTGGGCCATCAATCCGGGCGTGGCCACCACTGCCACCGAGTACTACACCGGCGCGTACGGTCGGTTGCGAGATGTGGTCGCAGGACCGGACGGCACCGCGTGGGTGCTGACCAACAACACCGACGGCCGCGGCAATCCCGTGGCGGGTGACGACCGCATCCTGCAGGTGGATCTCGTACCCCTCGGTTAGGTTCGTTGCGTGGCTGAACTGAACCGCGTGCGCACCTGGGCGCACGCTCTGATCGAACTGCACCTCGACCCCACCTGGACCTTCGCGTTCGACAACGCGCGCACCCGCGCGGGGCTCTGCAACTACGCGGCGAAGCGCATCAGCGTCTCCCGTCACATGGCGCTTCGCAGTGCCGACGACGAGGTGCATCAGGTGCTGCTGCACGAGGTCGCCCACGCGCTCGCCGGCCGCGGTGTCGGGCACGGACCGGGGTGGAAGGCGGTTGCCGCCGACCTCGGCTACGAGGGCGGGCGTACCTTCGACGGCGAGATCGCGACCGACCTGGCACCGTGGGTCGGACGGTGCCCCGCGGGACACGAGGTGCATCGCCACCGCCGCCCGACAAAACCAATGTCGTGCGGCCGGTGCTCGCGGAAGTTCGATGCGGCGAACCTCATCCGGTGGGCGCGGCGCTGAAGTGCGCATCGAGCGCGGCGGCCACGTTCTTCCAGTGGCCGAGCATCATGCGGCGCTCGCCACGGTCGGCCAGGTGCTCGTGGTGCACACCGATCGTGGTACCGGATGCCGCGGGCTTGACGGTCAGCTGCAGCGTCGAGTCGTGCGGCCAGTCGTCGGGCCGCCAGGTGAGTCGCACCCGCAGCCCCTCGGTGCGACTGCGGATCGTGCCGCGCACCCCGTCGGCGGTTGCGTAGGCGGCACCCTTCTCCTCCGGTAATGCGTCGATCTCGCCGAGCCACAGCGGCAGACCCTCGCCCAGGAGGAACTCCCACACCGTATCGACGTCGGCGGGAACCGTGGTGCGCACCCCGAGTTCCCAACCCGCGTCCTTGGTGAGTCCCGTGGCATCGCTCATGTAACCGACTATATTGGTTACGTGGGACATTCGACACCGCATCCACCAACCGGACAGTGGTTCACGTCGTCGGAGGGCACGCGGTGGTGGTTCGATTCGGGCTCGGTGAGCCTCGACTTCGCCTACACCGGCGCCATGGGCGACAACCCCGCGTCAGACGCTCTGCACACTCCCGACGACCTCGCCGCGTGGCTCGAGGAGCGGTTTGGGGGCGCCGACGGGGTGGTCGGCGACGGTGACCTGCGGGATGCCCGTGCCCTGAGATCCGCGGTGGCTCGCGCCGTGGCATCCGCTGCCAAGGGCACAACGCCCGCACCCGATGACGTCGACGTGATCAACCTGTTCGCAGCCACACCGGACATTCCGCCGGCGCTCGTCGGCGGCTCGCGCCAGGCGGGCGGCTCCCGCGTGCGCACCGGCCAGGCGCTGTCGACCATGGCCCGGGAAGCGGTGGCGCTGCTCTCCGCTGCCGATGAAGGGCGCTACCGCGAGTGCGCGGCCGATGATTGCGCACTGATCTTTCACGACGAGTCGAGATCGAACAACCGGCGCTGGTGCTCGATGCTGCGCTGCGGCAACCGCGCCAAGGTGCGCACCCACCGAGCGCGCAAAGCCACCGCCTAACGGGAGCACACATGTTCGCAAAGCGAATCCCGCGACTGCCCGACGTTAACGGTGCGCGATACTCTTTCTAGATGAGGATACCGAGGGGTGAGGATGCCAGTGTGGGGGGCACTCCTGCGGGCGCCTCTGAGTCCGAACTGTGGCGACTCGTCTACGTGAGCACAGCCAAGTCAGGCATCACCGACGAAGATCTCGATGACATTCTGGGGTCCGCCCGCGCCCGCAACTTCTTCCAGCTCGACGTGACCGGAATGCTCATGCTCGTCGGCGGTTCGTTCTGCCAGATCCTCGAGGGCAGCTACGAGAGCGTCACTATGGTGTTCGACTTGATCTCACGAGACCCGCGCCACAGCAACGTACGGATGCTCGAACTCACGCCCATCTCCGCAAGGTCATTCCCCAACTGGACTATGGGGCCCCCGTCACGGTCGGTGCGCGAGTTCGCTGAAGCGTCCGACGTAAACGAGTACTTAGGGAGCATCCGCGACCGGGCCGCGACTCCGGCGCCAGAGGTTCTCGGTATCATGCGGGAATTCCACGCCGGCAGTCTGATCGCGTAAAGCGAGAAACTGCCTGCGCCACTCCCGCGGCTTGAACCGGCTCTCGAGCCGGTTGTCGCAATCATCGTCAGTACGCTCGGCTCATGTCTGATACCCCCGGTGCCCCAGATAGCGATGCGGTCCCGGACTTGCCCAGCATCGTCGCGAAGCCGACCGTGCGGGACCTGCCAGCAGGCTATCTCTATGGCGTGACTAGATACGCCGACCTCATCCTTCGTGAAGCTGTCCCTCAGAGGTACCGCGATCTCGTCGAAACGCTGAGCGGCTTTTCGATTGACCTGGACGAGCTTCTCAAGGGGGGTGGCGGGCGAGCATCACACACCGCGCGCTTTGACGCCACGCTTGCAGGGCGCGGGTGGGGGAAGAGAAACATCTCCATCAGTCGACTGATCGACGATCTACTCCTTCATCAGACTCGTGGTCACGAGATCGATATGTTCGCCGTTGGATCCTCAGACGACCCGTACCCCGGAGTTGGTGTCGAGATGGAATGGAACAACAAGGATCCCTTCTATGACCGGGACCTTCTCAACTTTCGAGCTCTCCACCACGAAGGAGCACTCGCCGTGGGCATCATCGTTACCCGCGGCCCGGCGCTCCAAAGAGTGCTGGGTGCCACCATTCGATCGACCGCGACCGCCAACAACATGAAGTACGGTCAATCGTCGACTCACTGGAACAAACTCATTCCCCGGGTGAACTTGGGCGGCGGAGGCGAATGCCCGCTTCTGCTGATCGGCATAGAGCCCCCTCGGATCGTGGGCTTCCAGACGCTCCAGGCGGCTTTCGATGCAGGCTCTATGCTTCCTTAGTTTGAGCAGCTCCGGAGTGCGCGCCGCCGCGAGGCCGAATGTCGGCCCCGGCACGGTCCAGCAGGCCTCTCACGCGGGCAATGGAAAATCCCAGTTCATTCGCGATGTCCCTGATTGAGTAGCCGAGTCTCTCGTAAAGGTCGTGCGCCTCCGCGGCCAGTGAGTCTGCTTCGATGTCAGGGATACGTGCATGAGGCTCTAATTGGGTTATCGGCCCTCCAGCGTAGCCCCGGTATGTAACCCCACGGGGTGCCACATTCTCAGACGCTTCATCACCCCATGCAACCCACCCGGGTTGTGCGTGGCGTGCGAACATTTCCAACCACGGGCCGGGCGAACAGGACTCAATGAGCGGGTACTGCTCATCGGGCTTCCGGCTGTGCTCGCGCTTGCGCGTTTCCAGCATGTTCACTTGGCTCCGGGCGGGCGCAAGCGTACGCATTGAACCCTTCACTCCAAATAGAAGGATTTCAGTGACATTTCGAAAGTAAAACCCGACGCCGCGCCCGTCCGGCCCGCCGTCCTTTCGCCGCTTGGCCCAAACAATGTTGGAGATGTACCGAAACCCCCATGCCTCCATCACAGCAAGTCCATCAGGCAGCAACGCGTTCGGCACCCAGAGATAAAGGTGCGCATTCTTAGCTGCATGACGCGCGACAGGAAGCGCTTTGATGTCACCTAGGTCCATAGTGCTGTAGCGGTCAAGTCTCCGATGTTCAGGCGCCACCTTGCCGGTCCGGTTGGCAAAACGCCAAGGCGGGTCCGCCAAGATTGTCTGAAAGCCACCATCTACCCACGGAAGGGGCGGTGCGCTGCCATTGTCTCGAAGGGGACTCGTCGATTGGATCTTCACAAGTAGATCTTGGCACTAGCCCACGACATTCGTCATCTGACGCGCAGGAGCGCTGACGATCGAAATCCTCAGCGCCCGCTGGTCTCGATACGCCCGCTGCGCGGGCTACTCCGGCCTAGTCGACGACCTTGACTTCTTTCCAGAAGGCGACGTAGTTGGAGTAGTCCTTGCCCACGCGGTCGAACGAGGTCGGGTAGGGGGTGGGGTAGCTCCACGCGCGGTCCTGAAGCGTTGCGTCGCCATCTTTCACGGAGAAGTACTGGCAGGCGCCCTTCCACGGGCAGGTGTAGGGCGTGGCGCTTATGACGAGCAGATCACTGTTCACGCTCGACGGCGGAAAGTACCAGTTGCCCTCGATCTTGATGAGATCCTCCTGTGGTGCCTCCGCAATGACCGTGTCGCCCAGTAGCGCCTTCATGGTGTTCCTCCAATAGATGTCGTGTCCACCAAAAGGAACCGGGCACCGCCCCTGCGCATTCCCCCACAGCCGGATGACGCAGACTGAGGGTATGCGCGTACTGCTCAAGCTCGTTCTCGACTGCCCGCCGGATGCCGCGTGGCGGGCCATCCGCAGCCCCTCGGGTCTCACCGACGTCTCGTCACCCTTCACGACGTTCACGTCGCTTGAGCCGGACGGGTTCCCCGAGCTGTGGGAGGCGGGCGAGCATCCCGTCGCGGTGAGCGCCTTCGGCCTGATGCCGATCGGCGAGCAGATCATCGGTATCTCGTACCCGGAGGCGCCCTCCGGCGTGCGGATGATGCGCGACACCGGGCGGGGGCTCAGCGGCCCTCTGGCGTTGATCACGCGGTGGGAGCACACGATGGCTGTGTCATCCGCGCCCGGAAACCGCACGTTGTATCGCGACCAATTGAAGTTCGAGGCGGGGGCGATGACCGCTCTGCTCTGGCCCTTCTACTGGGCGTTCTGGCAGTGGCGCGGCTGGGGCATCACGCGGCTCGCACCCCGGTGGGCACAAGCCGCGCGCTAAACCTGTCGCCGCTAGGCCCGACGGCGACGGCGCAGCTCGCCGTACGCCACGAAGGCCACACCACCGAAGAGAAGGATCGCACCGCCGAGTACCAGGCTGACCGAGTCCAACCCGGTGAGCGCGAGCACGAACACGTTGGTCAGAACCAGCGCCGAATCGCCCGGCGTCAGCGTGATGGTCGACCCGATGACGGGCACCCCGTTGTAGAGCAGGATGGCCGCGTTCGCTCCCCCGTTCTTCGTCTCCGTCAGCGTGCAGTCGGCGTTGGCCGGCAGGTCGCGATACTCGACGTCGGTTCCCGCAGAAATGCTGCGGGTCGCGCCGTCGGGAATCTCGATGTCGGTCGGCACGCCATCCACGTCGAGGATGCACTCGAGCTCCACCTCGAACTCCTGCAGGGCGTGGTCGGCCGCGGCGGTTCCGATGACCTGCTTGCTCAGCGTCAGTTGGGCAAGCTCGAACGTGTTGTCGAGGTCGACGTCGTGCACTGTGTCGGCCTCGCCGAGCACGAAGATCGGGTCGGTGATGTTCGCGGAGGTGGCCCCCGCGGTGGTCGTCTCGGTCAGCTCACAGTTCGCGCGCGACGGGAGCATCGTGAAGCTGTTCTGGTAGCCGTTGAGGCTGTTCAGTTCACGGGTCGCGGGGGTCGGGTCTCCGGGGAACTCCTCGGGAATCGCGACCGGAACCGTCTGGCCGTTGACCTCGCGGGTGCACTCGAGGGTCACCTCGAACGGACCCGCGCCGTAGAGCGCGACACCGTCGCCCAAGAGTGCCTTCCGCACGAACACGGTCGGGTCGCCGAAGGTGTTGGTGACGGTGACAGCGGTCGGGATTGCCTCAAGCGTGAAGGTTCCGGGCGCGACGACCGACGCATCGGCACCGCCGAGCAGCGTCTCCGTGAGGTCACACACGGCCCCGAGCGGGAGCCCGGTGTAGTTCGCGACATAGGCGACCGGCACCGAGTCGGCGGACAGGTCGCGAGTCGCGGGCGTCGGATCCCCGTCGAACTCCCCGGGGATCGCAATGGTCTCGGTGACACCGTTGACCTCGCGGGTGCACTCGAGCGTCACCTCGAACGGACCCGCACCGTACAGGTCGGCACCGAGTCCATCCCACTGCTTGGTCACGTCGATCTCGCTCAGCTCGAACGTGTTCGTGACGACAACATCGCTCTGGGCATCGGCGGCGATGATCGCGGTCGCACTCGTTCCTTCGGTCACGGTGGCGTCGATGGTCACCGAGGTCGCGTTGGCTCCACCCGTGCCGGTCTCGGTGATCGCGCACGAAGCACCAGCGGGCAGGCTGTCAATGGTGACGGATGCCGGCGTCAGCGTGCCATCCACGACCTGGAACTCGAAATCGTCCAGCCACACGGTGCGAACGCCCGACGGGTCGTCGAGCGTGCACTCGACCTGCACCGTGAAGGGCGCCGTGCCCCAGGCGTCGACGCCGGGGCCATCGAGTGCCTTGGAGAGGCTCAGGCTTCCGATGTCGAACACGTTGGTGATGGCGGCGGAGTTGGTCTCGGGCAGGGCCGCGAGAGTCACGGTCGGGTATGTGACGGGGTCGTTGCTGCCCGCGGTGGTCACGATCGTCGAGATCGTGGCCCCCTTCGAGTCGGTCTCGGTGATCGTGCAGTCAGCGCCCTGCGGCAGGCCGGTCAGCAGCCAGGTCTCCCCGGACTCGAGGTCTCGCTGCATCGGGGCATCCGCGGCGTAGTCGTCGGCGTAGATGTTTTCGCCGTTGAACACGCACTCGACGGTCGTGGGGAACGGACCGTAGGCAATCGTCGCGCCGTCCTGATCGAGAGCCGAGCTCTCGACCGTCTTCGACACCGAGAGCTCGGCAACATCGAACTGGTTCTGCACCGTGAAGCCGGCCTGCGGCTGGTTGTCGGTGAGGTCGCTCACGTCGATGTCATCGATGGTGAAGGTCCAACCGGTCGCCGCGTCCTCTATCGCGGCGCTGCCCGATCGCACGATGAGGCTTGAGGTCGCACCGCCAGTGTTCGACTCGGTGAGCAGGCACTCCGCGCCGCGCGGGAGGTTGCGGAACGTCTCGGTCTCACCGTCGAGGATCGGCCGGGTCGGGTTGAGGATCGTGACATCGATGCCGTCACGCACGCACTCGAGGGTGACCTCGAAGGGTCCGTCGCCGAACTTCGCCGCAGCGTCGCCGCTGACCGCCTTGGTCACCTCGACCTCACCGGTGAGATACCAGTTCTCCACGGTGACCTTCGAGGTGCCCGTGGTCACGTTGACCCCGGTGCCGTCGAACTCGGTGCCAGCGCCATCACGGTAGACCAGGGCATCCGCACCCGTGATGGCGAAGTTGGTCTCCTGCGCGGAGCAGACCGAGTATTTGGCGATGTTGTTGATCGTGACCGACATCGTCGTGGAGGGACTCAGCGTGACGTCGGCGTCGTAGGCGGTTACTCCGCCGGGCGCGACGCACAGCACGCGCACGATGAACGGTCCTGTGCCGAACTGGGCCGCGCCGCCGCCCTTGAGCTGCTTCTCGACGGTGAAGCTCGCGACCCCGTAAAGATTGTTGACCGTGGCGCTGTTGGTTCCGCCCGGGTTGTTGCGGGTCAACGTGAAGGTTGCCGTCGTGCCCGAGGTGGTGGTGCCGCCCGGGTTGGTGGCCGTCACCCAACGGATATTCGTCGAGTCAGCGTTACCCGGAGGCGTCTCGGTTACCGAGCAGGACGCTCCCGACGGGAGCTTCGTGAGCGTCTGGGATGCGCCAGCGGCGAGGCTCAGCACCATCGGTGTGCCCGCGCTGTACCCGTCGGCATAGACCGCGCCGCCGTTGAAGGTACAGGCGACGGTCACGATGAACGGCGAGTCGAGGATCACCGCGGCGGCGTCTTCATCCTGCGCCGAGGTGATGACCGCCTTGGCGACGGTCAGCTCGGCGTAGTCGAACGTGTTCGTTACGTTGCGCGAGACGGTGCCGCCGTTGACGATGGTCGCGTTCGCGGGCAACGTGACGGATGTCGCGCCCCCTCGTGTTGGCTCCGTGATGACACAGACGGCTCCAGCGGCAATACGCGGGATGGTCTGGGTGAGCACCGTCGCCTTGCTGAAGGTCAGCGTTCCGCTCCACACGTTGGTCGTCGAGCCGCTCGTGTTGAGGGTGCAACTCACCGCGACCTGGAAGGTGCCGTTGCCGTAGTCGCTCTGGGCGAGCCCCGCGAAGAGCTTGTTGATCGTGAGCGAACCGTCACCGAAGTTGTTGGTGAACTGCACGCGGTTGGTCGGTGCTGCGACGGGGCCGTCGGCGGTGAGGACGATCGTCGTCGAGGTTCCGGATGTGGCAGAGCCACTGCCCGCCGCGGTCGTGTCGACGTGGGTCGTGGTGACTGCGCCGCGCGAACTGGTCTCCGTCACCGTGCAGCTCGCGCCTGCAGGCAGGTCCGTGAATGTGCGGGTCTGGCCGTCGTTGAGCCCGAAGGCCGTCGTCGCGAGCACCGTCACCGTGCTGACTCCGTTGAAGAACGTGCAGGTCACCGAGTAGCGGAAGTTGGAGTACACGATAGGTACGCCGCTCGAGTTAACCGCGTTGTTTACTCCTACGGTCTTGCCGACGACGAGACTCGCCTTGTCGTAGGTGTTCGTGACGGTCGAACGCTCGATCGTGGGCCGCGAGTTGAAGGCCGGGTGCGGGTCGTAGACGAGGTAATTCGAGGTCTGCGCGGCCTGAGCGGTGACTGTCGTGGGGGTGATCGTCTGCTTCGAACCGTAGTTCGACTCGGAGACGCCACAGGTCGCGTACAGCGGCAGGCCCTGGATCAGCGACGCAGCCGAACCCGCCGTGATCGTGAAGGGATTGCGCAGCGTCCCATCGGAGTTCTTGGGTTCGAACGACTCGCCCACCGACGTGCACGACAGGGTGATCGCGAAGTTGGACTGCACGTAGGCGGCGCCTGCGTTGAGACCATCGACCAGCTTCGCGAGCTCGACGCCGCCGGTCGCCATCGCGACACCGACCTTGCGCGGCTCGATCACGAACCGGTTCGGGGTCGGCGTGCCCTTGTCGTTGCCCAAAGCGGATGCCGCGATCGAGTTGTACGCGATCGAGTCGCGGTCGAGGCCGTTGGCGGATTCCGCGATCTCCGGGGCCGCAGCCGTCTTCGACTGGTAGATGATCGAGATCTTGTCGCCGGGCAAGAGGCCGGTGGGGGTGTTCACGATGAACTTGAGCGCCACGATGCTGCGCAGCAGTGACGCGTCGCCGTCGATTGCAGCTTGCGTGAGCAGCTGCCAGTTGCGCTGTGGCAGGTCGTCTGCGGCCGCCCCGGTGATGCACGTGGGGTTCGAGACCGCGGGGGTGCTCGAGGCGGTCATCCCGAGTTCGACCTGGATGTCCGTCGCGTTGCAGCGAGTTGAGGCGATGCCGGTTGCGGCGACGTAGTACACCGAGAGCGTGGCATCCGCGGGCCCGCCGACCAGGGTTGGCAGAGTCGAGAGCACCGGGGTCCACTTGGAGCCGCGCGCCTCGTTGACGATCACGCCACGGTCGTTCGCCCGCGGCAGCACGTCGATCGCCGCAAGCCTGGTAACGGGAATGTTGCCGCCATTGATGAAGGTGTTGGCCCATTCCTCGGTTCCCCCGGGGCGCGTTATCGGAACGCACGGGAAGCGGTAGTACTCGGCGAGGCCGCCGGTCGACACATTGGGCGCCGAGCAGTCGACGACGGACGACGGCACTGTCTTGAGGATGCCGAGGTCGTCAAACCCAAGCGGGAGCCCATTCGCGTCGAGTGGACCGGCGCCCACTCCGCGCACACCCTTGACGATTGTCAGCGGGGTGCTGGGCAGCGCCCGCACTCGGGTGACCGAGGTGCAGTCGGTGACGAACAGGGTCTGCGGGTTCTGCACGGAGGCATCGGTGTACGAGTCGCACGTGTCGAAGAGCTGGTCGGCCGTGACGGTGGCCGTGTTCTCGACATCGACACCGGTCTCGAACTGGGGTCGCAGCTGCATGGTCGCGTTGATGCGCAGAGTCCAGCCCTTGGGCAGAGTCGTGGGCGAGACGAGGGTGAATGTGATGGTCTGGGTCGGGATTGTTGCGGCGCCGAGCACAGCGCTCACGGTCGGCGCGGGCTGAACCTGTCCGCTGCCGTTGGTCAGCCGATAGGTGAAGGCGGACTCGACCGGGAACGGCAGGCCGGTGTCAGGGTCGTTCGGGATGACGAGCTGCGGACCCAGGGCATCCACGGGGAAGGTGTCGGTGACGACGAGCGCGCCGAGATCCTTCTCGTGCACGCCGCCGCGGTTGATCACGTCGATCTGGTACGGGATGTCGACCCCGAGCGCCTGCGCGCCGTACGGGGTCTTCTTGATCTCGACCCGCGCGGGAAGGTGCTGGTACTTCAGCTGCTTGAAGTCAGTTGCCGTCGCACTCCACACCGGAGTCGGGTCGCTCGTGTCGCCACCGCTCGCCGTGACGGTGACCGCGTTGGTGAATACCCCTGGGGTGGTCTCCCCCGGGGCGGGCAGGTTGCCGAACAGGGTCGACGGCACTGCGTTGGTCGCGGCATCCGGGTTCTTCTGGATCACGGTGTCGCGACGCTCGACGGTGAACACGACGAACTGCGTGGGGTTGG
>JBJXDR010000175.1:0-2761 GCA_046155245.1 Rhodoglobus sp. | reverse complement strand
TGGCCCTTGTTGTGCACGTAGTCGACCCGGAACATGACCCGGCCGATCGCCCGATTGGCGTAGTGGTAGTCCACGGCCGAGGGGTCGTCCTCGGGTAACTGCCGGCCGTCCGCGACCCACGTGGTCGCGGCATCCTGCAGGCGTGCGAGCAAATCGGAGGGGATGCGATTGCGCAGCACCAGATACCCGTCCTCGTCGAAGCTGCGCACCTCCTCGTCGCTCAACAGGTAGGAGGCGAGGTCGGTGCTGGTCGCGACTGGCGTGGTCATGGAACTCCCGGGTCGAGGGGTGGGCGCTGACTGGCGCGCGTATTCCACGATAGGCATTACGATGTCGGATAGTTTCCGCCCCACGCATCAACTATTCCGGGATACTCATGCTGATCGACTCGAGTCTGTACAGTTTTGGCCTAGCAAGCCAGCGGTCGCCACGTGCGCGGATGACGGCAGCCCACCAGCACGACGACATCGAGTTCAACTTCGCCGCGACGCCGCTGAGCTACCGTATCGACAGCGCGATTGTGGAGCTCCCGGCCCGGCGACTCGCAGCGTTCTGGGCCGCCCGGCCCCATCAGCTCATCGACACTAGTCCCGATGCCTCAGTGCACTGGTTGACCGTTCCGCTGGGGCTTTTCCTATCCTGGCCCGGCCACGAGCAACTGAGTTCCGCCCTCGTGCGGGGCGAAGTTGTGCTCTTCACCGAGGATCCTCTCGGAGCCTCGGCGCTGGGCCGACTCGAACAGTGGAGCGCAGATTTGGCAACGGGGAGTGCCTGGTCGGAGACGACCGTGCGACTGGAGATCGAAGCGTACCTCCGTCGCATCCAGTTCGCCCCGTTGCGCCCCGAGGGGTCGACCGGGCCGGCTGCCGCCGGTGGACCCGCCCGACTCGCCGGCCTCATGGCCGAGTACATTTCGGCAAGGTCGTCGCAACCGATCACGGTCGCCGACGTTGCGCGTGCCGTTCACGTGCACCCCGGTTACGCCATGACCATCTTCTCCAGGGTCGTCGGCACGACCATCGGTTCCTACCTGAACCAGTGCCGGGTGGCTCACGCTCAACGTCTGCTCATCACGTCGAACCTCGCAGTACAGGACATCGGCGCACTGGCCGGATTCCAGTCGGTCAGCCAGTTCTACGATCGCTTCGGCGCCGCCTGCGGCACCGCCCCGGGGGCCTATCGCCGCACCCACGCGCGGCGCGAGGCGTCGTGAAGACCTCCACCGGGCGACCGGCCGATTCTCTGCCGACGCCCTGCACCTCTTCGACTCGGTTGGTGAGTTCGACTTCTAGCGGAGCAGTGTCGCTCCTGAGCGCTTGCGCGAGATCGCGTCGACAGTCGCAGCGAGAATCAGGACGCCCCCAGTGACGAGGAAGTTGACGCCAGCCGGAAGTCCGAGCAACCCCAATCCGTTTGAAATCACGGCAATCACCAAGGCACCGATGGCCGCGTGGATGAGGCGACCGCGGCCACCAAAGAGGCTCACACCACCCACTACCGCTGCGGCGACCCCGCTCAGCACGATCTGGCTTCCCGACGAGGCCGTCACCACGCCGATGCGGCTCGCGTCGAAGAGACCGGCGACGACCGCCAGCGTCGAGCAGATGATGAATGCAGACATCTTGATTCCCGCGACTTTGATACCGGCTCGACGCGCCGCTTCGGGGTTTCCACCGACTGCATAGAGGTGTCGGCCGTATCGTGTGCGATCCAACATGAAGGTGCCTACCCACAACAGGCCAACGGCGATCGGCACGACAATCGGCACACCCTCGATGGCATCGTTGGCAATGGGCACTCCATTCAGCGATCCGCGGCCCGCCGCCCGGTCTGCGCTCATAAGCGCCACGAAGAGGGCACCTCCGACAGCGAGGGCACCGACCCGGAGCCACATGAGGGTGATCGGGCGATTCAACACTCCCGCGCGCCTGCGGCGAGCGCGGTCCCAGATCGAGATGAGGATGTCAATGACAATCGCCGCCGCTAACAGTATCCAGCCTGCGGCTATGGGCAGGTTCTTGTTCATGATCGCGGAGATCTCGGGAGTTTCGATGCGATAAGCACCACCGGTTCCGATGATCAGCAATTGGAGGCCGGGGATGGCGAGGAAGAGCCCGAGCGTCACGACGAACGACGGGATTCCCACGCGTGCCACGAAAAATCCGATGAAGGTTCCGATGAGCATCCCGACGCCGAAGGCGATGAGCAAAGCGAGAATCCAATTCATCTGGATGTTCTTCACGAGCACGACGAACACGCTCGCTGTAACGCCAGAAGTCACGCCCGCCGAGAGGTCGATCTCCCCCAGCAAGATCACGAAGACCAGAGCCATCGCCAAGGTCATTAGGGTTGCCGTCTGGGTGAGGAGGTTTGCGAGGTTCAGCGGAGTGAAGAAGTTGGAGCTCAGGAACGAGAAGAGAATGATGAGAACGACGAACCCGCCGAGGGCAGGGAGCGCGCCCATCTCACCCTGACGTATGCGGCGGAAGTAGTTCGTGACCTGATCGCCGATCCCGCCCTCGTATCCGCTGCCGATGGCCGGGGGCGGGGGGACAGGTGTGCTCATGCCAGGGTTCCTTCGTAACTCTTGCTGCCGGTGATGTAGCCGACAACGTCATCGTTGTTGGTGTTCTTGGTCTCCAGATCAGCAACCATCTGGCCGAGGTAGAGCACGCTGATGTAGTCGGCAACCTCGAAGATGTCGGCGAGGTTGTGGCTGATCAAGATGACCGCGACTCCCTGTTCGGCGAGCCGCTTGACC
>JBJXDR010000174.1:0-18635 GCA_046155245.1 Rhodoglobus sp. | reverse complement strand
AGTGTCGAAGCCCGAGAACATCGGGTCGCCGCGGAGTACGACGAGCTCGTCGTCATCAACTATCCCGAACCTCGGGTCACCACCGGTGCTGAATCGCGCGACCTTCACGCGTTCAGCCTACGGTCACACGTCAGCCGAGGCGACGGCGGCGCAGCGCGCTGACCGTGATGGCCGCGACGCCACCAAGCAGCAGGACTCCCCCGGCGATCGGAATCCAGAGGTTGATCGTCTGCCCAGTTGCGGCGAGCACGCTCGACTCCACGGCACCAATGTCGACTCGGCCGCCGAGCACGCGCGGGAAGCCCGTGTAGCGCTGGTCGAACGTGGGCGGGGTGCCGCCCGGGAAACCGCGGTCAATCGCCGGGCTGCCGGCGAGCGGCAGGCGAGTGAAGGTCGGGCCGCCATTGTCTTGAAGCGGACCGAGCTTGAAGTCCGCCACGGAGAACTGGTTGTTGCCGCCATCGGTGATCTCCGCCGAGTCGGCGGACGAGAGAAGGCTGTACGAGACACTCACCGCATCCTCACCGGGGTCGACGGCGAGCGCATTCGCGTCATCGCCCAAGATACTGCTGACGATCTCGACGACGTTCTCGTTGGCCTCGATGAACACCCCACCGAAGATGGTCGAGTAGCGCAGGCGCAGTTCGCCGTCGAACACCGAGGTGAGGACAGCAACGCCGGCCGCCGCCTCATCAATGGTGCTATTGATGACTGTGGCCACGCCGTCGATTGATGCGAGAGCAAGGGCGTTACCCCCACCGTCACCGTCGTTACCGGCGAACGTGGAGGAGTGCACGGTGAACTCGCCCCCCGCGTCGATCCCGTCCACGTAGACGCCTCCGCCATAGAGGTTCGCGGTGTTCCCGCTGAACGTGGTGCGCGCGATCGACGTGGTGCCATCATTGGCGCCCTGATAGATCGCACCACCGCGTTCTGGAGTGGAGTTATCGAAGAAGAACGAATCCTCGATCTCGACGTAAACGTCGCCCAATGAGGCGAAGCCGCCACCACCGATCTCTGCCCTGTTGAGCGAGAAGGTGGTGCCAGTGATCGTGACAATTCCGCTGGAGCCCCCGACGTAGAGCCCACCGCCTCGGCTGTTCGTCACCGTGTTATCGAAGAAGAGCGAGTCGGTCACGGTGATCGAGGTGGTGTCATCGTCGGAGATCGCACCACCGGTGTCGTAGGAAATGTTGCTCTCGAAATTCGAGCGGGTCACATTCACTGCAGCTGCGCCCGCGATCAGCACGGCTCCTCCGGAACCGGTGTCGTTGGCGAAGTTGTCGTCGAATTCGGTGTCGGTGATGCTGAATCCTGCGGAGGGTGATTCGACGTAGACTGCGCCTCCACCGTCGCCACCTGATTCGTTTCCAATGAACTCGCTTGTCGCAATACTGATGAAGGTACCGACGTCGACGGCTGAAATTGCTCCGCCCGCGCCGCCGCTGAGGATGTCATAGAAGCCGGACCCTAGGATCGACAGGATTCCCGAGATGCCGTCGCCGGTCGAGCCATCGATGAGGATTGCGGCTCCCCCGATCACGGAGTTTGTCAACCGCTCAAAAACGACGTCGGTGATCGTGACGTTGCCGGGGGTGCCGGTCGAGTTGTCGTTGGCGACGACCCCGCTACCGGTCTTGATGTCATCGCCAGTGATGGTGATGCCCGACAGGGAGAAGTCGTCGCCATCCGCGGCAGGCTGGAACACAAAGAAGTCGGAGCCGACGTTGGAGCCCGAGCGCTCAATGGAGAGGTTAGTGGAACCGGGGCCTGAGATCGTCAATTCCTCGGTGATGAGCAAAACGGAGTTGATAACGAGAGTTCCACCCGTCAGCAACGGGTCGAAGTTGATGGCGTCGACACCGGCGTTGCCATTCGCAAGCACGATAGCTTCGCGCAGGGTGTTGCCGACGCCGTCGTCAGTAAGGCTGTCGACAGTGTAGGTCGCGGCCATCGCGGGCGTCGCAACGGCGAGGGCCCCGGCGGCACCGAGCACCAAGCTTGTGACGGTGGCAAGGGCAAGGCGGCGGCGGGTTGCGGCACTCAGGGTCATCGGTTTTGCTCCGGGCTGTTGTGATCGCCGACAAGACGACAGTCTCTCAGCTCAGCGTCAGCATACCGTCTCCGCACCCACCCCGATACGGTTATCAACATGGTCGAGCTGCTGTGGGATTCCGACGGCCAGTACTCCGCGACGCTGCTGCTCGCGCACGGGGCCGGTGCGGCGATGGACTCGAGCTCGATGAACGACGCGGCGCGGGTGATCGCGAGCCGGGGCATCCGGGTGGCGCGGTTCGAATTCGCCTACATGGCCGGCCGCCGCGAGGGTGTTCGCAAGCCACCGCCACGCGCTGACACCCTTGTCGGCGAGTACCGGGATGCCACGGCGCAGGTCGCCGCCGATGGCCCGGTGTTCATCGGCGGGCGTTCCATGGGCGGACGGGTGGCGAGCATGGTGGCCGACGAGCTGCACGCGGCAGGCACCGTGCACGGGCTCGTGTGTCTGGGCTACCCGTTTCACCCGCCGGGCAAACCCGAGCAGTTGCGCACCGCACACCTAGAACACTTGAAGACACCTGCCCTCATCGTGCAGGGCACCCGCGACGAATTCGGCACCCGCGAGGAGGTCGAGGGCTATGCGCTCTCGCCGGCGATCGAGCTTGCGTGGCTCGAGGACGGCGACCACGGACTGCGGCCGCGCAAGGCGGTTTCAGGGTTCACGTATGCGCAGCATCGTGAGGCCACGGGGGATGCTGTGGCTGGGTTCGTCGCGCGGCTCGCCTAGTTAATCGGGCACTACGTCTAGACGGGTCATCCAGCCGTGGCGATCGTGCTTGCGTCCGTATTGGATGTCGGTGAGCTCCTCGCGCAGCGACATCGTCAGTTCGCCGGCCGGGGCATCCGGGTCACCGATCGTGTAGCCATCAGCCTTGAACGAGGCGATGGGCACGATGACCGCCGCCGTACCGCACGCGAACATCTCGATGATCTCGCCGGATGCCACGCCCTCGCGGATCTCGGTGATGCTCACCTTGCGCTGCTCGACCTTGAGGCCGCGATCCTTGGCCAGTTGAAGCACCGAGTCCCGCGTGATGCCCTGCAGGATGCTGTCGGAGTCGGGCGTGACCACTCGGCCGTCTTTGTAGACGAACACGACGTTCATGCCGCCGAGTTCTTCGAGGTATTCGCTGCGCTCGGCGTCGAGGAACAGCACCTGGGCACAACCGTGGTCGTACGCCTCCTGCTGAGCGACGAGGGATGACGCGTAGTTGCCGCCCGTCTTGGCCGCACCCGTGCCGCCCTTGCCCGCGCGGGCATAGTCGGTGGAGATCCAGATCGACACCGGGGCCACTCCCCCGCTGAAGTACGCGCCCGCGGGGCTCGCGATCACGTAGTAGTTGACCTTCTTAGCGGGGCGCACACCGAGGAACGCCTCCTTCGCGAACATGAAGGGGCGCAGGTACAGGCTCGTGTCCGCGGCCGACGGAACCCAACGGGCGTCCACGGCGATCAGCTGACGCAGCGACTCGATGAAGTACTCGGTGGGCAACTCGGGCAGGGCCAGCCGCTGCGCGGAACGCTTGAGGCGTTCGGCGTTCATCTCGGGCCTGAAGCTCCAGATCGAACCATCAGCGTGCCGGTAGGCCTTGAGACCCTCGAAGACTTCCTGCGCGTAGTGCAGCACCGCGGCCGCCGGGTCGAGCTGGATCGGTCCGTACGGCTGCACCCGCGGCCGGTGCCACCCGCCCTGCTCACTCCAGCAGATGTCGACCATGTGATCGGTGAAGTGCTTTCCGAAGCCGGGCTCGGCGATGATGTCGGCGTGCTCGGCGGCCGATCGTGCGTCGTCGTTCGGCGTCACCGAGAACTCGAGGGTGCGCGGGGCGAGAAGATTCTTCATCGTGGTCCTTAGTCGAGAGCTATATGGATGCTACGCCTGGCGGTTTCGATACGCCCCTCGTGGGGCTGCTCAACCAGCCGCGACAGCAGCCGCGATCGCATCCCCAATTTGCGAGGTGGAGAGTTTCGCCCCCCCACGGGCGGCAAGGTCGGCCTCGACGGCCGCCGTGACTCTGGCCGCGGCATCCGCATGACCGGTGTGGGTCAAGAGGAGAGCAACAGACAGGACCGCGGCCGTGGGGTCAGCCAACTGCTTGCCAGCGATGTCTGGCGCCGAACCGTGCACGGGCTCGAACATCGATGGGAAGGTGCCGTCCGGATTGATGTTGCCCGAGGCCGCCAGTCCGATGCCGCCGCTGATTGCGGCAGCAAGATCGGTGAGGATGTCGCCGAAGAGGTTGTCTGTGACGATCACGTCGAACCTAGCAGGGTCAGTGACCATGTGGATGGTCGCCGCATCGACGTGCTGGTAGTCGGTACTGACCTCGGGAAACTCCAGATGCACACGGTCGAAGGTGCGCTGCCACAGGCTGCCCGCGTGGGTGAGCACGTTCGTCTTGTGCACGAGGGTGAGCATGTGGCGCGGACGAGCCGTAGCCTCGGCGAACGCAAACCGCACAAGCCGCTCGACGCCAAACGCCGTGTTGATGCTCACCTCGTTGGCGACCTCGTGCGGAGTGCCGATACGAATCGCACCACCGTTGCCGACGTACGGACCCTCGGTGCCCTCGCGCACGACAACGAAGTCGACCAGACCTGGGTCTTTCAGCGGCGACGGCACCCCGGGGCGCAGCACGGTCGGCCGCAGGTTCACGTAGTGATGAAAAGCGAAGCGCAGCTTCAGCAATAACCCCCGCTCGATCACACCGCCCGCGAGGCGCGGATCACGGGGGTCACCGCCAACGGCACCCAGGAGGATCGCGTCGTGTTCGGCGAGCGCCGCGAGATCCTCCTCGGCGAGGATGTCGCCCGTGGCCAGGTAGTGGCCGGCACCGAAGGGGAAGTCGGTGGTCGTGGCATCCACGCCGGTCGCCCTCAGCACCTTGAGCGCTTCGGTAGTGACCTCGGGACCAATTCCGTCGCCCGCGATCACGGCGAGATTTAGGGTGTTGGACATTCTTTTACAGTACTTGTCGAAGCGGGCCGCAATCGTGCGTCTACCCGATGTCGCCACCGTGGCGGCAGACAGGGAGAATCAACACCATGCAGTACGTCATCCTCGCTAACGAATCGGACGCCGACTACGCGGCCCGTACCGACCCCGCTCGCTCCGACGAGTACTGGGCCTCGTGGGGGTCTTACGTCGCCGCGATCCACGAGAGCGGCATCTTCCTCTCGGGGGCCGGACTCCAATCCCCCGAGACCGCGACCACAGTGCGCGTGCGCGGCGGCTCGACCGACGTGCAGGATGGACCCTTCGCCGACGTGAAGGAGCACCTCGGCGGCGTCTTCGTCATCGAGGTTCCCGATCTGGACACCGCACTCGAGTGGGCGGCGCGCTGCCCATCGGCGGCCACCGGATCGGTTGAGGTGCGCCCCGTGCTGCCTCCGATGTCCTGAGACCCGCCCCGTGTCGGCCGCTGAGGCGCTCGTTCAGGCGCATCGCCAGTACTTCGGGCGTCTCGTCGGTTGGCTGTTCCGTTACTCGGGTGACCTGCAACTGGCGGAGGATGCGGTCGCCTCGGCGTTTGCGTCTGCGGTGACCGCCTGGCGTGCATCCGGAGTCCCCGACTCGCCCGAGGCGTGGCTTCGAGTTGCGGCCCGCAACAGCGCGGTGAGCGCACTGCGCATCGCGTCCCGAGCTCGCTCGGTCGCACCCGAGACCTTCATTGAACTGGAGGCATCACCCATGGCACCCACGGGTCTCGACGAGCGGCTCGGGTTGCTGTTCGTATGCGCCCACCCGGCTGTCGACGCGCGCATGCACGCGCCGCTGATGCTGCAGGCGGTGCTCGGGATCGACGCCGCGCGCATCGCGTCAGCCTTTTTGGTTCCACCGACAACCATGGGCCAGTGGCTCAGTCGCGCGAAGTCGAAGATCAGGGATGCCGGCATCCGCTACCGCGTGCCCGAGATCGCCGAACTGCCGGCTCGCCTCGCGCCCGTGCTGCAGGCCGTGTACGCGGCGTATGGAGTCGGTGACCCGACCGCGGCCGAGTCCGACGCGCGTGACGACGAGCTGCGCCGCGAAGCGATCCGCCTCGCACGGGTCATCGTGCATGAGCTCCCCGAGCAGCCCGAAGCACTCGGGCTGCTCGCCCTGCTCCTCCACACCGAGAGCCGCCGGGCGGCCCGCATGATTGGCGGGCGTTTCGTGCCCCTTGCCCAGCAGGACGTGACCCTGTGGTCCGGGGACCTGATTGCCGAGGCCGACTCCCTGCTTGCGCGTGCGCGCCCCCTCGGGATGCTCGGCCGCTTCCAACTCGAGGCCGCCATCAGTTCGGCGCACTCGGCGCGCGCGGGCGGGCATCCCACCTGCAGGCCGACGTCGACGAGTGGCGGGCCAAGCACCCGCACGGCATCGAGATCCCGCAACGGCGATCGCTGGGCGAAGGTCGCTAGATCACCGCAAGCCGTAGCGTGCGCGGCCGCGCGCCACGAGCTCGTCAACGTCGATGCGGCCTGCTACCCATTCCTCGGCGTCGGCACGAGTGGCCGGGTCAATGTGCAGGCCCTCCATCTCGCCGCTGTGCTCGGCCTGCTCGAGAGCGAACCAACGCTGAGCCTCGGTGGATGGAGTCGGGCTCGCGGAGCGCTTCGACGCGCTCACTATCGGCCATGTCCGGATCGGCCCAGGCCAGGATCGGCCCGGTACGTGGTGGTGCCGAATGCATCCAGTCCGGCGGCGCTCGATCTGCCGGCGCCTGGCTTGGAGGGAGTGTCGAAGCCGGCAAGGCGGGCCGCTGACCATCCGCGGTCAAGAGACGCATCGGTCGACGACACCAGGTGATCGCGCAGGTACCCCGCTAGTGGGTCGTGACGGCCGGCGACGGCCACGAGCCGCAGGTTGCGCAGCGTTGGCACGTCGATCGCGGTCCAGTCGATCGGGTGTCCGGCGCGTTCTGCGAGCGAGCTGACGTAGGCGCTCTGACTTCTAGTGTTTCCGTCCCTGAAGGGGTGAATGGCCGAGAGGTCGCCCCAGCGGTCCGCGAGGCGATCGGCAAAGGTCGCGGGGTCGAGGCCGGTCAAGAAGTCCTCACGCTGCAGCTTGTCGAACAAGGAGCGAAGCGACTCCGGGATGTACTCGGGTCGGGCGTAGGCGATGCCCGTTCCGGTCGCCTGCGCGTCCGTTTCACGCAGCTCGCCGGCCCAGTCCAACAGCGACCCGAACATCTCGCGGTGGATCGTCTGCAGGTAGTCGAAACCTGGTGGCTCAGGAGGGGCCTGCTGCCGGAGGTGAACCCATTCGACAGTGGCGTAGTCGTTGAGCGCATGGTCGAGTCGGTCAGCATCGCGGATGCCGAACCGATTGACAAGCACACCGCCCGACCCAGGGTAGGTGTACTTGTCGTCGAGGGTCATCCCCTCGAATACTTGGCGTCGATTTCGGCGCGGGCTTCCTCGATGGTGAGTTCGCTGCGGTACACGCGGCGGCCGCGGTCGAGCGCTTCCGCGTCCGGGAAGTGGCCCGCAAGCTGCTGGCCCTTCTCAACCTCAGCCATCAGGCGGTCGACCGGGGCTACACCCGCGAGGGCGGCACCCGTCTGAATCGTGTTCGACATGCTCACTCCCTCACTCAATCGGCCTAGTACCAGTCTACCGGTGACGACCGTCGACGGTAAGGTTCTGGGCCGATTGAGTGAGGGATGACGGACCGAAGCTGGGGAGGTTCGGTCGAGTTCTGGCGCGGATTGGATACCCTTGACTCTCGAATGTATGTTCGAGAGAAGCGAGGGCGGTGCGAGCCGGTTGGGGCAAAACAAGCGCTACGGGTCGGACCTCTCCTGGGCGGCGGTGAACGAGTCCATCACGAAGCCTGTCCCAATCTCGCTGTCCAAGTCGTGGAGAAACCCCTTCAGCATCTGCGCCGGGATCAAGAAGTCCTCGGGCTTCGCGTCCACAAACTCCCACGCCCAGCTTCCTGCCCGCCGGGCTAGCTGACGGTGATCATGTTGAGGGCCATGGCGACTGGGCGGCAATCGCGACTCTGTACCGGGGACTGCTCGCAATAGCCCCGTCGGTCGGCGCGGCCGTCGGTGCCGCGAGCGCCAACGTGGAAGCGGGCGACACGTCGGCGGCGCTCACGCTGCTCGACGACCTGCCGACCGAGGCGGTCGCCGAGTATCAGCCCTACTGGGTGTGCCGCGCGCGGGTACTTCGAGCATTCGGTGACACAGCGGGTGCGGATGCGGCTCGGTACCGTGCTGTGGGACTGACCACCAATCCCGCGGTGCGCAGCTACCTGCTGGGCACCTGAACCCACACTGTTCACCTTACCGGCGGAGATGATCTGAACCGACATCGACATCGTCGACCCGCCTCTGGCCGGCCAGCAACTCAGACGTCTGCCCAGTTGTCAATGGGTGAAACCACCTCGGGTGTCACGCCTACGGTGAGGGCTATGAGTATTGGAACTGGAATAGTCCTGTTTGTTGTCGGCGCGATTCTGACCTTCGCGGTCAACGTGGAGACATCCTTCGTCAACCTTGACCTGATCGGCTACCTGTTGATGGGTGCCGGAGTCGTCGTATTCATCATCGGCCTCGTGCTGATGATGCGTAAGCGCCAGTCGGTCACCACCGTGCGTTCGGGCGTTGGCGCTGACGGCGTCGGTGTCAGCGAGCGTCGCACCGCCGTCACCCCCGACGACACCACCATCTAGTCACGACGCAGCGTCACAAGGCGCTGTCGCTAACCACCACCAGACACCGGGCGCGCTGCTACGCCTCGACGATGTCGATCTCACGCAGTAGATCTGCGCGGATCGCCGTCGCTACCGAGGCGAGCAGCGCGTCGGGCACGGGCGAGTCGACGGTCAGCACGCTGAGCGCTTGGCCGCCCTTGCTCTGACGAGCGATCTGCATCCCCGCGATGTTGATGCCAGCCTCACCGAACTCCTTGCCGTAGATGGCCACGATTCCGGGGCGGTCGGTGTAAATCATTACGATGAGGTGCTCGGCAACCGGCACCTCGACGTCGTACCCATTGATCTCCACGATCTTCTGGGTCTGTTTGGTGCCCGTGAGCGTTCCGGACACCGAGATGGTCGCGCCTGACGACAGCGAACCCGAGATGCGCAGCAGGTTGCGGTACTCATCGCTCGTCGCATCTGTGGTCAGGCGCACAGTGATGCCGCGGGCCTCGGCCAGCAGCGGCGCGTTCACGTAGCTGACCGACTCACTCACGATGTTCGAGAAGATGCCTTTGAGCGCCGCGAGCTTGAGCACGTTCACGTCGAACTCGACGATCTCGCCGGAGACCTCTACGTCGACCGACGTGATCGGGCTGTCCGCGAGGCCCGCGAAGACCTGGCCCAGCTTCTCCATGAGCGGGATGCCGGGCCGCACGCTCGGGTCGATCGCTCCACCTGCGACGTTGACGGCGTCGGGTACCAGCTCGCCGTCGAGGGCGAGCCGCACAGAGCGAGCAACCGAAACACCCGCTTTCTCCTGCGCCTCGTCAGTCGATGCCCCAAGGTGGGGAGTGAGCACGACATTGCCGAGCTCGAGCAGCGGCGATCCGCTGGGGGGTTCGCTCACGAACACGTCGAGTCCGGCACCCGCGATGCGGTGGGACTTCAGCGCCGCGTAGAGCGCGTCCTCATCGATGAGTCCGCCGCGCGCGACGTTGACGATGTAGGCCGTGGGCTTCATAAGCGCGAATTGGTCGGTGCCGATCATCCCCGTCGTCTCGGCGGTCTTCGGCATGTGGATCGTGATGAAGTCGCTCGTCTTCATCAGTTCGTCGAGGCTGAGCAGCGTGACGCCGAGTTGCTGGGCGCGGGCACTCGTGACGTAGGGATCGTAAGCAACGACGTTCATGCCGAACGCCTGCAGCCGCTCCGTGATGAGCGCACCGATGCGACCGAGACCGACGATACCCACCGTCTTCTCATACAGCTCGACACCGGTGTACTTCGAGCGCTTCCAAAGACCCTCCGCGAGACTCGCGTGGGCGAGCGGGATGTGACGGGCGAGGCTCAGAATGTGGCCCACCGTGAGCTCCGCTGCGGAGATGATGTTCGAGGTGGGCGCGTTGACGACCATCACGCCGGCGGCCGTGGCCGCCTTGATGTCGACGTTGTCGAGGCCGACCCCGGCTCGAGCGATGACCTTCAGGTTTTTCGCTGCGGCGATCGCCTCGGCGTCCACGTTGGTCGCGGACCGGATCAGGATCGCGTTCGCGTCGGCGAGCGCGGTGAGCAGGGCGGCGCGGTCTGTGCCGTCCACGTTCCGAACGTCGAAATCGGGGCCGAGGGCGTCGACTGTAGCGGGCGAGAGTTCTTCGGCGATCAGCACGATCGGCTTGGCCACGGATCGAATCCTTAGGTCTTGGCGGCGGGGCGCGTCTCGCGCAACCCCGGCAACTTTACCGGCTCCGGCCACGATGCCGTGACAGTGTGACGTCGGTGCGACCATGAGTCAGTGCGACCATAAGAGCGTGGATCCTTTCGAAATCGTTCAGTGGGTGATCCGTGTGCTGCTTGCGGCGCTATTCGTCGGCATGGGGGTGCTCCACTTCGTGCCCGGCCCCGCGAAGGGCATGAGCGCGATCATCCCGCCCGCCATCAAGCGGGTCGTGCCCGGCGTGGTGCTCGTGCGGTTCACCGGGCTGTGCGAGATCGCCGGCGGCATCGGGATGCTCGTGCCGAGCATCCATGTCGCTGCGGGTATCGCGCTCATCGTGTTTCTCGTGGCGGTGTTTCCCGCTAACGCCTACGCGTCCCGCTACCCGGAGCGCTTCGGACGGGTCGCGATACCGTTCTGGCCGCGGCTGCTGGCGCAGCTCGCGCTCATCGGCCTGATCGTCGTCGCGATCGTCTAGCCGACGGTCGTGACGAGCACCGGGCGCAGAATCTCCTCGAGAGCGAGCACCGCGATCGAGAGACCAGCGACCAGCGCCAGGCCGACCAGGAAGATGAGCGCCTTTCCGAAGACGTTGCGTCGGCGCCCGCCCACGAACGCGACAACGTAGACCGCGAGAGGGATCAGTACGCCGATCCAGAGCAGCCACCACGGCACTTTCTCGGAGCCGAATCCAAAGACGTCGTATACGAGTGGCAGCTGGATAAGGTTGCCGACCGCCTCCCAGAGGTCGTAGACGTAGAACAGGGCAAACCCGAACGCCACAATGAGACTCAGCCAGCCGTAGCGGCCGCGAGTTGCCTGAGCCGCGTCATCTGCGACGACCGCCTCGATTGGGTTGTCGGACTCGGAGATCGATCCCGGGTCGCTCATGCCCACGCCCCCAGCACGAAGGGCCACGGGAGCACCGCGACCAGCCCGACGAGAATCCACGCCAATCGCACCAGGGGCTTGCGGCCGCGCGTGAGCAGGAACACCGCCGCCAACCACAAGGCGGGGCTCGCGAGCGCGAGACCCTCCCCGAGCTGGAACATGATCTCAGCAAGCGGATCGCTGTACGGCGCGCGAACGCCATTGAGACGCAGGATGCTCGTGACCCAGCCGAGCGTGTAGATCAGGTAGACCCCGCCGAGGATCCCATAGGTGATGAGCAGGGCGGCAGGCGTCTGCGCGCGGGTGCTCTCGGCAACGGGGGCCTCGACACGTTCGGCCACCGGACGCCGCGTGGCGGGCGGCGCCGCGGCGGGACCATCGACGTGACTCGAGTCGGTCTCGCCACTCCACGCGAGCGCGTCGTCGTCGGTATCGGAGGCCATGAGGGAATCCTATGGCGCACATCCGGCTGTCCCGAGGACCTACGCGGCACCGCCGAGCGCGAATCCCAGGACGACGGATGCCGCGATCGCGAGGCCACCACCGGCGAGCTGCAGCCGCGCAATCCGCTCGCCGCCAACGATGCGGGCCAGAAGCAGGGTGGCAAGGGGGTACAGGCCAACGAGCACGGACACGATCGCGAGACTGCCCGTCTGGAGCGCTGCGAGAATGCCAGCGTTCGCTGCGCCGAGAAGCACGCCCGCGGCGAGGGCGGCTCCGATGTTCGCGCGGCGGTTGCCGGGCACAGTGTCGGTGCCGCCGAGGTTGCGAAGCCCCTGGCCAACGGTCGCAATGAGAACGCCTGTTCCTGCCGCGAGTGCAAGCAAGACGAGTCCAATGACGATCTCGACAAAGGCTGCGAGCGAGCCGGATCCCGCTGGTGCTCGGTCGAGAGCGATGACCGAGCCGCCAAGCGAGATCCCAGAAACGATCGAGAGCACTGCAGCGCGGATCGTCATATGCCCGCCACCGCCCTTGGGCTGCGAGGAGATCAGCACGGCGCCGGCGAGTGCGAGCACAATGCCCAGCCACGCCCATCCCGAGAGTCGCTCGCCGAGCAAGACCGCCGCGGCCACGGGCACCGCGGAGCCGAGCACGGCGATGACCGGCGACACGAGGCTCATCGGACCGATCGCCATCGCCGCATAGAACGTGACGAATCCCACGACGGCGGCGACGCCGGCGACGACTCCCGACAGCACGACCCCGGCCGACCATTCCCCGCCGGTCACGAGAATGAGTGCGGTGAGCGCGATGGTCGCCGAGGCATAGCTCAGGATCGTCGTGGGCATCACGCGCAGCCGCGCCGCGGCGGTGCCACCCAGAAAGTCGCTCACGCCGTAGGCGAGTGCCGACCCCAGTGCGAGGATCACTGCCAAGGCCATGAGTCAAGCCTACGGAATGCTTCTGGAGGTCACGCTCCGCGTTCCGTTACCCGCTCGTCACATCCATAATGTTGACTGAAGTGACCAATGGATCTAATCGGCGTGCGCGAGGTTCGGGTGGCCCACACCCGCGACGATCTCGTCTTCGCGCCCGGGGAACTGCCGCTGGGTGGTGGCACGTGGCTGTTTTCCGAGGAACAGCCCGACCTCACGGGACTCGTCGACCTGACAACTCTTGGGTGGGAGCCACTCACCGTGACGGAGGGCGGACTCACCATCGCGGGCACGTGCACTCTCGCCGAGCTGTCCCGGCTGCCCGCGCGCGACGAGTGGGCGGCGCATCCGCTGGTCTGGCAGTGCGTGACCGCGCTGCTCGGCTCGTTCAAGGTGTGGAACGTCGCGACGGTGGCCGGCAACATCTGCATGGCGCTTCCGGCCGGCCCGATGACGTCGTTCGCTGCGGCGATGGATGCCACGGCTGTCGTATGGAGCCCCGACGGCTCAGAGCGTGTCATCCCCGTCGCCGCCCTCGTCGAGGGCGTGCAGCGGACCGCGCTGGCTCACGGCGAGGTGGTGCGTAGTATCAACGTTCCGGCGCACTCGCTGAAGTCGCGCACCGGCTTCCGCCGGATAGCGCTCTCGCCCCTCGGACGCACAGGAACCCTCGTCATCGGCCGGGCCGACCCGAGCGGCGAAGTGAATTTCACGGTCACCGGCGGCACGACCCGGCCGCACGTGCTGCGGTTCGATGAAGTGCCGTCGGCTAGTGCGCTCGCCGGGGCCGTTGATCGGATCGACGACTGGTACGACGACGCTCACGGCAAGCCCGACTGGCGGCGTGCGATGAGCCTGAGGTTCGCCGAAGAGATTCGGGGCGAGCTGTGAGGCTCACTATCAACGGCGAACCCCTCGAAGTCACCCCACGCCCCGGGCAGGTGCTGCGCTCGCTGCTGCGTGAGGCCGACCACTTCGACACGAAGAAGGGATGCGACGCGGGCGACTGTGGAGCATGCACCGTGCTGCTCGATGGCACGCCGATCCACTCCTGCATCTACCCCGCGCACCGGCTCAACGGGGCGAGCGTCACGACAGTCGCAGGGCTTGGCACGCCGGAGCAGCCGCATCCCGTGCAGAGAGCATTCGCGGAGGCTGGGGCGTTCCAGTGCGGCTTCTGCACGGCGGGCATGGTGGTCACCGCGTCGACCTTCGACCCGGACGATCTCGACGACCTGCCGCGCCTGCTCAAGGGAAACCTCTGCCGCTGCACCGGCTACCGCGCAATTCACGACGCCATCTGCGGTGTCATCAACACCGAGGTCGCCCCCGCCGGCGACGCGGCCGGCCGTTCGGTCGTCGCCCCCGCGGCGATGCGGGTCGTGACCGGCCGCGAGCCCTACACGCTCGACGTCGTGACGACCTCGCTCGCGCACCTCGCGGTGCTGGGCAGCCCGCATCCGCACGCGCGCATCGTGCACATCGACACGAGTGCCGCGCTCGGGATGCCCGGGGTGCTCGCCGTGTTCGACTACCGCGACTCTCCCGCAACCCTGTTCTCGACCGGCCGACACGAGCACCGCACCGACGACCCGGACGACACTCTCGTGTTCGACGAGGTGCTGCGATTCCGGGGTCAGCGCGTCGCAGCGGTCGCGGCCGAGTCGATCGCCGAGGCCGAGCGTGCGCTCGAATCGATCGTCGTCGAGTACGAGTTGCTGCCCGCGGTGTTCGACCCGCTCGTTTCGCGCGAGCCCGGCGCGCCGGCGCTGCACGGCGACAAGGGGCCCGAATCGCGCATCGCGGCTCCCGGGCGCAACACGGTGGCCGAGTTCCACGGCGAGACCGGCGACGTCGCCGCCGCCATCGCGGCGTCGGATGCCGTGGTGTCCGGCGTCTGGCAGACGCAACGGGTGACCCACGCGGCTCTGGAGACTCACGCCACCCGGGGCTGGTTGGATGCGGAGGGTCGCCTCGTGCTGCGAACCTCGAGCCAGGTGCCCTACCTCGTCCGCGACGAGCTGTGCCACATCTTTGGTCTGCGCCCGGAGAAAGTGCGGGTGTTCACGGCACGGGTCGGCGGTGGTTTCGGCGGCAAGCAGGAGCTGCTCACCGAGGATCTTGTCACCCTCGCGGTGCTGGCGACGGGGCGTGCGGTGCAGTACGAGTTCAGCCGCCGCGACGAGTTCACGGTTGCGCCGGCACGGCACCCGATGCGGGTGGGGGTGACTCTGGCCGCGGCATCCGACGGCACTCTGACCGCGCTGGCCATCGACCAGCTCATGGACACCGGGGCATACGGAAACCACGGAATCGGCGTGATGTACCACTCCATCCACGAGTCGGTGAGCGTCTACCGCTGCGCCAACAAGAAGGTGGATGCGCAGTCGGTCTACACGAACAATCTGCCGTCGGGCGCCTTCCGCGGCTACGGCCTGGGTCAGGTGATCTTCGCGATCGAGTCGGCCATGGATGAATTGGCCCGGGCGCTCGGCATGGACCCATTCGAGCTGCGACGGCGCAACGTGATCGTTCCCGGCGATCGCATGGTGATCACGAACCCCGAGGAGGAGTCCGATCTCGGGATCGCGAGCTACGGGCTCGACCAGTGCATCGATCTCGCCGAGCAGGCATTGGCTCGCGGCAACGGCGTCTCGGCCCCCGACGGCTGGGCGGTTGGCACGGGGATGGCGGTCGCTATGATCGCGACGATCGCTCCGCGCGGGCATCATGCCGTGGCATCCGCGACTCTGCTCGACGACGGCGCCTATGAGATCGCGGTGGGCACAGCGGAGTTCGGCAACGGTACGACCACCGTGCATGCCCAGTTGGCGGCGACGGCGCTCGGCACGACGGTCGATCGCATCCGCATTCGACAATCCGACACGGATGCCGTGGCCTACGACACGGGCGCGTTCGGCTCGGCCGGGGTGGTCGTCGCCGGCAAGGCGCTGTATGCGGCGGCGCTGGACCTCGCGGCGCAGATCGCGGCCGGCGGGGTCGCGCCCCTCACGGCCACGGCGACGCACGACGGAACCCCCCGCTCCGTCGCCTTCAACGTGCACGCGTTCCGCGTCGCGGTCGACACTGCGACGGGCGCGGTGCAGATCCTCCAGTCGATACAGGCAGCGGACGCCGGCACCGTGCTCAACCCCGAACAGTTGCGTGGCCAGATCGAGGGCGGCACCGCGCAGGCGATCGGCACGGCGTTGTACGAGGAGTTGACGCTCGACGGCGAGGGCCGCGTGTTGACGGATGCCCTGCGCAACTATCACATCCCCCAGTTCGCCGACCTGCCCGTCACGGAGGTGTACTTCGCCTCCACCAGCGACCCGCTCGGGCCGCTCGGCGCCAAGTCCATGAGCGAGGCGCCCTATAACCCGGTCGCTCCGGCCCTGGCCAATGCGATTCGCGATGCGATCGGCGTGCGGCCGCTCGAGCTGCCGATGTCGCGCGACCGGCTTTGGCGGATGCTGCACGCTGCTCCCAATGACCGGCCGGTCGAGTAGCCGCCAAGGGCGGCGTATCGAAACCGCTGGGGGCGCGGCGCAGGGGTCGCTTGGCCGGCGCGTCAATGGGGCGAACCTCCCCCAGCACTCCGCTACTTCAGGACGTATGCAGTCCTGCGCAACAAATGTCCTGAACTAGCGGAGTCGAGGAGGTGGGTCGGCCGCGTCCGACGCCGACCGGGGAATTTGCGAAGCGAGAGCGCCGGGGAGAGTGCCGTGGATCGCGCCCCTAGCGTCACGCAGCGGCTCGGCACCGGCACCCGAGCGCACCGCAAGCACCTCGGCGAGGATCGAGATAGCCGTCTCCTCGGGGGTGCTCCCACCGAGGTCTAGGCCGATCGGCGAGTGCAAGCGGCCCAGGTCCGTGACGCCTCGCTCGGCAAGTGAGGCAACGCGGCGATCGTGCGTCGTGCGCGAGCCCATCGCGCCGACGTAGCCCGCGGACGAGGCAAGTGCGAGTTCGATGAGCTCCGCGTCGAAGCGCGCGTCATGGCTGAGCACACAGATGACCGTCGTCTCGGAGATCGAGCCCGCTGAGATCTCCCTCTCCAGCCAGGACGTGGGCCACTGGACGACGAGCTCGGCCCGGGGAAAGCGTTCGGCCGTCGCGACGAGCGACCGCGGGTCACAGACCGTGACGCGATAGCCCATCGGGGCCGCCGCGGCCGCGAGCGCCGCCGAGAACTCCATGGCGCCGAAGATGATCATGCGCCGCTCAACCGGTGGCTGCTCCGTGAACTCGCGGCACACCTCGACCGCGGTGCCCGCGCGCAGCGAGTCGAGCAGCGAGGCATCCAGAAGCTGAATGTGGATGCGCAGTTGTCCACCGCAGGTGAGCCCGACGCTGAGCGCGGTCTCGTCACTGACGCCGTACTCGACGGTGCGGGGCGCGCCGTCAGCGAGTACGTCGACACACGCTTCGACGACGGCGCCCTCGACGCAGCCCCCCGCAATGCTGCCGATCACGGCCTCGCCGTCGAAGGCCATCGACGTGCCCACGGTGCGCGGTGCGCTTCCCTCGATCGAGATCGCGGTCGCCACCGCGAGGCGCTTGCCCGTGTCGGCTGCCGCGAGCAGACGGTCTGCGATCTCGAACATGCGTCCAGCGTTACACACTGATGATTCAGAAACACTGATGATTCAATGGTGTCCATCGTGAATGATCTCGACACGGGCTGGATCGCCCGCACCATCCAACTCGCCACCTCCAACATCGCATCGGGAGGTGGACCGTTCGGCGCGCTGGTCGTACGCAACGGCGTGGTTCTGGCCGAGGGGCAGAACCGGGTGACGGCATCCCTCGACCCGACCGCACACGCCGAGGTGGAGGCGATCCGCGCCGCCTGCCAAGCCGTTGGCGACTTCTCCCTCGCGGGCGCGACTCTGTACACCTCGTGCGAGCCGTGCCCGTTATGCCTCTCGGCCGCGCTCTGGGCGCGCATCGACCGGATCGTCTATGCCGCCGACCGGGATGACGCGGCCCGCGGCGGCTTCGACGACCGCGAGTTCTACGAGCTCTTCAATCGTCCCCGCGACGAGTGGCACATCGCAATTGACTCCGCGCGACCGGATGACGCGGCAGCCCCGTTTGACGCCTGGCTCGCGAACGAGCGACGCACCGACTATTAGCGATGGGCGGCGACTCTACTCACACGACCGGAATCGTGCTCGCGGCGGGCGCTGGCACGCGGGCTGGTGGCCCCAAGGCCCTCCTCCGGATGCCCGACGGCACCCCCTGGCTCGAGTTGGCCTGCGCGTTCCTGAGCGACTCCGGGTGCGACCGGGTGGTCGCGGTGCTGGGCGCTGGCGAGAGGATCGCGCGACCGCTCGTGCCCGCCACAGCCGAGGTTCTCGTGGCCGTCGACTGGGAGGTCGGGATGTCCGCCTCGCTGCGCGCGGGGCTCGCCAGGGCATCCGGCGATGCGGTTCTGATCACCCTCGTGGACCTGCCCGGCCCGCCGACTGCGGTCGGGTTGCGCGTGATGTCAGGCTCGGGCGCGCTGCGGCAAGCGACGTATGGCGGGGCCCCGGGGCATCCGGTGTTCATCGGCGCCGAGCACTGGGATGCCGCGGCCGCGAGCCTGACCGGTGACCGTGGGGCCAGGCACTATCTGGTCGAGCATGCCGTGAACGAGATCGAGTGCGGCGACTTGTGGAATGGGCTCGACCGCGACGACGGATGAGCGTAGATTTCCCTCACCCGTGAGCGCCTCCATGCGCCCCGCTGACACGTCAAGGTGGACCAATGTCATCAACCATCACTCCAGCAACCGGCGGAACGGTCGACGGGAAGGGCCTCAAGGGTGGCGCCCTCGGGCTGCTCTCGAGCGTCGTCGTCGGCGTCGCCTCGACCGCCCCGGCCTACAGCCTTGCCGCCAGCCTCGGGTTCATCGTGGCCAGTGGAGGTGCCCTCCTCGCGGGCGTGAAGGCCCCGGGAATTGTGCTCCTCG
>JBJXDR010000173.1:0-25627 GCA_046155245.1 Rhodoglobus sp. | reverse complement strand
AACGCTACAAGCCATTCTTCGGCTCGACGGTCACCACACCCCTGTTTGGCGTCGAGGTTCCTGTGGTCGCCCACCACCTCGCGCAGCAGGACAAGGGCTCCGGCATCGCGATGATCTGCACCTTCGGCGACGTGACCGACGTGGTGTGGTGGCGGGAACTCGACCTGCCCAACCGAACGATCATCGGTGCCGACGGCCGCATTATCGCCGACGCGCCCGATGTGATCGCGTCGCCCGAGGCTCATGCCGCCTATGCCGAGCTCGCGGGCAAGACGGTGTTCAGCGCCAAGGCGCGCGTCGTGGAGTTGCTGCGGGAGAGCGGCGAACTCAAGGGTGACCCCAAACCCATCACTCACCAGGTCAAGTTCTACGAGAAGGGCGACAAGCCGCTCGAGATCATCTCGACCCGCCAGTGGTACATCACCAACGGCGCCCGGGACGAGAAGCTCCGGGGCACTCTGCTCGACGCCGGCAAGAAGATCGCGTTCACTCCCGAGCACATGCGAGTGCGGTACGACAACTGGGTCGGAGGGTTGACCGGCGACTGGCTGATCTCGCGGCAGCGCTTCTTCGGCGTGCCCATCCCCGTGTGGTACGAACTCGACGCGAGCGGCGAGAAGGGCGCGGTGCTTGTGCCTGACGAGGCGAGCCTGCCGATCGACCCGTCGAGCGACGTACCCCCCGGATACGCCGAGGCCGACCGAGGAGTCCGTTTCGCCGGTGAACTCGACATCATGGATACGTGGGCCACGTCGAGCCTGACCCCGCAGATCGCCGCGGGCTGGGAGACTGACCCGGAGTTGTTCGACCTCGTCTTCCCGTACTCGTTGCGCAGTCAAGGCCAAGACATCATCCGCACCTGGCTGTTCTCAACCGTGCTGCGCGCTCAACTCGAGCACGGCACTATTCCGTGGGCGAACGCCGGCATCTCCGGCTTCATCGTCGACCCCGACCGCAAGAAGATGTCCAAGTCCAAGGGCAACGTCGTCACGCCCAAAGGGATGCTCGATGAGCACGGCTCCGACGCGGTGCGCTACTGGGCGGCATCCAGTCGGTTGGGCACGGATGCCGCGTTCGACCCGCAGAACCCGAAGCAGATCAAGATCGGCCGACGGCTCGCGATCAAGGTGCTCAACGCCGCAAAGTTCGTCTACTCGTTCGCGGAGCCTGCGGCGAACGGACCCACGGGCGCAGCGCAGGTCACCGAGCCGCTCGACCTCGACATGCTCGCGACGCTGGCCGCAGTGGTCACTACGGCGACCGAAGCGCTCGAGTCTTACGACCACGCGCGTGCGCTTGAGGCAACCGAGCAGTTCTTCTGGACCTTCTGCGACGACTACCTCGAGCTGGTCAAGGAACGGGCCTACGGCGCGACCACTCCCGAGGGGCAAGCGAGCGCGGCGACGGCGCTCCGCACCGCGATCGACGTGATGCTGAGACTGTTCGCCCCGTATCTTCCGTTCGCGACCGAGGAGGTGTGGAGCTGGACCCACGAGGGTTCGGTGCACACCGCCGCCTGGCCGACGGTTCAGGATCTGGGCGCGACGAAGCAGGGTGCGGATGCCGCACCGAGCGGCCTGCTCACGGCAGTGAGTGCGGCGCTCATCAGCATCCGGCGCGCAAAGACCGACGCCAAGGCGTCCCAGAAGACTGACGTGCTCAGCGCGACAATTGCGGGCCCGGTACTGCTTGAGCAGGGCCTCGACGACATCAAGGCCGTTGGGCGCATCGCTACAGTGAACTTTGTAAGAGCAGACTCAATCGAGGTGCGGCACATTGTGCTCGCGGAGGTAAGTGAATGATTCGGCCGATCAACCCGACGGACCGCGACGCGTGGGGCGAGTTGTTCACGGCCTACGGGGTCTTTTACGAGACCAGCTTCACCCCCGAGGTGCTCGACAAGGTGTGGGCGCTCATGCAGGATCCGGCGTCGGGCATCGACGCCCTCGTCGCGGAGCAGGACGGCGACGCGGTCGGCTTTGCGCACTACCGGTCACACCCTGATACATTCACTGGCGCGCGCGACTGGTTTCTCGACGATCTGTACGTAAGTGTGGATGCCCGCGGCGCGGGCCACGCGACCGCTCTCATCGAGCACATCGCCGACCTCGCGCGCGCGGGCGACAATGGTGGTACCTTGCGCTGGATCACCGCCGCCGACAACGCCCGCGCCCAACATCTGTATGACCACATCGCCATCAAAACCGACTGGGTCATGTACGAGAAGCGCTTCTGATGCAACTCGGAACCCGCTGGAACGTCGGCGATCGGGTGCCCGTGCGGTTGCCCGAATCGGTCGTTGCGGCGGTCGCTCAGGTGGAATCCGAGTTGGCCGGAGTGGCGACCGAGGGATGGCGCTGGACTCTCACCTGGCTCGAGGGTCGGCCCGTGCTGGAACTCGATGACGGCACCGTGATCCGGATGTCGTCGGCAGGGGCAGTGGAGATTGTCGCCCCGTCAGTTTGACAGAGCCGCTGATGTCCGTCGCGCTCGGTGCTGGCGTACCGTGTGCGTGAGCGCCCACCATTGCAGCACTAGAACAATCGCCCCCAGCGCAAGCAACGGGAAACGAAACCAATTCGGCTCAGGCACCGCCCGGTGGAACGACGCGGTGTAGTGCAAAAACAGGAAATACGCTGAGTGGAGCACTGAAAGATAGAACACTACGTAAGCTCCGCTCTGAACCCACTTCCAGCTTGCGGAGCCGAGATACCGTACCGCACGATCCGATGACGTAGCCAACAGCACGGCCATCCAGACCACTGCGACGAGGCCAAGCAGGTTCGCGAGCCCGAACCCCGGCTCAAGTCGCACCTCGCGCCCTAGCTGGGGAACAAACTCAAAACCGAGAAAACGCTGAACGCTCCACTGCGCCCAGCCGTCAATGATTAGTACCGAGTGGGTAAGCGCTGCAAGCGCCGCCCATATGCCAAGCGGGCGTCGCCACGGCTGGGCTTTGCCCACACGTGCTGATAATTTCCCCGCCGGACCCAGGGCTAGGGCGGCGAAGAGCAGCACTATTGCGGCATCCCCGATGGCTCGCCACAGGCGCATGTCCGCTGTCCACTCCATTCGGGTTGACCAGAACCCGAATACAAGGGCCGCAGTCACCGCCGCCATCAAGGTGTGACGCAGCAACACAACCCAACTAGCAGACAGAGGATGCGAGGTCGTGGGAGAGCGAGTCGATTCGGACTTAGCGCTCAACTCCACCACTTCATCGTAGCCCGCTACTGCGAGCGCCCGGCGCAAATAGGGTGGTGGGATGACCAACCCCTTCTTCGGGCCCAGTACCCTGCCGTACGGTATGCCGCCGTTTGCCGACATTCGCGACGAGCACTACCGCCCTGCGTTCGAGAAGGGCATGGTCGACCAGCTCGAGGAGATCGCCTCGATAACCTCGAGCGCCGAGCTGCCGACGTTCGAGAACACGATGATCCCGCTCGAGAAGAGCGGCCAGCTACTCGACCGCGTGGCCACGGTGTTTTACAACAAGTCGTCAGCGGACAGCACCGACTTCACGAATGAGCTTGAAGAGGAGATCGCGCCCCTTCTGGCCGCGCACTCCGACGCGATCAAGCTGGATGCTCTGCTCTACTGGCGCATCAAGACCATCCACGACGGGCTCGACGAACTCGGCCTCGATGCCGAAGCGCGCTACCTCGTCGAGCGCTACTACACCGAGTACACGGTCGCGGGTGCTGGGCTGAACGAGGCCGAGAAGGCGAAGCTCCGGGAGTACAACCAGCGCCTGTCGACGCTCACCACCCGGTTCGAGAAGAACCTGCTCGCGGACACGAACGATCTCGCCGTCGTGATCGACGACGTGGCCGAGCTCGATGGGCTTGAGCCCGGCGAGGTGTCCGCCGCGGCCGAGGCCGCGAAGGAACGCGGCCTGGAGAACAAGTACCTGATCACGCTCGTGCTACCGACCGGGCATCCGTTTCTGTCGTCGCTGACGAACCGCGCGCTTCGCGAACGGATCATGGCCGCCTCCCGCGCCCGGGGCAGCCGCGGGGGTGACTGGGACAACTCCGAGCTCGTACTGGAGATCACCCGGCTTCGCGCGGAGCGGGCAACGTTGCTCGGCTTCGAGTCCCACGCCGCGTGGGTAATCGCTGACGAGACCGCGAAGACCCCCGCGAACGTCGGCGCGATGCTGAACCGTCTCGCCGTTCCGGCGGCCAAGAACGCCCGCGAGGAGCAGGCCGACCTCGAGGCTCAGGCTGGGCATCCGATCGAGGCCCACGACTGGGCGTTCTACTCCGAGAAGGTGCGTCAGGCCAAGTACGACGTAGACGAGGTCGCGATGCGGCCCTACTTCGAAGCCGAGCGGGTGCTGCAGGACGGAGTGTTCTTCGCCGCGACGAAGCTCTACGGCATCACGTTCACCGAGCGACCCGACATCGTCGCCTACCACCCCGATGTGCGCGTGTTCGAGGTGGCGAACGAAGACGGATCGCCGGTCGGGCTCTACACACTCGACCTGTATACCCGCGACTCCAAGCGCGGTGGCGCGTGGATGAACTCGCTCATCTCCCAGTCGGCGCTACTCGAGCATCCGGTGATCGTCACCAACAACCTCAACGTGCCCAAGCCCGCGGCGGGCGAGCCGACATTCCTGACCTACGACGAGGTGAACACGTTCTTCCACGAGTTCGGGCACGCCCTGCATGGCCTCTTCGCCCGGGTCACCTATCCGAAGTTCTCGGGCACGAACACCTATCGTGACTTCGTCGAGTTCCCCAGCCAGGTGAACGAGATGTGGATGCTCTGGCCCGAGGTTCTGGCCAACTACGCCGTGCACCACGTCACCGGCGAGCCCATGCCGCAGGATTTCGTCGACAAGATCCAGGCGTCGAGCGCGTTCAACGAGGGCTTCGCGACTTCGGAGTATCTGGCCGCAGCCCTTCTCGATCAGGCTTGGCACGCGCTCGCGGCCGGTACCGTCGTCGAGGATGTCACGGCCTTCGAAGCGGCCGCACTCACCGCTGCCGGGCTCGACAACCCTGCCGTGCCCACCCGCTACTCGAGCACGTACTTCGCGCACACCTTCTCAGGCGGCTACGACGCCGGCTACTACTCGTACATCTGGAGCGAGGTGCTCGACGCCGACACGGTGGACTGGTTCAAGGAGAACGGCGGCCTCACCCGCGCCAATGGCGACCGGTTCCGGCAGCGGCTGCTCGGTGTGGGCGGGTCGAAGGATCCGCTCGAGGCCTTCCGCGAATTCCGGGGCCGGGACGCCGACATCCAGCCACTGCTCGACCGCCGTGGTTTGAACTAGGGCTGCGAACTAGGGCGGCGAACTGGGGCGGCGAACTCGGGCTGCGGCCGGCAAACTACTGCTCGGGCAGGTCCGCGACCGCCGTCTCGACCACGGCGGCGGGGGTCGAGCCGCGCTGCGTGGCGATTCGGTGAATTTTGGCCGCGGCATCCCCGGTCAGTCGAACCGTGACGGATACCCCGGCGCGCCCTCCTGCGGAGAATCGGCTCACGACCGGAAGCACGATGGTACCGAGCACATCGAGGATCGCGACAACACCCAGGATGCGCCAGTACACGTCGTTGTCGCCGGGAATGCGCCCGTCGGTGACGATCGGCAGCACGATCAGCAGGGCAAGCAGGGCGATCAAACCGACCGTCGCAATGAGTCCGTAGCGGATGAGGCTGGATGGCCGATCGCCCAGTAGGAGCAAAAGGTTGGCGTGCGCGAGGCTCACTGCCAGCACGCCGAGTACAGCGAAGGCCTTGAGGAGGGTCTCCCAGCCGGAGTTCCAGTTGTCCCAGCTGCCCCAGATCAGCACGACGCCGGTGATCAGCGCGAGGACGGAGGCGGCGATGCCGGCGAATCCCACAACGCGAGGGGCACGGCCGACGACGGCGAGGTGGCACAGCGCCGTGATGGAGAAAGCCGCGACCAGCAGGGTCGTGAGGATGACCTTCGCCTGAACCTCGCCGAACGAGGCCGTGAGCAACGTGACGATCCCGACCAGTGCGGTGATCGACAGCGACACGATGATGAAGATCACCGCCGTGCGGCGCAGTTCGCGGAGGGCGGACGGGGTCGGCTGAGCTGACGGGGTGACCGGGGCTTCTGACATCCCGTCAGCCTAGATCACTGGCCGACCGTGTTCCGGTCAGACGCGAGGCGCGACTACTCGGTCTCGTCAGGCTCGAACGAGGCGCCGGCCGGGGTGACGTGGCGGCGCCAACCCAGCCACGCCATCACGATACCGCCCGCGGCGAGGCCCCACAGCGCCGAACCGATGCCCGCGATGACGATGCCCGACACGACAACGAGGAACGTGACGATCGCGGCGACTCGATGCTCTGGCGCTTCGAGAGCGTTCACGATGCTCGTGATGAGGGCCCCGAGCACTGCGAGCCCCGCAACGGCGGTGACGAGAATCGAGGGTGCCGCAGTGATCAGGGCAGCCGCGAGGCCCGCGCCCAAGCCGAGCGGCACGTAGAGGATGCCGTTGGTCAAGGTCGCGATCCAGCGTCGGTCCCGGTCGGTGTGCGATTCCGGTCCCGCCATGATGGCCGCGGTGATCGCGCCGAGGTTGATGGCGTGGCCGCCAAACACGGCCGCAGCGCCGGAGCCAAGACCACCCGAAACGAGAGCCCATCGGGGGGGCGCGTCGTAACCGTAGGTGGCCATCACGGCGAAGCCCGGCACGTTCTGACCCGCCATGGTGACAACGAAGAGCGGAAGCCCAACGCTCAGGATGGTGAAGAGGTCGAAGGTGGGAAGCACGAAGCTGAGTTGTGGCGCGATCGATGCCTCACCCACCCAGTCGGTGCCCGCCGCGACGAGGATCGACACGACCGCCACCGCCATCGCGGCCGGCACTGCCCAGCGGGGGGCGAGCCGGTACAGCACGAGCCAGATGATCACGATGGGCGCGGCGAGCAGCGGCAGAGTCGCGACGGCTTCGACCGGCTTGAGGCAGATCGGCAGCAGCACACCGGCAAGCAACGCGCTCGCGAGCGGCCGAGGTATCCGGGTGATCGCGCGGCCCATCAGCGGCCACAGACCGCACAGCAGCATGAGGGCGGCCGACACCAAGAACGCGCCGACGGCATCCGAGAACCTCAGCCCCGGAGTCGCGGACGCGAGCAGCACGGCGGCGCCCGGCGTAGACCACGCGAACGCAAGCGGGATGCGCAACACAAGCGCCGCGACGACGTTAGTAATCGCGACCGCGATACAGACCGCGAACAGGCCCGACGCGGCCTGCGCGGAGGAGGCGCCAACGGCCTGAAGCCCCGCGATCACCAGCACGAACGAGCTCGCGAAACCGGAGATCGCAGCAACGAACCCCGCCGATACCGGCTGGAGGACGCTCAGGCCGACTTCTCCGCACGAACGGCGGTACGCGGCACAATCGTCGGCGCCGCGTTGTCCAACACGGCCGCCTTCGTCACGACGACCCGGGCGACCTGGTCGTCGGAGGGCACGTCGAACATGATCGGCGCGAGCACTTCCTCCATGATCGCGCGCAGGCCACGCGCGCCGGTCTGGCGCAGCACAGCGAGGTCCGCGATCGCCTCGAGGGCGTCGTGATCGAAGTCGAGCTCGACCCCATCGATCTCGAACATGCGCTGGTACTGGCGCACGAGAGCGTTCTTGGGCTTGGTCAGAATGTCCATGAGAGCGACCTGGTCGAGCGGGGTGACCGTCGTGACGACCGGAAGACGGCCGATGAACTCGGGAATCAGCCCGAACTTGTGCAGATCCTCGGGCAGCACCTCGCCGAACAGGTTCACGTCGTCGCCCTTGCTGTGCAGGGGGGCGCCGAAGCCGATGCCCTTCTTGCCCGCGCGCTGGGAGATGATTTCCTCGAGCCCCGCGAACGCACCGGCAACGATGAACAGCACGTTGGTCGTGTCGACCTGGATGAATTCCTGATGCGGATGCTTGCGCCCACCCTGCGGGGGCACGGATGCCACGGTGCCCTCGAGAATCTTCAGCAGCGCCTGCTGCACGCCCTCGCCGGAGACGTCGCGGGTGATCGATGGGTTCTCGGCCTTGCGGGCGATCTTGTCGATCTCATCGATGTAGATGATTCCGGTCTCGGCACGCTTGACGTCGTAGTCCGCGGCCTGGATGAGCTTGAGGAGGATGTTCTCCACGTCTTCACCGACATAGCCGGCTTCGGTGAGTGCTGTGGCATCCGCAACGGCGAAGGGCACGTTGAGGCGCTTCGCGAGGGTCTGGGCGAGATAGGTCTTGCCACACCCCGTGGGACCGATGAGCAGGATGTTGCTCTTCGCGATCTCGACGTCATCGATCACGGCGTCGGCTGACGTGATCGTGTTGCGGGCGCGGATGCGCTTGTAGTGGTTGTAGACGGCGACGGAGAGGGCGCGCTTGGCGTGCTCCTGGCCGATCACATACTCCTCGAGAAAGGCGTAAATCTCGCGCGGCTTCGGCAGATCGAACTCGCTCGAGACCTCTTCGCCGGCCTCGGCCAGACGCTCCTCGATGATCTCGTTGCACAGCTCGACGCATTCGTCACAGATGTAGACGCCGGGACCGGCGATGAGCTGCTGCACCTGCTTCTGGCTCTTGCCACAGAAGGAGCACTTGAGGAGGTCAGCGCTTTCGCCAATGCGGGCCATGTTTGCCAGCCTAACCCGATCCGGTGTCGGTGTTCGGTACCGTGTCGGTTCTGGTGTCGGCGCGCCGCAAGGAAGAATCGTTCGGCCCGGGGGCCTCGAACGGCGTGTAGCACAATTGATGGATCGGAACTGACTCTGTGCCGATGACCGCTTTCTCAGGACACGACGACGAAGAAGTCCACCTCACCGCAGTTCGACGACGCCGGTTGACATCGCCGCACCCGAAGATCCACCGATCGCGAGCCTCAGCGACGTGCTGCGGGTCGGCGGTGCGATGGCCGCGGTGCTCGGAGCTGGCTTGCTGACGCCCAGGATCTTGCCACGAAGCGAAGGCCGATCTTATAGTCAGGGTCCATGGCAAAGTACGCCGGAGCTTTACCGCAATTGCAGAGCGACCTCTACTACCTCACCGATGCGGGGCTGGAGACCGATCTGATCTTTCATGGCAACCTGGAATTGCCCCTGTTCGCTTCGTGTGTCCTGCTACGAACCGACGACGGGATGGCTGCTCTGCGCGCCTATTTCGATGGAATGGCACGTATCGCCGACCAGGCCGGACTTGGATTTATCGTCGACACGGCGACGTGGCGAGCCAACCCTGATTGGACAACACAGCTGGGCTACTCGCACGACGAATTCCGCGAGGCGAACCGCGCGGCAGCCAAACTCGCGCTGGACGTTCGAGACCAGTGGGAGCGGGATATACCGATGCCGGTTTCCGGAGTTGTCGGCCCACGGGGAGACGGGTATCGGCCCGGCGACCTTCAATCGGTCGAAGAGGCACGCGACTATTCATCGCGGCAGGTCGGAGTGCTTGCCGAGGCTGGCGTCGACTTTGTCTCGGCGATAACGATGAACTATCCCGCCGAGGGCGCCGGCATTGCGCTCGCCGCACAAGACGTGGGGCTACCGGTAGTGATTTCCTTCACCGTCGAGACCGATGGCAATCTGGCAACCGGCCAATCCCTCGCTGAGGCGATCGCATTTGTCGATGAGGTGACAGGCTCTGCGCCCGCCTACTACATGGTGAACTGCGCTCATCCGACCCATCTGCCCACTGAGCTGAAGTCTGATGAACCGTGGGCCAAGCGCGTGCGCGGCTATCGGGCCAACGCCTCGATTCTCAGCCACACCGAATTGGACGAAGCCGAGGATCTGGATGCCGGGGACATCGAGCGACTCGCCGCTCAGCTCGCCGACCTAGCGGAGGCGGTGCCGCAGCTCACCATTCTGGGTGGGTGCTGCGGCACCGATAATCGTCACATCGCGGCTATCGCTGCCGCGATCAGCTGAGAGACCTGTTGGGCAGATCTATTTGGCAGCGATCGCGACCGGAAGGTTCTTGCGGCTCGCAAGCACTTGATCGATGAGTCCGTACTCGACGGCCTCATCCGCGCTCAGGATCTTGTCGCGATCGATATCCTTGTGCACCTGCTCGGCGGTGCGGTTCGAGTGGGCCGCGAGCGTCTCCTCGAGCCACTCGCGCATCCGCTGGATCTCACGCGCCTGGATCTCGATGTCGGACGCCTGGCTCGAGCCCTCTGAGCCCGCCGCGGGCTGGTGGATGAGGATGCGCGCGTTGGGCAGAGCGAGACGCTTGCCCTGGGTGCCTCCCGCGGTGATGACCGCCGCTGCCGACGCAGCCTGGCCGAGCACAACCGTCTGGATGTGCGGGCGGATGTACTGCATCGTGTCGTAGATGGCCGTCATCGCGGTGAACGAGCCACCGGGCGAGTTGATGTACATCACGATGTCGCGGTCAGGGTCCTGGCTCTCGAGTACGAGTAGCTGGGCCATCACGTCGTCAGCCGAGGCGTCGTCGATCTGCACGCCGAGGAAGATGATCCGGTCCTCGAAGAGCTTCGCGTACGGGTCCTGGCGCTTGTAGCCGTACGCGGTGCGCTCCTCGAACGTCGGGAGGATGTAGCGGGACTCGTGCGTCTGGCTGGCCTTGGCCGAGCCGAAAGTGAAGTCATTCATGTGGGGTCAGTCCTTCTTGCTGTTCTCGGGCGCCACAGTGCCGCCGCCGCCGACCACATCTGCAGCGGAGCCGCGCAGGTGATCGACGAAGCCGTACTCGAGCGCCTGCTGAGCGGTAAACCAGTTGTCGCGGTCATTGTCGATGAGGATCTGCTCGACCGACTTGCCGGTCTGCTCGGCCGTGAGCTCAGCCATCCGCTTCTTCATGTCGAGGATGACGCCGGCCTGAGTCTGGATGTCGGCCGCGGTTCCACCGAAGCCGCCAGACGGCTGGTGCAGCAGCACGCGCGCGTTCGGGGTGATGTAGCGCTTGCCCTTGGTGCCGGACGAAAGCAGGAACTGACCCATGGATGCCGCGAGCCCGATGCCCACCGTCACGATGTCGTTCGGCACGAACTTCATGGTGTCGTAGATCGCCATGCCAGCGGTGATCGAGCCGCCGGGAGAGTTGATGTAGAGGAAGATGTCGCGCTTCGCGTCTTCAGCCGCGAGGAGCAGGATCTTCGCGCAGATCTCGTTGGCGTTCGAGTCGCGCACCTCTGAGCCGAGCCAGATGATGCGGTCCTTGAGGAGTTGGTCGAAAATGCTCGAGACCAGTGCCGGTTCGGCCATGGGGTTGGGCTCCGTTTCAGTTATCGCTTGTGTCGAATCTAGCCGAGCGGGATACCGCGATCGGCCGTGTTCGCCGTGGGCAGAGCGACGCTCTGCGCGCGGCGAACGGACAAGCACAGCCGCCGTGGGCAGAGCGCCGCTCTGGTCGCGGCGAACGGTGACCGACGCGCGCACCCGTCGAGTCGGGGCAATTGGTGGCGGCGCGGCATCCGCAGCCGACCAGGTGCCCCGACTCGGCGCTAGGGTGTCGGCGTGGATGTGGATGCGAGCGACTGGCAGCGGCGCGTGAGCGCGGTGTGGGCATTGGCTGGCGAGATGGCGGAGCTCGACGTGGTCGCGGCGATCGATGCTCTGGTTGCGGAACGGGATCCGGATGAGGCATCCGCAGTTTTCGAAGCGGCCTCTGCCCGCGACTATGCGGGCCTCGAGTCCGAGGCTGAGCCGCTCTACCGCCGGGCAATCGAGCTGGGTCTGGATGACGCGACACTGCCCCGCGCGACGATCCAGCTCGCGAGCACCCTGCGCAACCTCAGCAAGCACGACGAGAGCGTGAGGATGCTGGAGCGGCTGCTGGCCGAGCACCCGGACGACGAGTGGACGGGACCGGGCGCCGCGTTCCTTGCGCTCGCCCTAGCGAGCCGGGGAGACGAGCGGGATGCGGCATCCGTCGCCCTCGCGGCCCTCGCCGACTACCTGCCGGTGTACTCCGTGTCGGTGCGCAGCTACGCGATCGAGCTGGCGGCGCCCGAGTAGCTTGGTCTTGCACCCGCGGGCGGCTCGCCCGCGTGCCTCCCCTGCGATGTCGGCGGTCGGGGTGACGATAGAGGCATGGCAGACATCGACATCCGTGAACTGGTCGCGTACGAGCCGTTCTGCGCGGACTGTGGTGAGAGCGGTCCGATCGAGACGAGCGCGTTTCTCGCGTTCGCGTGGGAGCAGGCCCACGACTGCGCAACCGCGGCCGCCGCACGCGACCTGCGCGCGGCATCCTGAGCCCTTAAGCGACAACGGCCCCGGGAGATCACTCCCGGGGCCGTTCTCCGTCAGCTGCTACTTGTGGTCGTGACCGTAGTGCTCGTGGCCGGCCTTGCGCCCGTGCTTGTCGCGACCGGTTGCGCCGTGCGTGTCGTGGGAATCGCTGTCGCCGGATCCCGCCGACGCCTCGACGAAGTCCGCGCCTTCGGGACCCGTGATGGCCGCCGTGAAGGCCGAGACATCCACGGCCTTGCCTCGTGAGTCGACAACCTTCGCCCTAGCAAGCACCGCGGCGAGCGCCTTGACGCGGGCGACCTCAGCGATCATGCCGGGGATCTGGCCGTTCTGGTCGAGCACCTGCACGAATTCGCCGGGCTCCATGCCGTACTGAGCCGCACCCTGTACGAGGTAGCTCGTGAGTTCATCCTGGCTGACCTTGACCTCCTCGGCTTCGACGATCGAGTCCAGCAGGATCTGCGAACGGAACGTCTTCTCGGTTGAGATCACTACCTCGGCGCGGTGCACGTCGTCGTCGAGGCGGTCCTCGTTCTCGAGGTGACGATGAACCTCGTCGTCCACGAGCTTGGCAGGAACGGGGATCTCGACCTTCTTGAGCAGCTTGTCGACGATCTGGTCGCGCGCCTGCGCGCCTTGGCCGAAGACCTTCGATTTCTCGACCTGCGCCTTGATGTCGGCCTTGAGCTCTTTGATGGTGTCGAACTGGCTCGCGATCTGGGCGAAATCGTCGTCGGCCGCGGGCAGCTCGCGCTCCTTCACGGCAAGCAGCGTCACGCTGATCAGTGCAGTCTCGCCCTCGTGGTCCCCCCCCAGCAGAGTGGACTCAAACGTGGTCGACTCCCCCGCGCTCAAACTGTCGAGCGCCTCATCGATGCCCTCGATGAGTTCCCCCGAGCCGACCTCGTAGGAGATGCTCGTAGCGGAGTCGACCTCGTCGTCGCCGATCTTAGCGACGAGGTCGAGTTGCGCGAAGTCGCCCGACTTGGCGGGGCGGTCGACGGTTACGAGCGTACCGAAACGGCTCCGCAGGGTGTCGAGTTCGTCCTTGACGTCATCTGCCGACACCTCGACAGCATCCACCGTGAGGGTCAGCTTGCTGTAGTCGGGAATCGTGAACTCGGGACGCACATCCACCTCGACGGCGATCTCGAGGTCACCGCTGAAGTCCTTGAGCTCAGGCCACGTGGTGATGTCTGCCTTAGGGCGACCGAGCACGCGGATGTTTTCATCGGTCACCGCCTGGCGGTAGAACTTATCAAGGCCGTCGCTGACCGCGTGGTTGAGCACCTCTTCACGACCGACCCGCTGATCGATCAGCTGCGGCGGTACCTTGCCCTTGCGAAAGCCTGGGATATTCACCTGCGACCCGATGTGCTCATAGGCGTGCGCGATGCTCGGCTTCAACTCTTCAGGGGTCACGGAGATGTTGAGCTTCACACGGGTCGGGCTCAGCTTCTCGACAGTGGTCTTCACGCTGGGTTCTCCTGGATCGTAAGGTGCTGGTCGTCTGTGTCGGGGCGACAGGATTTGAACCTGCGGCCTCTCGGTCCCAAACCGAGCGCTCTACCAAGCTGAGCTACGCCCCGCTTCTATGGCGATATGACAACCGGGTAAGTCTAGCCCTCAGCGAGAACGATGATCTTGTCGTCGGCGGTGAACGTGATCGCGGCGGTCTTCACGGGGTTCACCGTCACGCCGTAGCCTTTGTCGCCCTTGCGGGCGTCGGCGGCGATGCGGAACCCCAGAGCGGTCTCGCCGCGGCGGCGCGCCGCCTCGAGCACGGTGTAGAAGTTGACAGCCACGCCGGGCGCCACGTAATTCTCGGCCGGTTGGAGGTACACCTCTGACCCGACACTTGAGAACAAGTCATCGAACACCTGCGTGAGCTTCTTGTTCTCCGACACCTGCGACAGCATCAGGCTGATGAGCTTGTCACTGACAATGAAGTCGTCGGCGTTGGTGACCTCCGCGAGTTCGCGGTTGCGGTCATCCAGCATCTCGCTCACGATGTTGAGGTCGACTCCGGCGCGATCCTCGATGTCGCGCAACTGCAGCAGTGTGATGAGCGTTTTGCCGTCCGCACGCTGGGTGTCGAGAGTCTCCTTGTAGGCGAGAACGATGATGTGGTTATAAGTCTCCACGCGCAGACTGTCGAGGATGGCACGGCTCGTCGAATCACCGCGACGGAACTCGATGCCGAGGTTCTTGTACCGCGGGAACTCGGGCTCGGCGACATCCGCAAGTACGGTGACCTGAGATCCGGGAGCCACGTACTCGTTCAGTTCCTGGAGCATGCGCGTAAGCCCCGAGTTGTACCCGAGCACTAGGGTGCGTTCGGGCTTCGGCTTGACCGGCTTCGTGGTGCTGACCGCCGCGGCATCCGGCACACCGGGCGTGGACAGTCGAATGGCGCTGTCGTCTTCGGCGACAACGATGAGCTGGTCACCGCTGCCGTACACCGTGTCTGCAGGGGGGTTGAGGATGACCGTGCCCGCCTTGACGAGGCCCATCACCGTCGAATCGGCGAACGCCAGCTGCGCGTCGAAGTAGGTCTTGCCGTAGAGGCTCGGCTGGTCGGTGAAGTAGATCTCGTCGCCCTCGAAATCGAGGAACTCGGAGTAGACAACGCTCAGGCCGGACTGGCGGCAGCTCTGCACTGTGATTCGGCCAATGAGGTCGTCGGCAAGCACCCAATGCGCCTCGTCGCGGCCGACCAGGGTCGCGGCCTCGAGGCTGGCGGAATTCTGGAGCTCACCAACGATGTGGTACTTCTCGTCTTTGCGGCGAGGGTTATTGGTCAGAGCGAGGGCGGTCTTGATGACGTCTGCGTCGGGGTCGGGGCTGGCATCGCCAGCAAGCAGGATGATGCTGCGTGCCGCCGCCGGGCTCGCAATCTCAAGGTCGGTGAGGTTCATCGGGTCGCCGGTGCGGCAGATGATCTTCGTCTTGCCGGTCTTGCCCACCTGCGCGCGAAGCTCGTCCTCCATCTCGACCTTGTCTTTGTCGGCGAGCACGACGATCACCGCGTTGCGGCGCGACTCGTTGGCAATGCAGATTTCGCTCACGATCGGGAAGACTTTGGTGTTCCAGCCAAGGATGAGCGTGTGATCCTTCTCCAGCACCTTCGAGCGGCCCTTGCGCAGTTCCTCGACCTTCGAGTCGAAGGCGCCCGAGATGATGCCGATGAGGCTCGCCACGATGATGAGGCCGCCGATGGTGATGATGAGCATGAAGATGCGGAAGCCCCACCCGCTGTCACCGCCCATGGTTCCGGGGTCGAGCGTGCGCATGAGGTTGCCCCAGAGAATGTCGCCGAAGCTGCGCTCGGGGTCATCCTCGGGTGTCTGGCGGAAGATCGCGACGACCACGCCGACGACGAGCACCAGCACGACTGTCGCGATGCCCAGCAGCGCCATGAGTGCGAGCGTGCCCCGCGACATCCAGTTGTCGAACCAGTAGCGGAAGCGCTCGGAAAAGGTCGGCTTGTTCATGTGTCCCCAATGACAGGATGCGGCGGATCGGCGAAGTGACTACCGAATCGTAGCGGCGCCGGGCTGGCCACGTCTGCCCCGGAGTGATGCGTTAGGCTGGTTGCCGTGCGTTTGGCCTTGGGGCCGACCGTGGGGATGTAGCTCAATGGTAGAGCTTCAGTCTTCCAAACTGATTACGCGGGTTCGATTCCCGTCATCCCCTCTCAACAAAAATGGTCGCCGCGTGTGGGCGGCCATTTCTCATCCCGAAGGCGAGCGAATCAGCTTGGCGACGTACCCTCACATCATGCAGCGTACCCAGATCTCGGTGACGGCAGCCGAACGTCGGGCACTCGACGCGGAGGCTGCACGCACCGGCCGGCCGATGTCCGCGCTCGTCCGAGATGCTATTGGCCAACTCGGGCGAGATTGGCTTCCGAGCCACAGCAGTGTCGACAGCGCCGACCTCGCCATCGCCGCCACCGCACTGATGCTCGATGCCGAGTTGTTGACGGGCAACGTTCACCACCCGATGTTCGCCGGGCTGACCCAACCCTACTGACTACGCGGCGCGCTCATACCCGCCGCGTCCCGCGACAGTCGCACCGTCGGGCACGATCGAGTCGCCGGCGACTAGCGCCCCGCTGCCGATCTTTGCTCCAGCGCCAACTCGCGCGTGGCTGCCCACCTTCGCTGCGGGTCCGACCCACGCCTGCGCGCCGATGCTCACCGCGGTGCCGATCACCGCTCCTGCACCGACCACCGCGTCACGGTCGACCCAGCTGCCCGCACCGATCTTCGCGGCGCGCTGGACCGTTGCGCCGTCTTCGACGTACGCGGTCGGGTCGATCCAGGCCGTGGCATCCACCGTGGCGCCGGCGGCAACACGGCCCCGGCCGTTCATGTGGCGCTTGTAGCGCGTGACCGTTCCGTCGTCGTTCTCGAGTTCCTCGTAAACCTTGCTCACTGTCGTGTGCCTCCGCTGGAGTCAAACGCACAGTGCCCCCTGAGGATTCCCGGCTACCGCCTCATCGCGGCGACTATCAGCGCACGCGCAGCATCGCCCTCCGGCATGGGCAAAATTGGGTACACATGAAGCATGCCCTCGCCCTCGTGATACTCGAGCGGATGACCGGATGCCGCAGCCAATGCCACGAGTCGCGTCGCGTCTGCGTTCAGGATGTCGCGCGTGCCGCAGAACATCACGATCGATCCCAGCCCGTCCAGGGAACCGTTGATTGGGCTCACAAAGGGGTGGGATTCGGGCAGCTCAGCGCGGTACAACGCACCGGCCGCGTGGGTTCCGGCCACCGCGAGCCACGGGTCGTTCGGCGCGATCTCGGCGAGCCGCGGGTCGGTGCCGCTGATGTCGAGCCAAGGCGCGATGAGCACAATCAGACCCAGCTGAGCGATGCCGCGATCGCGCAAGAGCATCGAGACTGCGAGCGCCATGCCGCCTCCCGACGAGTCCCCGAGGATGGAGACGTTCGGCCCTCCGACCTCGTCCACGAGCTGGGTGATCAAGTCGGCGACCCCCGGAACTACGACCGAGGCGGTGCCGTCCGGCGCGAGCGGCATGATCGGTACCGTGATCGTTGCGCCGGTCTCCACGGCCAGCCGCGCGATGAAGCGCCAGTGCACGGGATCGATCTGGTAGCAGTAGACGCCGCCGTGCAAGTAGATCGCGCGGCGGCCGGTCCGTGCATCCTCGTCGGCGGTGGTCACCGTGAACATGGGCCAACCCCCGACCTCAGACCGCGTGACCTCGACGCCCCGAAGCCGCGGCGGTTCGAAGGACACTGGACGCGCGCGCAGTTTCTCGATCCGCGCGAGGGTGCGCTCCGGTGAACTGAACTCGCGCTTGGAGCCCCGAAGGATGAGAATCAACGGCGCCAGACGACTCACCAAGCTCGCCATTGGCGGGTCAGCCGTCAATGCGCTTGAGCAGGTGTACCGGGATCGCGATACCGATGACGCTGGTGACGATACCCAGGAAGAACACCAGCGCCTCAAAACCGGGCACATAAAAGGCGTTGCCCATGATGAAGAAGCCGCCGATGAAGATGATGATCGAGACGAGGAAGCCGATGATGTTCACGCCGTCATTCTAGTAACCGGGGGCTACCCCCCAACTGGGGGTGACCGTGATTCCTGCGCTGCCTTACTGTTGGCACACAGTCCCGAAACCGATCATCTCCCCCGGATGGTCGAGCCGCTCCCCCGAAACGCCCGCGGCTGGCACTTCAGGATGCTTCATGAACGAGTCTGAACTTCCCCCGTTCGGCTGGTATCCGGACCCGGCGGGTTCTGGCCTGCTCCGCTGGTGGAACGGTACCGTCTGGACGACCGACGTCGAGTACCCGCGGCCCGAGGTGCAGCCGGCTTTCGGCTACTCGACCCGCGAGATGATCCAGCCGCTCGCATCCTAACGGCGGGTTTCCTCGGCCGGTGAGTGACCGGGCCTTGGGCGGCGCCCCCCAAGTTGGGGACTCGCCGGGGTACAGTCGTGTCCTCTACAGTGGGGACACCGCACCACCCGACGGCCTTTCGCGGTAGGCCACCCGCCGCTCCCGTAACGCCCCGCGGCAGGGCACGCAGGACCCGAAATGTCGATCATGACCGAGAACGCCGCCGATCTTGCCCCGTTCGGCTGGTACCCCGACCCCGCAGGCTCCGACATGATGCGGTGGTGGGACGGGCAGCGCTGGACCAATGACCTCGAACGGGCGCGCCCCGAAATGCAGCCAGCCTACGGCTACGGCAGCGACGGATCAGTGACGCAGCAGTTCGTCTACTAGCGGGCGCTCAGCGCTGCAACCACGCAAGTACCGCGAGCACGCGACGGTGGTCGGTGCCCGAGTCATCCAACCCCAGCTTCTGGAAAATAGCTGTCACGTTCTTCTCAACCGCGCCCGTGCCGATGACGAGCTTCTGAGCGATGGCCGCGTTCGTCCGGCCCTCCGCCATGAGTGACATCACCTCGTGCTCTCGCGGCGTCAGGGTCGCAAGTGGGTCGTGTCGGCGACCGAGTAGTTGAGCAACCACCTCGGGGTCGAGCACTGTGCCACCTGCCGCGATGCGCTCAACGGCATCCTGCAGCTGGGCTAGGGATGCCACGCGATCCTTGAGCAGGTAACCGACGCCCCCGCGCCCGCTTGACAGCAGCTCCTGGGCGTACGCGACCTCGACGTACTGGCTGAGCAACAGTATGCCGACCTCGGCCTGCAGCTCCCGCGCGCGGATGGCCGCCCGCACGCCCTCGTCGCGATAGGTCGGTGGCATGCGCACGTCGAGCACGATCAGATCGGGATGCACGGCCGCGAGTTCGGCGAGCATCGAGTCCGCCTCACCGAACGACCCCACGACGTCGACACCGGCCTCGATGAGCACCCGTACGAGACCCTCTCGCAGCAGCACGGAATCATCGGCGACCACGACTCGGAGCATGCGCCCAGCGTAGTGGCGCGTGCCCGGCGGGGCCGCCGACGATCCCGTAGGGTGCGGCCGACCTACACCGCAGGCAGTGGCAGCCGCGCGGTGATGACCGTGGGTCCACCCTCGGGACTCACGACCCCGAGCGTGCCGCCCAGCCCGCGCAAGCGCTCCTCAAGACCCGCGATGCCGTGGTCGGGTGTCGCGACCGCGCCACCCGACCCGTTGTCGGTCACAGCGACGACAAGAGACCCTTCGGCCAGCCCGACTCGCACCTCGAGCTCACTGGCGCCGGAGTGCTTGGCGGCGTTTGCCAGCGCCTCGCTTGAGACGAAGTAGGCGTTGCGCTCGATCTCCTGCGGTAGCTCGGTGCTCTTGGGCAGCTCATCGACGACCCTGGTCGGAATCGGTCCCCGCACCGCGGCAGATTCCAGCGCAGCGATCAGACCGCGGTCGAGGAGGATCGGCGGGGCGAACCCGCGTGACAGAGCTCGCAGTTCCTCGAGAGCCTCTTTAGACTGCTCCATCGCCTCAGCAATGAGGGTGCGGGCGGTTTCGGGGTCGGAGTCGAGCTGACGCTCGGCAGCGGCCAGATCCATCTGCAGACGCACGAGTCGCTGCTGCGGTCCGTCGTGGATGTCGCGCTCGAGCCGACGCAGGGAGTGACCCTCCGCCGAGATGGCGGCGCCCCGCGACTCGTTGAGGTCGGCGACCTGCTTGAGCAGGGCATCCGACTTGAAGGCGGCGAGCACACCGCGAGCGACGAGCCAGTGAATCGTCGTGAGGCCGCGCGTCATGAGCGGCAGGGTGAGCGTGAACACGACGCCGATCGCGATGTACAGCAGGGTCGCGGTGAGCTGCGGGTCGAGTGTGCTGCCCAACCGGTCGGCGAGCCGGTTGGCGAAGATCGCGGAGCCGTCATTGCGGTCGGCAAACGGCGCCCAGATCCAGTAGGTAAGACCGCCGAGAGCGAGCGAGACCCAGACGATCGTGAGAGTCCAGGTGATGGTCGTGATGATGAAATCGAGCACCATCGTGTGCAGGAGGTAGAGCCAGTAGTGGCCGTTGCCGAAGAACGACTTCAGCCAGCCGACGAACCCCGTGCGGGCGCGGGCGTCCTGCCATTCGGGTCGTGCAATCGGTCGAGTGGTCGCCCACTCAACGAGGTTGATGGTGACCGTTCCGAACCCCCGTCCTACGTAAAGGGCAGCAACGAGGAACAAGATTCCGATGAAGAACGTGACGATCGTGCCGACGCCCGTAAAGAACAGACCGACCGTCAGGCTGAATCCGGTGACCGCGATCGGAAACGCGATCAGCAGGTAGAGCAGCTCGCGGGGCATGGCGCGCCAGAGGCCGAGATAGCCTCCCGGGCGAGCGGGTGGGTCAGTAGGGGGCGCGCTGCTGGTTGGCTCGGTGCTGGTTGGCTGCGGGTCTGGGCTCATGGTTGTCTCCTACTGGTTGTCTCAAGCCTCTCGGCCAGCGGGGCGGGCGACCATGCGGCAGCCATACCAATCGTGGGTGGGGCTAACCCCCGTGTTGCCTAGCCATGCGTCACAGCGTGGAGTGCGTGAGACGACCGGCGAGCAGGGTCGCGGCCACGGGCATCCCGCGCAGCTGTTCCTCCGAGGCCGTGAGCGGGTCGAGCTCGACAACCGCCAGGTCGGCCACGGCCCCGACCTCGACGCTCGAGCACACGGATGCGGCGAGCGCCACGCCCGCCGAGATCCGCTGCTCCGGATGCCACGGCTCGCGCCCGCGGGAACGCCACACGGCCGCGGCCATCGTGACCCACGGGTCGAGTGGCGCCACGGGGGCGTCGGAACCGAGCACGAGCGTCGCCCCCGCGTCGTATAGCGAGGCGAGCGCGAAACTCCGCTCGGTGCGGCCGGCCCAGTAGCGCTCGGCCACGTCACGGTCGTCCATGGCCTGCTCGGGTTGCACACTGGCGATCACCCCGAGCTCGGCGAACCGGGCGAAGTCGCCGGCCGAAACCAGCTGAGCGTGCTCGATGCGGCCGCCGATACCGAGTCGCTCAAAGGCGTCCAGTGCGAGGCGGTTGGCCTCGTCGCCGATCGCGTGCACCGCGGGCGTGAACCCCTTGGCCCTGCGCAGCCAGTCGATCAGGTCGGTGGGCTCGACCGTGAGTAGCCCGCGGTACTCGCCCATGCCCGGGTAGGGATCGACGCAGTACGCCGTGCGGGTGTTGAGCGAGCCGTCGGTGAGGATCTTGAAGGGGCCGACCTGCAGCAGAGGTGCGAGCTGCGTGCCGGTGCTGTAGCCCGCGGCGAGCGCACGGTCGAGAAACTGCGGGTAGATGCCGCACGACACCCGCAGGGTGTCGAATCCCGCGTCCATTCGTCTCAGCCAGTTGTCGGTGTTCCAAGCCATCTCGAGGTCGACCACGCCGACCACCCCGCGGGCCGCCGCGGCCCGCCCCGCATCATCGACCCACCCGTCGAGCAGGTCCTCGGGCACATCGTCGAGGGCGGATACCACGGCGAAACAGTCCTGTTCCCGCAACAGCGGTCCGACAACTCCGAAACGTGCGGCCGCGATCGAGTTGAGCCAGCAGGAGTGCAAGTCGGCGGAGATCAGTACGACCGGGGTGTCGGGCGCCGCGGCATCCAGCACCGCCAGAGTCGGCTCGTCGGGCCAGAGCCCGTCGCGGTACCCGACTCCGACGAGCACGAGGCCGGCCGGCGGGCGAGGCGCTCCGGCAACCAAGACTGCTGTCTCCGCGGCGGATCTCGCACCCGAGACATCCACGCGCTGGCGACTCATTGCCCACTGGGAGAAGTGCACGTGCTGATCCCAGAGGCCTGGGAGGACCCAGCGCCCGCCGAGGTCGAGCCCGGGTTCATCGATTGCTCCGACCTCGGCGATACGCCCCTCGACGATGCGCAGGTCTACGAGGTCATCACCGAGTCGCGAGTTACGCAGAATCATGGTGATGGCGTTGCATCTCGCGGGCGAGCGGTGGGCTCGAGTAGTACTCGCCCGCCCGCAACTCGGTGATGATGCGGTCCACCACCTCGGGGCTCTTGTTCTGACTCAGCTTGAGTCGGGCGTCGAAGCGGGTGACCGTGAGCCGCAGTCCGACGGTGCCGCGCGCGATTCGGCGGGCGGCCTCCTCGTCGACGGCGAGGTGCACCGGCTCGGGCATCCGATCTTCGAAGACCTCGACTAGACGGGTGAGCACGGCGAAGTTCTCCTCGTCGCTGAGCAGCTCGGGGGTGCCGTAGAGGTGAGCTGTCACGTGGTTCCAGGTGGGCACTATGTCGCCCTCGTCGTACCAGCCGGGCGAGATGTAGCCGTGCGGCCCCTGGATGATCACGAGCACCTCGTGCTCGCCGAGCTCGTGCAGCTTCTCGTCGGGGCGGCCGACGTGGCTGACGATCGAGATGCTCTCGGCGTCCTCCTCGAGCAGCACCGGGTAGTGTGATGCGACCAGGCCGGTGGCCGTGTGGGAGACGATCGTCGCCCACGGGTTCTCCCGGATGAGGCGCTTGACCTCCTCGGGATCGGTGAGCAGGTAGCCGGGCGTGTGTCGCATGTGTCCATGCTCCCATCGCGGTTGTATATACATCCGGTATATACTGCACCCATGACACGCACGACCGTCTTCAAGAACAATCGCACGCAGTCCGTGCGGCTGGCGAAGGAAGTCGCCTTCCCCGAGAGCGTACGAGAAGTCGACGTCGTGGTACTGGGCTCCAGTCGCCTCGTCAGCCCCAGCGGCAGAACGTGGGAGCACTGGTTCGCTCACGGGTCAACGGTGACCGAGGACTTCCTCGTGGACAGGGACGAACCCCTGCCGGAGGATCGCGGCACACTGTGATCGTGCGCTATCTCCTCGATACGAACATCGTAATCTTCGCCCTCCGCACGCGAGCCGGGGCTCTCAGGGCGCGGTTCGCAGCCGCCACCGACCATATGGCCGTCTCGACGATCACGGTTGCCGAACTCGCCTACGGCGTCGAGCGCTCGTCACGGCCGGATCAGAATCGCGGCGCGGTGGAGGAGTTCCTCGCCCTGCTCGAGGTGATGCCTCTGGATGCCTCGGCAACCGAACACGCCGGGCGCATCCGCGCCGAGCTTGCGATCACTGGCACGCCGATCGGCGCGTACGACGCCCTGATCGCCGGGCAGGCCCGCGCACGGGGGCTCGTTGTGGTGACGAACAACACCCGGGAGTTCGCGCGGGTGGCGGGTTTGCTCGTCGAGGACTGGGGTCGGGAGTGACTGGCGCGGGTCTGTCATCCGCGTACCAGCGATGGGCCGCGATAGAGGCCAACGGTGTGTCGGCCATCTATGAGGCGTGGGCTCTGCAGATTGCCCGCAACCCCGAGGCGCTGCGGCTCCTGAATTCGCTGCCATCAGGCAAGCGGCAGCCCAATCTCGTGTTTGCTGCGAGCCGTTGGTGTGGGATGCCAGCAGATTCCGGGCTCGACATCTCAGGCTTCCTGGCGTCGCGGTGGCATCAGATCCGCCCAGTGATACTCGAGCGTTCAACCCAGACCAACGAGGCCGCTCGTTGTGCAACCCTCTTACCCGCCGTCAGCACCATCGCAGGGCCGATAGCGCTCATCGAGGTCGGCGCGTCCGCGGGACTGTGCCTCCTGCTAGACAAATACAGCTATCGGTACAGGTCTACCACGGGCACTGCAATGGTTGATCCACCCTCGGGGATCTCGACGGTTGTGCTGGAGTGCGAGGTCGATGAGTGGCCCACCGTCACCCATCCTGAGATCGTGTGGCGTGCGGGCATCGACCTCAATCCGATCGATGTGGCGAGCCCGGACAGCGTCGCCTGGCTTGAAACCTTGGTCTGGCCAGAACACGCTGAGCGTCAAGAGCGCCTCCGCGCCGCTCTGGAGATTGCTGCGGCCGACCCTCCTCGTATCGTGGCAGGCGACGCGGTCGACGACCTGACATCCCTCGCCTCGGATGCCCCCCAGGATGCGACCCTGGTGGTCTTTCACTCTGCGGTTCTCTCCTACCTATCTCGAGAGAATCGGCATCGCTTCGCCGCGACTGTCGGTCAGCTCGACGCGGTGTGGATCAGCAACGAAGGCTCCGGGGTGCTCCCTCTGCTCGATCGGCAGGTTACGGCCGGCAGTGAGCGGGACTTCATCGTCGGTCTCAACGGGATTGCGGTCGGGCTGGCCGGGCCGCACGGTCAGAGCTACCGGCAACTTCCTCACGCCTGACAGACGGGGCACCAGTACAACTTGCGCCCACCGACCTCCTCCATGAGGATCGCGGTACCGCAGACCCGGCATGGCAGGCCCGTGCGGTGATAGACCCAGTGCCGGTCGGCGCGGCTGGCCATGGCACCGTCGTACGCGTCGGCGCTGAGTCCGTCCATGGTCATCATCTGACCCGTGCGCACACCGGTCGCGAGAAGCTCCGACCAGTCCTTCCACAGGGCGCGCACGGTTTCCTCGGGCAGGTCTCGGCCCCGGATGTGCGGGTTCAGTCGCGCACGGAACAGCAGCTCCGCGCGGTAGACGTTGCCGATACCGCTGACCACCGATTGGTCCATCAGGAGCAGGCAGATCGGCGTGGGCTTCGCGAGCACCGTCGCGGTGAAACGATCTTCGGCTTCAGGACCCGTGTCGACCTGCGGGTCGGGCCCGAGCCTCGCGATCACCGCCTGCACCTCGTCGGGGGTGAGCACCTCGCACGCCGTGGGTCCGCGCAGGTCGGCGCAGGTGGCATCCGTCAGCAGGCGTACCCGTACCGCGCCGATCGGCTCGGGCGGAAACCTGTCTGCGGGGGTCTCGAGCTGCTCCTGCTCAGCCATCCGCAGCCGGGTGCGGCGCGGGGCGCCGATACTGGATAGCGAGTCCTCGTGGGCACCGACGACCGTGCCGCGCTGGTTGGTCTGACCCATGCGACCGTGTGACGAGGCGATCGTGGCATCCGCCGTAATGGTGCCGCTGAAGTCCCACGCGCCGTAGATGCCGAGGTGCACCCTGAGCCACAGGCCGTTGTCGAATTCGAGGAACATGTGTTTGCCCACGGCCATGGCCTCGGTCATCACATGACCGTCGAGTTGGCCCGCGCCCGCCGCGAAACGGCCCTGGGGCGAGGATGCCGCGACCCGATGCCCGACGAAGTGCCTCGAGAACTGGCGCGCTATGCGATGAACTGAATGCCCCTCCGGCATGGGCGCTAGTGTCCGCTAGGGGAGCCCAACGAGCGGGCACCGGCATCGATCTCATGGCCCCTGATCCGGCCCGTGGACTCGAACTCGGCGAGTTGGGCGATGCGCCGCACGTGACGCTCCTCACCCGAGAAGGGCTCCGCGATGAAAACGTCGATGAAGTGCTTGGCCTCGTCGACCGTGTGCTGGCGCGCCCCGATGGAGATGAGGTTAGCATCGTTGTGCTGGCGCGCGAGCAGGGCGGTCGCCTCGCTCCAGACGAGGGCCGCGCGCGCGCCCTTCACCTTGTTCGCAGCCATCTGCTCGCCGTTTCCTGAGCCGCCGAAAACGATGCCCAGAC
>JBJXDR010000172.1:0-7198 GCA_046155245.1 Rhodoglobus sp. | reverse complement strand
CGTGATCGAACGCATCGGGGTGCTCACTCGCGACTTCGCGGCCAGCGGCACGCATCCGTTCAAGGACCGCCGTCTGGGGCGCGCGCCGATGAATGTGCTCTTCGCCCTTTCCCGCACGGACGGCCTGGGCGTGGCCGAGCTCGCTCACCGGCTGTCGGTGACCAGCGGGGCGATCAGCCAGACCGTCGAGATGTTGCGCGAGGCGGGGCTCGTGGTCAGCGAGGTGAACCCGCAGGACCGGCGGGGCCGTCACATCCGGCTGACGCCTGAGGCCCGGCGGGAGGTCACCGCCTTCGAGCGCGGATATCTCGAGGCGCTTGCCCCACGGTTCGACGCGCTCAGTACGCAGCAGGTTGTTGAGCTCGATCGCATCCTTTCCGTTGTCACGGTGTCGGGGGAGTCCTCGTGAGCGGAGCCGTACTCGTGACCGGTGCCACCGGGAACGTCGGCCGGGCTGTCGCCACGCACCTCGTCTCCGCCGGCGAATCCGTCGTTTCCGCCGTTCGGGATGCCGCAGACCCGGGCTTGATCGAAGCCACCGAACCCCGACTCTTCGACTTCGAAGACAGTTGGGGATGGCCCGCCGCCTTCTCCGGGGTCGACCGCCTGTTCCTGCTGCGCCCGCCGCCCATCTCCGACGTGGAACGCTTACTGTTTCCCGTGATCGACGCTGCGCTCGATCGGGGCGTGCGGCAGATCGTCTTCCTCTCCCTCCAGGGGGTTCAGTTCAACACCCGCACACCGCATCACGCGGTCGAGAAGTACCTGAAGGCACTCAAAGCTCCCTTCACCTTCCTGCGGCCCAACTTCTTCATGCAGAACCTCTCGACCACGTACCGGAACGACATTCGCGACCGCGGCGAGATCTTCGTCCCCGCGGCTCGGGCGCGCACGGCCTTCGTGGATGCCGACGACATCGGCCGCGTCGCGGCGCGGGTGTTCACCTGGCCCGGGCACCTCGGCCAGGCCTACACCCTGTCGGGCGAGCACTCCCTCGGCTACCGGGAGGTCGCGCGAATTCTCACCGAAGTGCTCGGGTACCCGGTTCGGTACGGCGAACCGACAGTTGCGGAATATGCGCAGCGCCTCGAGAGCTCCGGCGCGGCACCGGACTACATCGACGTGCAGAAGATGATCTACCGGGTGGTGCGCACCAACGTGCCGGCTTTTCCGAACCGCACGATCCGCCGGCTCACGGGCGCCCCGGCGACGACGTTCGAGGAGTTCGCGCGGCGGGAGCAGGGAATCTGGCGGCGCACGTCGGGGGAGTAGTGGATTCCCTCCCCAATCCCGCGGCCAAAGCTTTCGGGCCCGCGGTTGGGAACTAAATACCACCGCCGATGGTTCACCTCTCTGAAGGCCCCAGCCAGCGGCCCGAACCAAGGAGATCAGTCATGACCACCGTCTATCGCAAGGACCCGACCGCCGTCGCCCAGCTCACGCCCGAGCAGTTCGCTGTCACTCAGAAGAACGCGACCGAGCCGGCGTTCCGCAACGAGTTCTGGGACAACCACGACGACGGCATCTACGTCGACATTGTCTCCGGGGAGCCGCTGTTCTCCTCCACCGACAAGTTCGACAGCGGTTCGGGATGGCCCAGCTTCACCCGGCCGATCAACTCCGAGCACGTCGTGCGCCACGACGACAAGAGCTGGGGGATGGTGCGCACAGAGGTCAGATCCGCCAACGGCGACAGCCACCTCGGCCACCTCTTCAATGACGGCCCAATCGCCGATGGCGGCATGCGCTACTGCATCAACTCGGCCGCTCTGCGGTTCATCCCCGTCGACCAGCTCGAGACCGAGGGCTACGGTGACTACCGCAGCCTGTTCACCGCAACGAAGGAATCCTGACCATGGCCCAGACCGAGACCGCGATCCTTGCCGGCGGATGCTTCTGGGGCGCGCAGCAGCTGCTGCGCCGCCGTCCCGGAGTTATCTCGACCCGCGTCGGGTACTCGGGGGGCGACACCCCGAACGCCACCTACCGCAACCACGGTGACCACGCCGAGGCCGTTGAGATCGTCTTCGATCCTTCGCTGATCTCGTACCGCGACCTGCTTGAGTTCTTCTTCCAGATCCACGACCCGTCCACGAAGAACCGGCAGGGCAACGACATCGGTCGCGCCTACCGTTCGGCGATTTTATTCGCGAACGACGAGCAGAAGCGCGTCGCCCACGACACGATCGCCGACGTGGACGCCTCCGGCCTCTGGCCCGGCAAGGTTGTCACCGAAGTCGAGCCCGCGGGTGACTTCTGGGAAGCCGAGGACGAGCACCAGGACTACCTGGAGAAGTACCCCAACGGGTACACCTGCCACTTCGTGCGACCGGGCTGGAAGCTCCCGCACCGCGAGGAGCAGCTCACCAGCTAGAGGATCGTGGGCTGATACGAGTCCTGAAGCGACAAAGGAGGGGCGGAGCCATACAGGCCTCCGCCCCTACTCCATCGTGTTGGTGCGTCAGTTCGTGGCGTCCTTCACGGCGTCCTTGACCTTCTCGCCGGCCTGGTGCAAGTCGGCCTTGGCTCGGTCGACCTTGCCCTCGTTCTCGAGGTCGCGGTTGTCGGTCGCCGCTCCCACGCCCTCCTTTACACGCCCTGCGGTTTCTTCGGCGGCGTTCCTGATCTTGTCGTCCATACCCATGGTGTGACTCCGTATCCTGCACATCGAAACAGTGCGCTTCCACGCTGCCATGGGTGTGCCGAGACTTCCGGGGGCTTGACATCCTCGCCCCAGGTGGAGGAGTGACCGCCCCGTCAGCGCTACAGGGGAGGAGGAGCCCTGTCAATGGGGCGAAGCATCCTCAATTGCTGCGATGGAATTGCATCACCAGACAGGAGCGCACCACCCATGACTTTGCAGCGAACGACGAGCCCTGCTACCCAGAGTGCTCCGTCGCGATACGTCACCGACGCCCTCGACATCTCGCTCATCGGCGAGGAGACCTACTGCCTACTCGGTAGCGGCGCTGCAATCGGATTCGTGCAGAAGCGCGGCAACACGTTCGTGGGACTTCTCGGCGAGGACATCCTCAAGGCCGCCCCCGTCGGTGAGTCGCTGTCGTTCGACGCGACAGTCTCTATGGTCGTCGACTCGTACGGTCGCTGACCTCACACGCGGGCCGTCAGGCCATGCGAGTGATCGCCTCGCGCCATTCGTCGAGGAGTTCCGGTGCCAAGAGCTCGTCGAACGGGCTCTGTTCGTCGATGGTCATCAGCTCGCTCGAGGGGCCGATCAGCAGCATCGCGTGAGCCGTGCCCCCGTCAGCCAGACGAACCGGTAGATGCACTTCGGCCGATTCTCCGACCGAACCAGCGCATGAGCATAAGTGACGATCCCCTGCGCAATTTCGTCGCCGGTCAATAGGCTCGCCCCGGAATAGTGGATTCGTTGCATGTCCCTGACCCTACGCAGGAGATACGGTGGCGGCCGAGGGGTTGCATTACGATCAATCCACTGCGACTATCCCCCTGAGCCACAGGATGCCGCGAACCAGCCCCCTCGAAGGAAGACGCATGAAGACCACACGAGGTGCCGTGCTCGAGGCCTTGGAGCGCGGCGAGTTCTACCTCGTCTACCAGCCGATCGTCGACCTCCTCACCCGCAGAACCGTGGGGCTTGAGGCGCTCGTGCGGTGGCTGCACCCGTCCGACGGCGAATTGGGCCCCGACACCTTCATTGAGCAGTTCGAGCGGAATGGTGCGATCGCCGACCTAGGGGTGTGGGTGACGCGCACGGCGATGGCCGAGGCATCGGAGTGGCATCGTGCAGCGCGCGCGAAGGATCGCGACCTCTACCTGAGCGTCAACGTGTCGGGGTACGAGCTGCAGCAGCTCACCTACAGCGAGGCCCTCGTCTCAACGTGTGGCGAGTTCGAGCATCGCTGCCAAGACCTCCGCGTGGAAGTGATTGAGAGCGATTTCGACCTGGCGGGCCCCGACGTGCATTCGAACCTCGCGACGTTGAGAGGCGAATCGGTACGCCTAGTCATCGATGACTTCGGCACCGGGGCATCCACTATCGAGAGGATTCTTGAGGTTGGCGCCGATGCGATCAAGCTCGACCGCACGCTCATCGCCGACCTGGAGGAGAACCCCGATCGGTACGAGTCGATCGTCGCCGTTGTCGCGGCCGCGGAGCTCGCCGGGGTGGAGGTCGTCGCCGAGGGCATCGAGCGCGAATCGCAGTACGCGCTGCTGCTCAAGGCCGGATGCCGCTTCGGCCAGGGTTATCTGTTCTCGAGGCCAGTACGAGCGGCGGACGTACCGAGCATACTCGACGTCTGAGAACCTCCCGACCCTGCAGCCGGAGTCAAGCCCCCGGGTGGGGGTAGCTGCCACGGGTGAGAATGAATGACCCGTCCTAGACCCCGACGACAAAAGAGAGCGCACCATGCCAACAGCCGCAGCGCGGCAGAGCAGATTCCAGCTCGCGTTGTTGCGGCTGATCTCTGGCGGGCTCGCGATCGCCTTTCTCGTCGCCGGCGTGTGGGGCACCTTCGAACCGGAATGGATTCGCTACTTCGCGCTGGTCGCCGGGGTGTTGGTCGCGGTTTTCACTGCCGCACTCATCTGGATTCGTCGCGAGTTCGACCACATCGTGAGAGTGACCCTCGCACTGCTCATGGCCACCGTTTTCGTTCTCGGCTTGACCATCCAGCCGGCGACTATCGGAGCACTGACGGGCCTCGTGTTTCTAGGTATAGCCGTAGGGATCGCGTCATACGAGAGGCTGACGGTAGCCCTCGTGATGTCCGCCGCGTCAGTGGGTTTCGGTGCCGTGTCAATTGCCCTTCTCCGGTCATCTATCGCGGGCCCGGCAGTCGTGGTCTACGGAGCCGTTGCCGCCACGTCGTTGTTTGCGGTCTTCGGCTTCCGAGGCGTGGCGGCCCGCGCAGAAGCTGATGCCGTCGCGGAATCCCTCAAGGACCCGTTGACCGACATCACGAATCGCAGAGGGCTAGACCTTGGCGCATCGCTGCTGAGCGCGATCGCAGACCGGTCGGGTCAACGTCTCGGATGCCTCATGCTTGACCTCGACAACTTCAAGGCCGTCAATGACGAGCACGGCCACGAAGCCGGCGACCGGGTGCTGATCGCCGTCGCCCGGCGGATCCAGGAGCTCGCGCGTCAGGGCGACCTCTTCGTGCGCCTCGGCGGCGAAGAGTTCGTGGTGTTCACGGTCGTGAAGTCCCACAAAGAGCTCAAGCTCATCGGCGAGCGGTTGCGAGCTGCGGTCGAGCAGTTGGAGGTCGATCCCCCCGTCACCACGAGCGTCGGAGGTGCGCTCCACAGCGCGGGCGCGGTGCTGCGGCTCGACGACCTGATGAGCCGTGCCGATCGGCAGCTTTACCTAGCCAAGGATTCGGGCCGCAATACGTTGCGCATCGCGCCCGACTAGCGTCGACTAAGGCTGTGCCTGTTCGCCCGCCTGTGGCTCCGGGAGGGGTATCAGCCCCATAGTGCTGGCCGCAACGCTCGAGAGCGCCTCAATCCACGCGCGGTTGAGTGAGGGCTCGCGGCCGCCGTAGAAGCGGAACTGCAGCGGGATGGACGAATCCATCCACAGCGACATGCGGCCGCTGCCATTTGATGTTGGGTAGTCCCACGTGAACGTGAAGCTCTCACGCCGACGCAGTTTCGTGACGATGACGACGCGCAGATGCGCCAGCAGACGATCCTCGAACTCGAATTCGGCGTCCTGCGAACCGTAGATCAGTTTTCCCACGATGTTCTCCCGGTCTTGTGCACGCGAACTACCACGAGCCTAACCGTCAACATCGATCGCTTCCGAGCCAGCGGTCGACAAAAAGTCATCGACGGCATCAGCCCACGTGCCGAACCCGTCGTCGGGTGCCGTGTAAGCGATAGCGGATGTCACCACTCGCCACGCGGGAACCTCGGCGGTGCCCGCGCGCTCGAGCACGCCCTGGTGGGATAGGCCCTGTTGGATGCCCCACGTGCCGTCCACGCGATCCACGAGGTTCCAGACCAGCCCGCCACGCTCGACCTGGTCGGGTACGGAGGCCCGCCCGCTGTCCTTAAGCGACACTGCCGGCTCCGGAGAACTGCGGGTGCCAGAACGACGCGGCTGCGGCCGCGAGCGACGAGTGGGTGCGGCTCGTGGTCGGGTCGTCAAGAGTCACGGCTTCGTAGCCGTCGTCGGTGCGAGCGATCACGCCGAGGATACCGTCGGCGTCGTTCTCCAAGAAGCGGCGGTCGCAGACGCGCCACGCCGAACTCGACACGAGTTCAAGGCGGATGTCTCCCTCAGTGGCTTCGGTAAAGCGTGCGGGGGCTGCGGGGTGGGGCACGGTTCCTCCAATTTCTGAACCTCGCAATCCTAAACAGGGCTCCGATCTGTTTGCGGGGGCTTGCTTCCGCGAGCCCTAAGGGGTATTGGCTTGCTCAGAATCATTGCCGCAGCTGCCTAGCACGGCGACCGGGTCGGAACAAGGGGTCCCTGCTCACCGGTCACACTGTGATTGAGTGTGAGGCGGCCTCGGGAACCTGGGCCACCTATTGCACAACGACTGGAGAATAGTCATGGGAATCATCGGCTGGATTATTTTGGGACTGGCGGCCGGCGCGATCGCGAAGGCAATCCTTCCGGGCAACCAGGGCGGCGGCTGGTTCATCACGCTGCTGCTCGGTGTTGTTGGCGCGCTCCTCGGAGGCTTCATCGGCAGCGCCGTGTTCGGAATCGGCCTGGAGGGGTTCTTCTCCATCCAGACCTGGCTGCTCGCGATCGGCGGCGCGATTGTCGTGCTGCTCATCTACGGCCTTGCTACCCGCGGCTCGCGCCGCGCGTAACTGCGGACCTACACAACGGGGCGGCCCATTGCGGGCCGCCCCGTTTTTCGTGTGCGGAGTGTCATCCCGGGATCGATCGAGTGGAATCGAGCACAGAACGTACTTGGGGAAGTGCGGAGCGTACCCGGGTCGCTAGATCCGGTAGCCGCTGATCCGCGAGCCACGAGTGCAGAGCGCGGCGGAACACCGCGAACCCGATGGCCGCAAGCAAATCGGCGTCGGCGCTTTCATATCCCCGATCGACCAGCGCCGCCATGACCGCCCGCTGCCAGTGGGCCTGCTTCGCCAACTCGCGCCCTGACAGGGACACCTGGGAGTCGATGATCGACTGTCGCTGAGCGAGCTCCTCGCGCCGCGGTTCCATCGTCGTGGCCAGGGCGACAAG
>JBJXDR010000171.1:0-48198 GCA_046155245.1 Rhodoglobus sp. | reverse complement strand
CCCGCTGCGGCTCGTTGGCGACCCCGATCAACTGCACCGCTTCGAACGGCACCGAGTCCTTCACGAGCACCTCAGCCGCGAGTGCGTGGTCGGTGCCGTGCAGTCGGGCGAGCATCCGCAAGACCTGATCCGACCTCGCGGCGAACCGTGTATAGCTGCCTGCTGCGTCGCCATCCGCGACAACCATGCACTCCGGGTCTGCGTCCTCGGTCAGGGCGCGCACGGTACTCACGAGCACGACCAGATCGACGGATGCCACGGCCCGAGCCGCGGCCGACCATCTAGGTTCAGCGGCTCCCGTGCGCAACTCGTTCCACACCCGCGCGTCGGGTGACAGGTACCACGGCACGTACACGGACACCGGCGATTCCGCGCCGTCGAGACCCGCGGGCACCATCGCCGACGCCCGGAGTTCGCGCGCGAGAGCGGAACTGAGATCCAGTTCGGGCAACTCCCCCGCAACCAACCCGCCGGCCCCAACGATGCCATCGAGGTTGTTCAGTGCCGTGACGTGGAAGACCCGTTGGTCGAGCAGGTTCGCCGAGGGGGCCGCGGGTGGCCTGGCCCGGCCGGAACTGCTCGGTCGGCCGGAACTCGCGGCCGCCCGCCGACTAGGCGCGGCAACTCGAGCCGCGCGGGGCACCACGACCGGCACCTTGGGATAACAACTGTCGCAGAGCCCCGGCTCGAACCCATGGATGCACTCTGCCGACGTCACACTTCTACGCTACTTCGGCCTGACTGCCCACAGTTGCGAACAAGGTTGGTCACGAATCGGCGGCACCGAAACGTCCCGCCCGATCGGGGTTCTTCTCCCACAGCAGGGCCTGCACGCGCAGGGCCAATTCGCGCAGCAGCGCTCGGTCAGTGGAGCTGAAGGCGCGCGGTTTGTCGTCAAGGATGCAGAGTGCGCCGATCCGGTGGCCATCCGGTGCCTCGATCGGATAGCCAGCGTAGAAGCGAATCGGGTCGTCCCCGTGTGCCCAATCCATCTCGCGATAGATCGGGTTCAGATGGGTGTCCTCGACAATGAAAATGTCGGGTCTGCTGATTGTCGTCGTACAAATGGACTCGCTGCGCGGGATGGTTTGCTGATCCACGCCCGACGCGGCCATGACCCACTGTCGCGTGGCATCGATGAGGTTTATCCCGGCGCCAGCTGCGCCGAACAGGCGCCTAGTGGTTAGCACCATCTGATCGAGATCCGAGTCTCGAGGCGAGTCCAGGATGTGCATTCTCTGGAGCGCATCCAGCCTTGCCTCCTCGTCGGCAACGAGCGGACCCCGTTGAACCTGAAGTTCCAGAGAGTCAGCTATGCGCTCCGCGATCTGGTCCACCCATCGCTCATAGTTCTGGCGGCCAATCTCATCAACGACACGCACCGTCACCGGCTCGAAGGGGATGAACACGGCCGACGCGTATTCCGAACACAACTTGGCGGTGATGGTGTTGAGCCGCCGGGTGTGGTCTTCGATGAAGAAACGCAAGAATCGCGGCATCCGCACCAGCGACGATGAGAGCGGGATACCGACGAAGTGGACGCGCGCCTGTGGCGCATGGCGTTCAAGGGTCTCGATCAGAGTGCGCACTTCGCTGGTCCAGGCACTCGCGGCGCTGAGAAGCACCGCATTGGTGCCGCCCATGATGACGACGACCGCGTCGTAGAGCGCGATCTCCTCGGTGGAGCAGATGGCGAGAGCGTCGGCTGCGGTGATGTCGGGGTGGGCGCGCACGTGCACTGTCGTACCCAGTCCGCTAATCGCGGTCAGGCGTCGTGCCAGGTGCCCTGCAAGTCCCAAGTCGTGGGAGAGAACTCCGTAGCTAACCGCGATCCCGTTGCCGATCAGCATCAGCCGGTTGGAGTCCGAGCCCGCGGCATGCGCGAGCGGCAAGCCAACCGGTACCGGGAGTGCGCGCCACGATTCGGCCGACGACGTGATCCATGCGCGCGCGAACGGGCGCATAACCGCGTAAACGAGTCGGTACATCACCGCGTCCCCAAGTCTTTCGTGTCCCAAGCCTACGGGGGCAGAATCTCCGTCGCTCAGAGGCCGCCCTGACGATGTTCGCTTTTCGCACGACGCTCGGACTTGATGCGCGCGTTCTCCTCGTGCACCGCAGCCTGCGTCGCCCTCTCGACCACGAGCCACTCGGGCTTCTGCTCGAGAAGTTCCTTGATGTGTGCGCTCGTCATGCTCGTGGGAGCCCCAGCCCGCGTCAGCCCCGAGACCGAGATTCCCAGCTTCTGCGCGACCACCTGCTTGGGATGCGGCCCCGAACGACGCAACTCCACCAGCCACTCCGGAGGGTTCGCCTGAAGCTCCAGAAACTCGGTGCGCGTCACGAGCCCCTCCTGGAACTCGGCCGGCGCGGCGGGCAAGTAGATGCCGAGCTTTTTGGCTGCGGTCTCGGGCTTCATGGTCTGGTCTGGCACCCCCCAAGGGTACCCGCGCGGGTGGGGCTACCCTGAAACCATGCCTGAGCCCGCCGGCGCTGCCCTCGTGGTCGCCTTCGTCGTCGGAGTCACGCCCGGCAAGTGGGCACGGGTCTGGGCCGAGCGGATGCCGCGGCATCCCCTCACGCTGCTGCCCACCGACGACGCCCTGAGCGCCCTCGACGCGGGTACAGCGCAGGTCGCGCTCACGCGCCTGCCGGTGGACACCGAGCGCTTCAACGCCATCCCGCTCTACACCGAGCAGCCCGTCGTGGTTGCGCCCAAGGGTCACGCCATCGAGGCGCTCGACACCCTTACTGTGGAGGATCTGTCGGGCGAGACCGTGCTCGATGGCGAATGGGGGCCCACAATCGAACTGGTCGCGGCGAATCTCGGCGTGACCGTCGTGCCGCAGTCGGTCGCTCGCGCCCTCAGTCGCCGGGACGTGATCTCCCGCCCCCTCATGGATGCCCCGACCACTCAGGTCGCGCTGGTCTGGCTGATCGACGGCACCACCGACCTCGTGGACGAGTTCATCGGTATCGTGCGCGGGCGCACTGCTAGGAGCTCGCGAGGACGGTGAGGCGGCGCTCGCGCATCGCGAGAAAGAGCGGAAATGTGAACGCGAAGGCGGTCAACCCCGAGAGCACGATGTAGAGCCAGGCTCGCTTCATCCCGAGCCTGCGGGACTCGCCCACGATGAGGATGCACCCGGCCACCGCCACCACGAGCAGGTCGACGGTCAGGGATGACACCGAGGGGCCGCTACCGACCCAGTCCCCCACGAAGTTGCGCATCTGCACGATCGCGAGGGCGTTGAAGGTCCAGGTGCCGATGAGGCCCGCGATCGCGAGCACGAACCAGGTGATGGCGAGAGGGGTCCAGTTCTTGGTCATGGTTCATTCTGCGCAGATTTGCGCTGTTGCTCGGGTACTCCGCGCCGATACCGTGGTCGCATGACGGATGCCCCGGCCCCTGCTGCGTCGCCCGTTGCTGCGTCGCGTCCCGCTCGCCGCGGCGCCAGACTCGGGGCGTGGGCGCTCGTGGTGACCCTGTTCCCGGTGCTGTACGCGGCGGTGGGGCTCGTGTTGCTCGCGTTCGGCCGGGGGGCGACTGGGGTTCCGGGGCTCGCTGAGATCGCCTACGTGATGTTCTTCCTCGGTTTCCTCGTGGTTCCGGTGAGTCTGCTGGTTGGTCTCGTGCTCGCGATCCTCGCGCTCGCGCTGAGCCGCACGCTCGGCAAAGTGCTCGGCGCGTTGGCGCTTGTGCTAATCATTGCGGGCATTGTGGCGCTCAGTGTGTTCCTGACCGGCTCGGACAGCCCGTTGTTCTGGACCTAGGAGACTGACCCTCGGCGCCCCCCGACACGCCGGTGAATGTCACTGGCGATTGACACAATCGAACATATGTTCGACCATGGACAGGTGCCCTCTTCAGTTGTGACCCTGCCCGCGCCCGACACCGTCGCGCCAGACACCGTCGCGCCAGACACCGTCGCGCCAGACACTGTTCAGGCGTTGCAGGAGCGTATCCGCTCCATGCAGGCGACCAAACTCGATTCCCGACTGCTGCCGACGCATCCGGCCATCGCCGAACTGCTACCCGGCGGTGGCCTCAAACAGGGTGCCGCGTACTCGGTCGAGCGTTCGGCGATGCTCATCATGACCCTGCTCACCGGGCCGTCGGCGGCAGGCGTGTGGTGTGCTGTCGTGGGGGTTCCGGAATTCGGGGTGGAAGCGGCATCCCACTTCGGAATCGATCTGGAGCGGCTGGTGCTCGTGCCGCACCCCGGCGACCAGTGGCTCGCGGTGACCGCTGCCGTCGCGGATGTCATGGGTGTCGTCGTCACTCGCCCACCGAAGCAGGCGAGCGATTCCAGTGTCGCCCGGCTGTCCGCACGACTGCGCCAGCGCGGTGCCACACTGCTCGTACTCGGCACCTGGCCGCAGAGCGAGGCGATGCTGTCGCTGTCTGACAGCGAGTGGTTCGGGGTGGGCGAAGGCGACGGACACCTGTCGGCGCGCCAGGCGACGGTCACGGTGACTCACCGGCTCACCGGTCGACCGCGCAGCGCTCGTCTCTGGCTGCCCGCCGCCGATGAGACCGTGCAGCGGGTGGTGCGATCCGACGGTGGCGCAGCGGCGCGCTGGGCGGAGACCGGATGAGCATCCTTACCGACATGGCCCGGGTGGCGGTGCTGTGGTGTCCGGACTGGCCGGTCACCGCCGCGATCCGAGCCGCAAACCTGCCGACGGATGCGCCGGTCGCCCTCATCACAAAGGGCATCGTCTTCGCGTGCTCGGCTTCAGCTCGCGCCGAGGGGGTCGCGCGCGGTCTGCGGCTGCGTGAGGCCCAGGCGCGCCTACCGCAGTTGGTCGCCCTCGACTACGACCCCGCCCTCGACAGCCGTGCCTTCGAACCCCTGATCGCCGCCGTGGAGGAGCTCGTACCGGCCGTTCATCTGGTGCGACCGGGTGTGTGCGCGGTGCGGGTGCGGGGTGCGGCTCGCTACTACGGCGGGGAGCGGGCCGCCGCCCTCGCCCTCACCGCCCGCCTCAACGAGCTCGGTGCTCGCGGTGCGCGCGCGGGTATCGGCGATGGCCTGTTCACCGCCGAGCAGGCGGCACGCCGGGCGGATCCTGTGCTCATTGTGCCCGAGGGCAGATCGGCCGAATTCCTCGCTCCGCTCGATGTGGGGTTGCTCGAGGATGGTCAGCCCGCGCCATCGGCGCGTGGCGGACGGGGTTCGGCTCCGCGGGGGTCGGCCGCGCCGCCCGGGATCGTGACGCTGTTACGGCGGCTGGGCATCCGCACTCTGGGCGAGTTCGCGCAGCTGGGTGCCGACGACGTGCGGCTGCGCTTCGGGGAACAGGGTGCTCGGCTGCACGCGCTCTCCGGCGGGCGTGACAGCCTGGCCCTGACCCCGCGCACTCCCCCGCGTGATCTCGACGCGGTGATCGAGTTCGAGCCCGCCCTCGACCGGGTTGATCAGGTCGCCTTCGGGGTGCGTGCCGCGGCCGACCGTTTCATCGACGACCTCACCGCCGCGAAGCTCGTGTGCACGGCGATCCGCGTCGAGCTCGACTCCGACTCCGACGAGCGCTCCGAACGGGTTTGGCTGCACCCACGGTCGTTCATGGCGACCGATGTCGTCGATCGGGTGCGCTGGCAACTCCAGGGCTCGGGCGTGATCGATGCCGCACTCAGCTCCGGCATCACCCGGGTGAGCGTCGCGCCCGAAGCTGTCGACGCAATCGGCAACCACGAGACCGGCCTGTGGGGGGCTGGCCCCGACGAACGGGTGCACCACGGACTCTCCCGAGTGCAGAGCATGCTCGGCCACGGCGCCGTGCTCATGCCCGTGCTGTCGGGCGGACGCACCCTCGCCGACCGGCAGCAACTCGTGGCGTGGGGCGACCGACCGCTGCTCGGCCGCTCGGCGGCCGAACCGTGGCCGGGCAGACTGCCCGACCCGCTGCCGGGCACGGTGTTCGTGCCGCGGCATCCGGTGCACGTGCTCTCGGCCGCCGGCGACCCTGTCGCGATGGATGCCCGGGGCACCCTCACCGCGTCACCCCGACGTTTCTCCGCCGGTCGCACCGAACTCACGATCTCGCGCTGGGCGGGACCGTGGCCGCTCGACGAACGTTGGTGGACGCCCGCCGCTCGTGCCGCCTGGCGGTTCCAGGCCGTGGACTCCTCGGGCTGTGCCTGGCTGCTCGTGCTCGACTCCGGTGGCTGGTGGGCTGAGGCACGCTATGACTAGCGGCGGTGATCGATAGTGGGCTGGTCGAATCCGCCGATTCCGTGGTCGGAGTTCGAGCGCACCCTCACCGACCTGTCGCGTCCGGGGTCGGCTCCTCCGGTGGGCGCCGACGGCGGTGACAGCCCGGCATGGTCATACAAGCGCAAGCAGTACGTGCCGCCGACCGATCTTGCGGCCGGGGCATCCGTTACCGTGCCTTACGCAGAGTTGCACGCTCACTCGAGCTTCAGTTTTCTCGATGGCGCGAGCATGCCCGAGTCGCTCGCCGAGGAGGCCGCCCGGCTGGGCCTCACAGCGCTCGCCCTCACCGACCACGACGGCCTGTACGGCATCGTGCGAATGGCCGAGGCCGCCGCCTCGATCGGCACGACGGCAACGATCTTCGGTGCGGAACTCTCGCTGGGGCTCGGCGGTCCGCAGAACGGCGTGCCCGACCCTGAGGGCAGCCACCTGCTGGTGCTCGCGCGCAAAGAGGAGGGTTACCACCGGCTCGCGGCGGCGATCACCCAAGGGCAGCTTCGCGGGGGCGAGAAGGGGCGCCCGGTCTACGACCTCGACGAGCTCGCCGAGTGGGCAGGCGGGCACTGGCTGATACTGACCGGATGCCGCAAGGGCACCGTGCGCCAAGCGCTCGAGCAGGGGCATGCTGGCGCCGAGCTCGACCGCCTCGTCGCCCTGTTCGGCGCCGAGAACATCGTCGTCGAGCTCTGGGATCATGGCAACCCGCTCGACAGCGCGCACAACGACGAGCTCTACGAGCTGGCGCGGCAGAAACGCCTACGCGTCGTCGCGACCGGCAACGTGCACTACGCCACCCCCGCCCAGCATCACCTGCACACCGCCCTGGCTGCCGTGCGGGCCCGGCGCAGTCTCGACGAGATGGACGGCTGGCTACCGGCCGCGGGAACCGCTCATCTGCGAAGTGGAGCCGAGATGGCCGTGCGATTCGCGCGCTACCCCGGCGCGGTCGAGAACACCGTCATCATCGCCGAGGAGTTGAGTTTCGAGCTGCGCAAGGCCAAACCCGACCTGCCCGACCAAGAGGTCCCGCCCGGGCATACCCCCATGAGCTACCTGCGCGAGCTGGTCTGGGCGGGCCTGCCCGACCGCCAGATCGAGCCGTCACCCCAGAACCTCGCGCGCATCGAGAAGGAACTCGATGCCATCGAGGCCAAGCATTTTGCGGGGTACTTCCTGATCGTGTGGGACATCGTGCGCGAGGCCAGGAGCCGCGGCATCCTGTGTCAGGGTCGCGGATCGGCGGCCAGCAGCGTCGTCTGCTACCTGCTGAAGATCACCGCGGTCGATCCGATTCGCTACAAGCTGCCGTTCGAGCGGTTCATCTCGACGATGCGCGAGGAAGAGCCCGACATCGACGTCGACTTCGAGTCTGAGCGGCGCGAGGAGATTATCCAGTACGTCTTCGACAAGTACGGCCGGGAGAATGCGGCACAGGTCGCGAACGTGATCCAGTACCGCCCCAAGTTTGCGGTGCGTGACATGGCCAAGGCGATGGGGCACAGTCCCGGCCAGCAGGATGCGTGGTCGAAGCAGGTGGAACGCTGGGGGGCGACGGTCTCGAGCGCCGACCACGACATCCCCGACTCGGTCGTGGGGCTGGCCATGGAGGTCATGAAGTTCCCGCGGCATCTGGGCATCCACTCGGGCGGCATGGTGCTCACCAAGCGCCCGGTCGGTGAGGTGGTGCCGATCGAGCACGCCCGCATGGAGAAGCGCACGGTCGTGCAGTGGGACAAGGATGACTGTGCCTGGATGGGCCTCGTGAAGTTCGACCTGCTCGGGCTCGGCATGCTCTCGGCGCTGCAGTACAGCTTCGACCTGGTGCGCGACGCGCTGGGCGAGGTTCACGACCTCGACACGATTCCCAAGGAGGAGCAGGGCGTCTACGACCAGCTGTGTCGAGCGGATGCGATCGGCGTCTTTCAAGTGGAGTCCCGCGCCCAGATGGGGCTGCTCCCCCGGCTCCAGCCCCGGGAGTTCTACCACCTCGTCGTGGAGATCGCGCTCGTGCGTCCCGGTCCGATTCAGGGTGGTGCCGTGCATCCGTATGTCAGACGCAAGCTCGGGCAGGAGGAGATCACCTACCTGCACCCCAAGCTCGTCGAGCCCCTGCAGCGCACGCTGGGCATCCCGATCTTTCAGGAGCAGCTGATGCAGATCGCGGTTGCCGTTGGCGGTTGCACCCCGGATGACGCCGATCTGCTGCGTCGGGCAATGGGCTCCAAGCGCGGGGTGGAGAAGATCGAGAGCCTCAGGGAGAAGCTTTATGAGGGTATGGCCGGCAACGGCATTGTGGGGACCGACGCCGACGCGATCTACGCGCGCATTCAGGCCTTCGCGGGGTTCGGGTTCGCCGAGAGCCATGCCCTGAGCTTCGGCCTCCTCGTCTACGCGAGCGCCTGGATGCGACTCCACTACCCGGCCGCCTTCCTCGCTGCCCTGCTGCGCGCGCAGCCGATGGGGTTCTACTCGCCGCAGTCCTTGGTGGCGGATGCCCGGCGCCACGGTGTCTCGGTGCTGAGGCCCGACATCCTCAGGTCGGGGGTGTACGCGACGCTCGAGCCGGCGGAGCTGGCAGAGGTCTCCCCCACCGGGCACCCCGAGTGCCTGCACCGGGAGCAGCCACCCGTCGGGCCGTTCGACCGCTCGGCACCCGACACGACAGCCGAGCATCGGCGCGATGGGGCTATGGCAGTGCGGCTCGGACTCGACGAGGTCACCGGCATTGGCACCGCAGTCGCCAAGCGCATTGTCGGCGATCGCGAGCGCGGTGGGCCCTACCGGAACATGAACGATCTCGTGCGTCGGGTGGATCTGACGACCGCGCAACTCGAGACCTTGTCTGCTGCGGGCGCCTTCGACTGCTTCGGGCTCAGTCGCCGCGAGGCGCTCTGGAATGCGGGCAACGCCGCCCAGGACCGCGCGCAGTACCTGCCGGGCACGATCGTGGCCGTTCAGCCGCCGCTGTTCGCTATGCCCTCGCCCGTGGAGGAGCTGATGAGCGACCTGTGGGCAACCGGGGTATCGACCGACAGTCATCCCGTTCAGCATCTCAGGCCGAGCTTGGGCGATCGGGGGGTCCTATCCGCAGCCGACCTCACGACCGCGGAATCGGGTCGCCGCATCGAGATCGGCGGGGTCGTCACTCACCGCCAGCGCCCCGCGACCGCCAGCGGAATCACGTTCCTCAACATCGAGGACGAGACGGGCCTCGTCAACGTGATCTGCAGTGTCGGGGTGTGGAGCCGCTACCGAAGGGTCGTGCGCGAGGCGCCCGCGCTCATCGTACGCGGCATCCTCGAGCGGTCGACCGAGGGTGTCACGAATGTGCTCGCCGACCGATTCGAGGTGCTCGACATGGCTCCGCGCACCCGATCGAGAGATTTCCGCTAGCCGCGCGTCAGATGACGTTTCGTTACCGGTTTGCAAATAGATGGCTGTAACGGTCAACTACTGCTATAGCCTTGGCACATCGTCGGCGTGCTCACAAGAGAGCGTCGATGTGGCCTCGACTGTCGGGGCCAGAAGAACGCTCCTGGAGGAGTTTTACATGGCATTAGGCACCGTTAAGTGGTTCAACGCGGAAAAGGGCTTTGGCTTCATCGCCCCTGAGGACGGAAGTCCTGACGTGTTCGCCCACTACTCGGCCATCGCAACCGGTGGCTACAAGTCTCTCGACGAGAACCAGAAGGTCGAGTTCGACATCACCCAGGGACCGAAGGGTCCCCAGGCGGAGAACATCCGCCCCCTCTGATTTTGTAAATCAGTAACGAAACGCCCCCGGTCCTATGCCGGGGGCGTTTTGCTGTCGTCAGGCCTATTTGCGTATCCCACGCCGCAGGTGGTCGATCCGCGACTGCAACTGCGTGACCGTGGCCTGAGCGACCGGCGGACCACCATACAGTCGACGAAGTTCTGCGTGAATCAGGCCGTGTGGCTCGCCGGTGAGCTTCGAACGCATCCCCACGAGCGAGTTGAGCAGGCTGCGCTGCTCCTTCAACGTGCGGTACAGCGGCGGGGGCTGTTCCTCCCGTGGCCGAGTAGCCGCGCGGCGCGACTGTCGGGACTGTCGCTGCCTCAGCAGTTCGCGCACCTGGTCAGGCTCGAGGATGCCCGGCAGCCCGATAAAGTCGAGCTCCTCGTCGCTTCCGGTTAGCGCGGCGGAGCCGAATTCATCGCCGTCGAACAGCACGCGATCGAAGTGTGCGTCGGACTCGATCGCCTCCCACGTGAACTCGTCGGTGAGCTCGTCTGACGTAGCCTCTTGCCGGTTCTTGCCCTCGAGCAATTCGTCCTCGAGGAGCAGGGTCCCGTCATGTTCGCGGTCCAGAGCGTGATCGCGCTCGAGTTCGAGTTGGGTGGCCAGCGACAGCAGTGACGGCACCGAGGGCAGGAAGATCGACGCCGTCTCGCCACGGCGGCGCGCGCGAACGAACCGCCCGACCGCTTGCGCGAAGTACAGCGGCGTCGAGGCCGAGGTCGCGTACACGCCGACCGCGAGCCGGGGAACGTCAACGCCCTCCGACACCATCCGCACCGCGACCATCCACCGGCTCTCCCCCGCGGCAAACTTCTCGATGCGTGCTGACGACGCCTTCTCATCCGAGAGCACCACGGAGGGCGTCTCACCGCTGATGTCCGTCAGAAGGGCGGCGTAGGCCCGGGCTGCCTGCTGGTCGGTCGCGATCACGAGGCCGCCGGCATCCGGGATCGAGTGCCGCACCTCGGTCAGACGGGTGTTCGCGGCGCGCAGCACTGCGGGCATCCATTCGCCGCCCGCATCGAGAGCCGTGCGCCAGGCCTGAGCCGTGACATCCTGAGTGTCGCCCTCGCCGAGCCGCGCCTCCATCTCGTCGCCCATGCGTGTGCGCCAGCGCATCTTGCCGGCGTAGGCGAGGAAGATCACCGGTCGCACGACTCCGTCAGACAGGGCGCGCCCGTAGCCGTAGCTGTAGTCCGTTAGCGAGGTGCGGATGCCCGTCTCATCGGCGGGGTAGCTCACGAAAGGGATCGGGGCGGTGTCGCTGCGGAAGGGCGTGCCGGTGAGGGAAAGTCGGCGAGTGGCCGGCTCGAAGGCTTCCCGGATCGCGTCACCCCAACTGAGCGCGTCGCCCCCGTGGTGCACCTCGTCGAGAATCACGAGGGTGCGAGCCGAGGTGGTGATCTCCCGATGAAGGGATGCCCGCACAGCGACCTGCGCGTAGGTGACCGCCATACCGTGGAACCGTCGCCCGCCGTAGCCATCGCCGTTCGCATAGCCCGGATTCAGGCGCAGGCCGACCTTATGGGCAGCATCGGCCCACTGGCGCTTGAGGTGATCCGTTGGTGCAACCACCGTCACGCGGTCGACGATGCGCCGGGCGATCAGCTCTACAGCAAGACGCAGGGCGAAGGTCGTCTTGCCCGCGCCGGGCGTGGCCGCGGCGAGAAAGTCCCTCGGTTCGCGCTCGAAGTAGAGGTCAAGAGCTTCCGCTTGCCACGCGCGCAACTTGTCGGCGGTGCCACGGGCCGCACGTTCCGGGTAGGCGGGTGACAGGTGCTCTGCCGCGAAGGTTCCGACCGTGGGAGTCGGAAAGCCCGTACCGGGCGGCGGAGTGCTCACTTGAGAAGACGTTACCCGACGGGGCCGACATGCCGTGCCGCGTCAGTCGCGCTGGCCCAGCCTCAGCCGCTGCGTCGCGGCGTGTCCGATGAGGCGAGCCGGGGTGACGGCACCGCGGCCGAAACGCGCTGACGCGGCATCCATCACGTCCTCTGCATCGCGCCAACCGTCGGTTTCGTCCCACAGCCCCAGCTGCACACCGCTGGAGTCGAGCAGTTGTTCCGCGCGAACTCCGACCAGTCGGATGGGGCGATCGGTGCCCAGGGACTCGTAGATCTCGCGCACCTCCTCGTAGATTGCGCGGCCGAGATCCGTCGGCTCCGGGAGCGTGCGTGACCGGGTGATCGTCGTGAAGTCCTCGAAACGGAGCTTGAGCACCACGGTACGACCCCGCACGGCCGCCTTGCGCAGCCGTACGGCGACCATCGTGGACAATCGCAGCAACTCGCGCCGGATGATCTCCGGATCTGTGATGTCTGTCTCGAAGGTCAGCTCGTGGCCGACGCTCTTCTCGTCGGCCCCGGCCCGCACGGGGCGAGGATCGATTCCCCACGCGAGGTCGTGGAGTCGCGTCGCGGCCGCATCCCCCAGATAGCGGGTGAGGGCCTCGACCGGTGTCGTCGCGAGGGCGCCAACCGTGTGAATGCCGCGCCCTCGCAGCACTTCTTCGGTCTTGCCGCCCACCCCCCACAGTTTCGCGATCGGCAGGGGGTGCAGAAAGGCAACCGTATCGTCGAGCGGAATCACAAGCAGGCCATCGGGCTTGGACATGCCGCTGGCCACCTTCGCCACGAACTTGGTCGCTGCCGCCCCGACGGAGCAGACGAGACCCGTTTCGGCTCGCACGCGCTCGCGCAGCAGCTGCGCAACCTGCACAGGGCTGCCGATCACCCGCCGCGCCCCAGCCACGTCGAGGAAGGCCTCGTCGATGCCTAGGTGTTCAACCGCTGGCGTCAGCTCATCGCAGATCTCGAAAACCTGGCGGGAGAAGTGATGGTACCGATCGAAATGTGGCTCCAGAATGATCGCGTTAGGGCAGCGGCGCAGCGCGATCGACATCGGGAGCGCCGAGTTGACACCGAACTTGCGAGCCTCGTAGGTTGCAGCGGTCACTATCGACCGAGCAGAGTTGTGTCCCACGATCACGGGCTTGCCGATGAGTTCCGGATGATCGAGAAGCTCAACTGACGCGAAGAAGGCATCCATGTCGACGTGCAGGATCGTCGCGGCGCTGTCGTCGACGGGGCCGACGGTGACCTGGCGATCGCGTCCGTCCTGCTTGCCCATGACCCCATCTTTGCACCGGCCCCCGACGCGGGATCGGTATCTGGAGGTACGGGTACACGGAAGGCGGGCACCGACCCTGGTCGGCACCCGCCCTGTGCATGAGATCAGGCTCGCCGACGCGTGATCAGGCCGAAGACCAACAGCACTAAGAGCGCACCGGCGATGGCGATGAGCCATGACTGAATTGACCAGAAGTTCTCGTAGCCGACTCCGGGGATGAGGCCAGCGATCCAGCCGCCGACCATGGCCCCCAGCACGCCGAGGACGATCGTGAGGAACCACCCGGCCTTCTGGCGCAGGATCAGCTTTGCGATGACGCCCGCGATGATTCCGAGGATGAGGAAGGAAAACCAGCCCATAGGGACTCCAGTTCTTTGGCCACACGCTGCGCATCTCGCACCGCGCTCTCAGCTTGGCATTGCCGCGAACCCCCTTCAAGAAGCGACGCGCGGCGGAAATTGATTCGCGTCGAGCCTCCCGACACGCCGTGAATGGTGGCCGGGGCACGCGAAGACGGACAGACTGTGGAGATGGCGCAGCAGCATCCGTGGACCAGATATGTCGCTATAGGCGACTCCTTCACCGAGGGAATCGGCGATCCTGAACCCGAGAGTGTCGGAGGGTACCGCGGCTGGGCAGATCGCATTGCCGAGGTGCTGGCTATCCAGACGTCGGATTTCGCGTACGCGAACCTCGCGGTGCGCGGGCAACTGCTCCAGCAGATCTCGGACACGCAGGTTGAGGCCGCGCTTGAACTTCGCCCTGACCTGGTCACGGTGTCCGCGGGCGGCAACGACATCATCCGCCCGGGGTCAGACCCGGATTCGGTTGCCGAACGCTTCGAGGAGATGATCGTGCGCCTGCGAAGTGACGGTGCGACCGTGGTGATGTTCAGCGGCCCGGACATAGGGATGACTCCGGTCTTGCGCCGGATGCGTGGCAAAGTGGCGATCTACAACGAAAATCTGCGCGCAGTCGCGGTGCGGAACGATTGCATCGTCGCCGACCTGTGGGCTTTGCGGGAGCTCTCCCACCCTCAGATGTGGGCGCCCGATCGGCTGCATTTCTCGCCGCTCGGCCACCACACGATCGCGCGCATGGTTCTCGATGCGTTGAATGTCGACAACTCCCTCGCGCACCTAGAGCCCGAGCACCGTACCCCGCAGTCCTGGCGTCAGGCACGCGCCGACGACGCAATTTGGGCTCGGGATTTTTTCATGCCCTGGGTATTGCGTCGCGTGCGCCATCAGTCGTCAGGAGATCACCTGCACGCGAAGCGACCCCAGTACTAGGGGGTCCGCGCTAGGCCAAGCCGGCGTATCCGGTGCGCCCGGCCGCAGGGCAGTCGAACGGATCGCCGTCCGCGCCGAGACCGACCTCGTTGAGGTGCCGGATCACGATGCCGTACGACGTGAACAGTCCCACCTCGGTGTAGCGGATGCCACGACTCTCGCAGTATTGCCGTACGAGCTGCCCGGCCCGTCTCAGGCTCGGCCGGGGCATGTTCGGGAAGAGGTGGTGCTCGATCTGGTAGTTGAGCCCACCCATGAAGTGGTTCATGAAATGCCCGCTGCGGATGTTGCGGCTCGTCAGCACCTGCCGGCGGAGGAAGTCGACCTTTGAGTCGCGCGGCAGGATCGGCATGCCCTTGTGGTTTGGTGCGAATGACGCGCCCATGTAGAGGCCGAAGATCGCGAGCTGAACGCCTACGAACGCGAAGGCCATCCCGAGGGGCAGGAAGCTGAACACGACGGCCAGGAAGCCCACGTTGCGGATAGTAAGAAGCACAATCTCAAGCGCACGCTTGTCGACCTTCCCGGGCGACAGCACTGTCCTGAAGGCGTGAAGGTGAAGGTTCAATCCCTCGGCAAGAAGCACGGGGAAGAACAGCCAGCCCTGGCGACGGGCAAAGAAGCCCGCGAATCCCTTCAGGCCAACGGCGTGGTCCTTCTGGAAGATGATGAAGTCCGTCTCGATGTCCGGATCTTTGTCCACGGTGTTCGGGTTGGCGTGGTGGCGCGAGTGCTTGTTCATCCACCAGGAGTAGCTGATCCCGACGACCAGATCGGCCATGATGCGGCCGGAAAGCTCGTTGACCTTGCCCGACTCGAATACCTGACGGTGTGCGAGTTCGTGCGTGATGAACGCGTACTGCGTGAAGAGGATGCCCATCGCGCCGGCGATGAGCAGGGTGTACCAGGTGTCTTGGAGCATCGCGAACCCGAACCACGCGGCTACCATCGCCACAGTGATCACGGCAAAGGTCACGAAATAGAAGGTGCGGCGGCGTCGCAGCAGTCCCTCTCGACGGATCGTGTGCATGAGGCCTGAGTAGTCGCTCAGCGGGTTCGGTACGCCACGGGGGCCAGTTGTTACGATGCGAACGGGTTCAACGGATACTGCAGAAGTCACGTGGCCTCAGAGGGTCTAATGACTTCCCAGCCACGGGTGTGCGAGCGGAGTGCTCAGATGCGTTGAGCCTACTGGTCAAGACTGTGAATAGCCGGGACGCGCCGCCAGTGGGATTCACAACAGTTCAACGGGGTTGGTGAGGCGCCACCACGGGCCCGGATCGTCGATCGTGGTGTCCAGATCCAGGGGCACGGTGACCTCCCGGTCGCCGAACACGAAGACCGCAGTGCCGACGGCGGTGCCCGCCGGGGCGAGGGTGATCGGGTCCACGTCGACGTTGATCGAGACGGGAGTGTTCGACCAGACGATCGCGGTTGTGGTCTGCTCTGCCACCGCTGCCGCGGCATCCCCCCAGGGCGTATTGTACTCAGCGAACACGTCACCCGCGGTCGTCAGCGTTATCTCCCGAAAGCCCGCGTCGGCCTGGGCGAGGAGGCCTCGAATTGCGGCGTTTATCGTGTCATGATCAGGCCCGCCGAGCACAACACCGACGAGCGTGACGGTCTCCGATCCGATGGTGCGATCGGCAGAGAACAGCAGGCACGAGCCCGCCTCGTCGAGCGTGCCGGTCTTGATTCCGTCGACACCATCGATCCCGAGAAGCCCGTTGCGATTGTCGACCACGCCGATGCCGGGGATATCCAGGGTCGCGGTGCCCACGATCTCTGACACCACGGGATGCGCTACCGCGAGTTTGGCCAGCGCGACGAGGTCGACGACGGTGCTTGAGTTCACGGGATTGATCCCTGTTGCGTCGGCGATCGTGGTTGCGGTGAGACCCTCGCGGGCTAGCCAGGCCGCCGCGGCGTCGACATAGGCCGCCTCGGAGCCGAAGGCCCACGCGGCGAGCGATTGTGCATAGTTGTTGGCCGAGGCCATGAGCATGAGGCTCAGCACGTTGCGCTCCGACATCACCTGCCCCGCAGCCACGGATGCCACGACCCCGTTCTGCGCGACCTGCTCCGCGTAGAACCCCTCGTCGATTTCGGTGAACGTCAGGTCGGGCCCGGCCTCCCCGGGCGCGAGGGGCATGACGTCGAGCACAACCAGAGCGGTTACGACCTTGGAGATGGAAGCGATCGGCAAGGGATCGGTGGAACCGCCCTGCGCGAGAACGCCGGGGTATCCGATCGCTCCGAGACCTGATGCTCCGTAGGGCGGAAAATCGACGACCGGGGCCTGAACGGCGGGTGCGACGACCGTGAGTTCGACCGGCACGGCGTCGGGAAGTGGCGCAAGCAGAGTGAGGGGCAGGTAGAACGCGGTCCCCAGAACGAGCACCGCACCACCGAAGACGACTGTTCGGCGACGCCGGTAGATCTGGCGTCGGGTTAGCGGCATCCGTCAATCGTAATCGAGGGCGCACGGTTAGCCTCGTCAGCGGATCCTGAGCGTGTAGAGGGCCACCGCGCTTGCTGCGGCGACGTTGAGCGAGTCGACGCCGTGCCGCATCGGAATGGTGACCACCGTGTCGGCGAGGGTGAGCGCTTCGGGACTCAGCCCGTCACCCTCCGCGCCGAGAATCAAAGCGACCCGGTCGGGCGCGCTGGCGGCGAAGGCGTCGAGGTCGACGGCGGCGTCGGATAGGGCGAGCGCGGCGATGTGGAAGCCGGCCGCGCGCAGTTGCGCTGCACCCTCGGGCCAGTCGGGTAAACGAGTCCAGGGTACCTGCAGCACTGTTCCCATGCTCACCCTCACGCTGCGACGGTAAAGCGGGTCAGCGCAGCGCGGAGTGACCAGAACCGCGTCGGCTCCGAGCCCCGCAACAGACCGAAAGATCGCCCCAACATTGGTGTGGTCGACGATATCCTCAAGCACGACCACACGACGGGCATCCCGCAGCAGCTCGGCCACGGTAGGCAGGAGCGGTCGGTGCATGGAGGCGAGAGCGCCACGGTGAAGGCTGAACCCGGTGAGCTTTTCCAGAAGCTCCCCCTCGCCGATGAACACCGGGATGTCGAACCGGTGCAGCAGCGGCTCGAGGTCGGGCAACCATTGCTCGAGCATCAGTGCAGATCGCGGAACGTGGCCCGCCGCGACCGCGCGGGCGATGACCTTGGACGACTCCGCGATATAGAGGCCGCCCGCCGGTTCGGTGACCCTCCGCAGGGCTACATCGGTGAGGTTGAGGTAGTCGCTTAGCCCCTGATTGGCCAGTTGCGCATCGTTGAGGTCGGTGATCCGCGTCACGTGCACACGCCAGAGTCTGCCAGCAATCGGAAACATAACCGAAAACTGCGTTGTCTAGTGTGGGGGTGAGCGAAGGAGGTGGTCGGCGATGTCATCCGTGCAGTCCTTCGCCGCCGCCGTGACCGAGCCTGAGCTCGATGTCGCCCTCGAGGCCGCAATGGCGACCGCGGTTGAGGTACTTCGCGGTAGAAGGTTGGCCGTGCTCACCGGAGCCGGCGTGAGCACTGACTCGGGCATCCCCGACTATCGCGGAGAGGGTGCACCCGTGCGCACCCCCATGACGTTCCAGCAATTCCTGAGTAGCGCGGAGTATCGCAAGCGGTACTGGGCCGGCAGCCATCTGGGCTGGAGGACCTTCGTCGCAGCCGCGCCCAATCGAGGACACCGTGCTATCGCCGAGTTGGAGCGCTCGGGCATCGCGGGCGGGGTGATCACCCAGAACGTCGACGGGTTGCACCTTCAGGCGGGCTCCCAGCGGGTGGTAGACCTTCATGGTGCCCTCGATCGGGTTCGCTGCCTGACCTGCGGGCAGTTCTATGCGCGCGACGCGGTCGCGGAGCGGCTGGCCGCGGCCAACCCGTGGCTCGAGATGCCCGAGGCGATCGAGCTCGGTCCCGACGGAGATGTGCAGATCGCGGATGTCGCCGCGTTCGTCACCCCGGACTGCAGCGTCTGCGGCGGCATCCTCAAACCCGACGTCGTGTTCTTCGGCGAGTTCGTGCCGAGAGAGAAGTTCGACGAGGCAAGCGCTCTGATGCACCGAGCCGATGGGCTGCTCGTTGCCGGATCATCCCTCGTGGTGAATTCCGGCATCAGGTTGCTCGAACAAGCGCACCGTCGACGCATCCCGGTGGTCATCGTCAATCGCGGCCCGACCAAGGGCGATGCTCGCGCAGCGGTTAAGATCGATGCAGGAACCTCGGAGACTCTCGCGGCCCTGTCTGAGCGCCTTCGCTGACAAGGCCATCGGGTTCCTTGAAAGGAACCCTCTGTGCTGCTCTACCTCGTTCGCCACGGCGAGACCGACTGGAACCGGGCTCGACGTATCCAAGGCAGCACAGACATCCCGCTCAACGACACTGGGCGCGCTCAAGCGGCAGCTACCGGCCGACTGCTATCCAGGCGAGCCTGGGACGCGATCTACTCAAGCCCGCTATCTCGGGCTTTCGAAACGGCGACCATCATTGCTGCCGAGCTCGGGCTTGCCGCCCCGGAACCGATCGACGCTCTGGTCGAGCGCAACTATGGCGAGGCCGAGGGTCTGGCCGACCCTGAGCTGAAGGAGCGATTTCCGGGTGACACGCCCGTCCCCGGTCGCGAGTCTCGCGAGGAGGTCGCCGAGCGTGTGATTCCGGCGCTGATCGAACTTGCTGAGCGGCACCCTGATCAGGCAATAGTGGTCGTCGGTCACGGCGGAGTAATTCGCTCCGTCCTCGCTGTTATCGACCCGCAGGGCACTCACGGCATGATCACGAACGGCTCCATTCACAGCCTGCGGCACGAGGACGGCACCTTCTCCCTCATCGCCTTCGACGATCCGATCGAGGTCGAGTCGCTCGAGTGTGCGACTGAGAACCTCGAGGATCAGAACGCGGTCGAGCGGCGAGACACCGCGGGCAGTGGCGTGCGATGACGGATGAGCGTGCCGAGCGATTCGCCGTTCGAGTCGCAGAACTCGGGGTATCCGGACGGTGATGGACGAGACGCTGCTCGCGCTACCCGAGGTGTGGGCCGCGGCCGCGAGCCAGAACTCGGTGTTCGGGATCGAACCGAGCCGGCTGGCGGGGGTCGCTGCGGCGACTATCGCCCGCGTGAGCTAGAGCGCGCCCGTCTTCGCTGCACGGTCTCGGTGAGGACGGTCACAAGCTTCGCCGCGGCATCCGGCCAGTTGAATCGCGCTGACCACGCGACTGACGCCGCAGAGCGACGCGCCCATTCGTCCGGGTCCTCCAGTTGCCGCACCCCAGCGACTACCGACGCGACGCTGTCGGGATCGAAGAAGACCGCTGCCTCTCCCCCGATCTCGCGGAAGATCGGGATGTCGCTGATGAGCACCGGGGTGCCGAGCGCCATCGCCTCGACGACGGGCAGACCGAACCCCTCGTCACGCGATGCCGTCACAAGCGCTGTGGCATCCGTCAATGCTGACTCGTACTGCTCGTCGCTGGCACCGTTGAAGAACTCCAGTGAGCCCGCGGGTGCGAGGGCCTCGAGTCTGGCGCGTTCCTCGGGGGCCACGCGGCTCATGAGCTGGAGCCGATATCCGGGCAAGTGCTCCATCGAGCGCACCAGGAGATCGACGTTCTTGTACGGCATGAAGGAGCCCATGTAAACGAGCGTGCGCTCCCGCGGGCGCTCACGGTGTGGCGCCACAGCCGGATGCTCGGTGCCCAGCAGCACGACGTGCATCGGATTGCGCGTCATGCGATGCGACACCATCAGCTCTCGCGTGGTCTCGGAGTCGACCAGATGCGCGTCCGCGCGGTTGAGCACCGCTCGCTGGAATCCCCACCACAGGTGGTATACCCGCCAGAGCAGCCGGAGGGCCTGATTCAGATCCCGCGGGGGTGTGCGGTGGGTGTAATAGATGAGGTCGTGCACCGTCGTGACCAGAGCGTACGTGCGGCCGCCCGGACCCATGGTCTGCATGGGCGTGAAGACCACGTCGGGCCGATGCGGATTCACGAGCCGCGAGATCCACGGCTCGCGAGCGGAGGTGGCGTCAGTGCCAAGAATCCACGGCAGGTCGGGCAGCATTTCGAGCTGACGCTCATCGCTGATCAGCATTGTCACGGGGTGCAGCTTCGACAGTTCCTCCACGAGGCGCGCGCCGTAGCGGCTGATACCGTCGTGGCGGCCCAGCCGCGTGTAGCGGCAGTCGAAAATGATCTTCATCGGTTGCGCGTCGCTCACGGCGCAACCCGTCCAGAGCCGAGAAAGTCCACGATAATGCGGGCTGCTTCGGCGGGCTTTTCGTAGTGCACGAGGTGTCCAACCCCGCTCAGGATCGTGAGCCGGGCATCCGGGAACAGGCTCTGCAGGCGTCGCTGGGCAGCGACAGTCGTGATCGGGTCGTTGTCGGCACCGATCAAGAGCGTGGGCTGCGCGATCCGTGCCGCGAACATGCTGACGTCGGAGCCGATGGATGCCTCGAAACCCTCGACCACGCTGTCACGCGTGGCATACCGGCTGAAGTACTCATGGTGCTGGCCGTGAATCCAGCGACGCAGTTGCGGATCTTTGCTCTGCGCGAGGAACACGCTCATGAACCGCACGATGAGCCAGTTGCCGAGGAGAGCCGCGCCGACCCGGGATGGTAGCGCCCGGCCCAGCCGGTAGTACAGCAGGGTTACGCGGCTCATGAAGCCGTTGGGACCCTCCAGGGCCGGGGCCGCGATCGGGTTGATCAGAATCACGCTCGGAGTTTCGAGACCGGATGCCACCGCCGAAGCCACCACGATCGAGCCAAAGGAATGACCCAGGATCACGGCCTCGCCGTCGGGCGCGAGTGCGGCCACGAAAGCGCTCAACCACGCCGAGTAGCCCGCGATGTCGTGTGGACGTCCGATGAGCGCGTCGGACTCGCCGAAACCGGGAAGGTCGGGGCTGATGATCCGAAGCTCCCGCAGGTGGGCGACCACGGGCTCGAGTCCGTGGTGTTCGCCGCGATAGCCGTGCACGACGACAACGGTGGTACGGGCATCCGCGGGGCCGTAGTCCCAGTAGCGGGTCGTGCTGCCGAGCACCTCGACCGCGCCGTCGCGCAGCGGCAGTTCCGCCAGCAGCGCGGCGTACGGCGAGGGTGCGATCACAACAGGCAATTCTAGGAGGGCACGGGCCATGCAAGCGCTTGGCACGACCCGTCCTAGACTCGTACGAGTTGTCGACCCGAGGAGCCCTGTGACGTTCACTGCCCCAATTCAGCTGCCCGGACTCGCTTTGGATACCCAGTGGTACAAGCGCGCGGTGTTTTACGAAGTGATGGTGCGCTCGTTCTACGACAGCAATTCCGACGGGTCGGGAGACTTCGCGGGGCTCATCTCCAAGCTGGATTACCTGCAGTGGCTGGGGATCGACGCGCTCTGGATTCCACCGTTCTACAAATCTCCGCTGCGTGACGGCGGGTACGACGTTTCCGACTTCTCGACTGTGCTGCCTGAGTTCGGCACGCTCGACGAGTTCAAGGAACTTGTCACCAAGGCCCACGAGCGCAACATGCGTATCGTAATCGACTACCCGCTCAACCACACGTCGGATCAGCACGAGTGGTTCCAGCACTCGCGGCAGGATCCCGATGGCCCGTACGCCGACTTCTATGTGTGGAGCGACACCGACGAGAAGTACCCGAACATCCGCATCATCTTCGTCGACACGGAGGATTCGAACTGGGCGTTCGATCCGGTGCGCCGCCAGTACTACTTCCACCGGTTCTTCTCCCACCAGCCAGATCTGAACTTCGAGAATCCCGCCGTGCGGGAGGCGACGCTGGGCGTGGTGCGGCACTGGATGGACCTCGGGGTCGACGGCATTCGCCTCGACGCGATCCCCTACCTGTTCGAGTCGGAGGAGGGAAACGGTGAGGGTGAGCCCAAGACCCATGCATTCCTCAAGGAGATTCGTGCGATGGTCGACCGCGACTTTCCCGGGCGAGTCCTGATCGCGGAGGCAAACCAATGGCCCGCCGAGGTCAAGACCTTCTTCGGCACGGAGCAGGAGCCCGAGTGCCACATGGCCTTCGACTTTCCCGTGATGCCGCGCATCTTCTACTCGCTTCGCTCGCAGAATGCCTCCGAACTCGTGCGCGTGCTCGGCGAGACACACGAGATGCCCTCGGGCGCGGCCTGGGGGGTGTTCCTGCGCAACCACGACGAACTCACTCTCGAGATGGTCAGCGAGGAGTACCGCCAAGCCATGTACGGCTGGTACGCCTATGACCCTCGGATGCGGTCGAACGTGGGCATCCGACGTCGCCTCGCCCCCCTGCTCGACAACTCGCGGGCCGAACTAGAGCTTGCCCACGCGTTACTGTTCTCGCTTCAAGGCAGCCCGTTCCTGTACTACGGGGACGAAATCGGTATGGGCGACAACATCTGGCTGCCTGACCGCGACGCGAGCCGCACGCCCATGCAGTGGACCCCTGACCGCAACGCCGGTTTCTCGGCCGCGGACCCGGGCAAGCTGTACCTGCCCATCGTGCAGTCCCTGGCCTACAACTACACGTCCATCAACGTCGAGGCCCAGCTCGCCCAATCGCGCTCGCTGCTCAACTGGGTGCGCAACGTCATCCATGTTCGTAAGGGGCATCCCACATTTGGCTTGGGCACTCTTCGCGTTCTGCAGACCAATCACGAGTCGGTGCTGGCGTTTGTGCGGGAATATCCCGGATCATCCACCCAATTCGGTGACTCGGCCGAAACGGTGCTCTGCGTCTTCAGTTTTGCGCACAGTCCGGTGTCCGTGCGGCTCAACCTCGCCGGTCGGGAGGGGGCCACAACGTTCGATCTGTTCGGCGGCGCCGAGTTCCCTTCGGTCGGTGCGGATGGCACGCTGTCGCTCACCTTGGGCACCCAGGGCTTCTTCTGGCTTCACCTCGGTGACGCTCCGCGAGCGTGAGTCGCTACGGTGAAGTCAGCGGTGCGCCGTACCCTGATCTCATGACCAACTGGGGCCGGCTCGGGGTGTTCGACCTCGAAACGACGGGCATCGACGTCGACACATCTCGCATCGTGTCCGCGTGCATCGCGGTCATCGATGAGACTGGCACGGTCATCGACCGGTGGGATTGGCTCGCTGACCCGGGTATCGAAATCCCGCCGGGCGCGGCGGCAGTACACGGCATCACGACCGATCGTGCTCGGGCCGAGGGACGGCCTGCCGTACAGGTGGTCGCCGAAGTCGCCCAGACACTGCGCGTGCTGTTCTCGCTCGGGATGCCCGTGGTCATCTACAACGCGCCCTACGACCTCACCCTGCTCGACCGCGAGTGCCGCCGCCACCAGCTGCGTCCCCTCGACAGCACGGCTCCCGTCATCGACCCGCTCGTGCTCGACAAGGCCGTGGACCGCTACCGAAAGGGCAAGCGCACCCTCGAGGTGACTGCGGAGCGCTATGGCGTGTCCCTCGACGACGCGCACGACGCCGGCGCTGACGCGATTGCGGCGGGCCGGGTCGCCCAGGCTCTCCTCGCTGCCTACCCCGAGGAACTGGGGGTGGCCGCGTCCCAGCTGCATGGCAGGCAGGAGGCGTGGTACGCCGAGCAGGCCGCGAGTTTCCAGAATTACATCCGTACGGTCAAGGGCGACGAGGCGTATCTGGCGGACTCGTCGTGGCCGGTTCGACCTGCGGAGCACCCGCGCTCAATGCTCGACACTCAACCCATCCCCGCTCCGGCGCCGCGGCCGAGCCTCACTGTGCCGGTCGTCGACCTCTACGGAACGGGCACGCTGTCACTCGAGGCGCTATCGGCGGTGCCCGCGGAGGCGGTTGCCGCGCCGTTCGGAGAGCGGGTAACCGAGGCCTCGGCGCAATCGGCCTACGCGTCGGCACCTCCTCCGTCGCCGAAACGAAAGCCCACCGTGCTGCGAGTCGCCGCCGGCATCATCACGGATGCGGAAGGCAGGGTGCTCCTGGTACGCAGGACAGACAGTTCGGCGTTCACCCACCCGGGAGGCGCGATCGAGTCCGGCGAGAGCGCGTTGGATGCCCTGTCTCGTGAACTGCGGCGGGCAATCGGCCTGGAGCTGGATCTTGGGCTGACCGAGTACCTCGGCAGTTTCCGCCTGGTGGCGGCCGACGAGCCCGACACGGTCACCCGCGCGGAGGTCTTCGCGCTGGCAACCGCCGAGCCTGTGACCGCCGGGCCCCTAACCCCGGCTGAAGTCGACGAGGCGAACGACCTGGCGGAGTTGGTGTGGGTCGACGACCCCGACTCGCATGGGCTGGAACTCGCGGCGCTCACGCGCGACACGATCCTTCCTCTGTGGGCCCAGCGGCGCTCTTCGCTGTTCTAGGCGCGCTCGCTACTTCCCAGCATCCTTCTTGGCGCCGAACGCGGCGTAGCGCGAGTTGAACTTCTCGACGCGGCCCGCGGAGTCCATGATGCGCTGCTTGCCGGTGTAGAACGGGTGCGACTCGGAGGAGATCTCAACGTCGATCACGGGGTAGGTGTTGCCGTCCTCCCACTCGATCGTCTTGTCACTGGTGACGGTCGACTTGGTGAGGAAAGTCGCACCGGAGGCCAGATCGCGGAACACGATCGGCGCGTATACGGGGTGGATGTCGGTCTTCATGGTGAGTCCTTGGGATTGACGTCGAATGTGAAATCTGCGGCGCCCAGTTGTTAACGGGCCTGGCCGACTGTCGATCTTATCAGACCGGCGACTTTCGGGTCACGTGGCGCGTGCGGTGAAACGGCCGTGGTCATTGGTGACGCTGAGCGAGAGCCCGAAGGTGGCCCTGAGATTCTCGGCAGTAATGACCGAGTCGATCAAGCCCGACGCGGTCACAGCACCATCCGCCAGCAGCAGGGCGTGAGTGAAGCCGAGCGGTATCTCCTCCACATGATGCGTGACCATGACAATGGCGGGCGCGGTTGGGGCGCTCGCATAGCCGCTCAGTAGCTTAAGCAGTTCTTCCCGTGCGCCGAGATCGAGACTCGCGGCGGGCTCATCGAGGAGCAGCAGTTCGGGGTCGGTCATGACCGATCGGGCGATCTGCACGCGCTTCTGCTCGCCGTCGCTGAGGTCGCCGAACCGTCGGCCCTCGAGGGCTCCGAGCTTCCACTCTGCGAGCACCCGTTGGGCGCGGCGCTCGTCGATCTCGTCGTAGCTCTCGTTCCAGCGTCCCGTGACCGAGTAGGCAGCGGTCAGCACAACATTCAGCACCAATTCATCGCGCGGCACTCGGCGGGCTAGGGCTGTCGAGGCGAAACCGATACGGGGTCGTAGGTCAAAGACGTCGGTCTTGCCAAGGGTGTCATCCAGCACCTGCACCCGTCCGCTCGAGGGGTGCATCTGAGCGGCCGCGAGCTGCAGAAGTGTCGTCTTGCCCGCGCCGTTGGGACCGAGGATTACCCAGCGCTCCGAGGCGTCGACCGACCACGACACTCGATCGAGAATGGCGTTGCCCTCACGGACCACTGAGACATCGGAGAACTGCAGAACCCTGGCCATGATGTGACCAGCCTAAATCAGTCGGCGGTAGATCTCGGTCGTGCGGTCGGCGATCGTGGTCCAGCTGAAGTCCTTCTCGGCGCGTACACGCCCGGCCTCGCCCATTCGCTTGGCCGCAGCGGGGTCCGACACCACCTCGATCAGGGTCGCAGCGAGATCGGCTATGAAACGATCGGGGTCGACCGGAGTTCCGGTGCCGTCCTGAAGCTGGTCGATCGGTACGAGTCTGCCGGTGACGCCGTCGTCGACGACCTCAGGGATGCCGCCAGTCGCCGTACCGACAACCGGTACGGAGCAGGCCATGGCTTCAAGGTTCACAATTCCCAATGGCTCGTAGACGGAGGGGCACACGAACGTCGTCGCCTGAGTGAGCACTGCTGAGAGCTCTTGTTGACTCAGCAGAGTGTCGAGCCACACGACGCCGGACCTCTCGGCCTGGAGGGCCGCAACTCCGGCCTGCACCTCGGCCAGAATCTCCGGTGTGTCGGGAGCGCCAGCACACAGCACGAGCTGCACCTCGGGTGGAAGCAGGGCTGCGGCTCGCAGGAGGTAGGGCAAACCCTTCTGGCGGGTGATCCGGCCGACGAACACCACCGACGGACGGTCAGGGTCGATACCGAGTCCGCGAACGAGTTCTGGGTCGTCGACTGGCTTCCACCGACCGAGGTCGATGCCGTTGTGTACGACGGTCACCTTCGATTCGTCGAGGCTCGGGTAGGAGCGAAGGATGTCGCGGCGCATCCCTTCGCTCACCGCAATGATGGCGTCCGCCCCCTCGAAAGCAGTCTTCTCGATCCAGCTGGATACCCGGTAACCGCCACCCAGTTGCTCAGCCTTCCACGGCCGCAGCGGCTCGAGACTGTGAGCCGTCACGACATGCGGGATGCCGTGCAGCAGGCCGGCAAGGTGTCCGGCGGCGTTTGCGTACCAGGTGTGAGAGTGTACGAGGTCGGCACCGGCCACGTCCTGGGCAATCTGCAGGTCGACGCCGAGCGTCGCGAGGGAGGGATTCGCGCCAGTAAGCTGCGGCGGAACGAGGTAGGAGTACACCTCTGGCTCGTCGCGGGGCAACCCGAAACAGCGCACCACGACGTCGAGACGATCGCGGAGCGCGCGAACCAACTCGGCGACATGAACCCCCGCACCCCCGTAAACCTCCGGTGGATATTCCCGACTGATCAGGTCAACGCGCATGCCATGACGTTACTGCACGGCCATGGTCGGGCACGGCCTCGACCGCTCTCGCTCCGGCACCCCGAGTCGCCTACTGTTGCCTTATGGCACCACCAAAGGTCTTCGGAATCGTGCTCGCCGGTGGCGAGGGCAAGCGCCTCATGCCCCTGACCGCGGATCGAGCGAAGCCCGCGGTGCCGTTCGGTGGAGGCTATCGCCTCATCGACTTTGCCCTAAGCAACCTGATCAACTCCGGGCTCACCAAGATCGTTGTGCTCACTCAATACAAGTCGCACAGCCTCGACCGCCATGTCTCGCAGACATGGCGGCTATCAGGGCTCCTCGACGCCTACGTTGCCTCGGTGCCCGCACAGCAGCGCCTCGGCAAGCGCTGGTTCAGCGGTTCCGCTGACGCGATCCTTCAGAGCCTTAACTTGGTACGTGATGAGAAGCCCGACATCGTCGTCGTCGTGGGCGCCGACCACGTGTACCGCATGGACTTCAGTCAGATGGTGGACGCGCACATCGAGTCGGGCCTCGGCCTCACTGTCGCTGCGATCCGTCAGCCGATCGCCCTCGCCGACCAGTTCGGCGTGATCGAGGTCGAGGCAAACGACCCGACGAGAATCGCCGCCTTCCACGAGAAGCCGCAAAAGCCCGTCGGACTCTCCGATTCCCCCGGCGAGGTGCTCGCTTCGATGGGCAACTATGTCTTCGACGCCGAGGTGCTCATCGACGCCGTGATCCGCGACGGGGAACGCAGCGACTCCAACCACGACATGGGTGGCGATATCGTGCCGGACTTCGTATCCCGCGGTCTCGCGGGGGCATATGACCTCAACCGCAACCAAGTGCCGGGTTCAACCGATCGCGACCGGTTCTACTGGCGGGATGTCGGTACGATCGAGTCCTTCTACGACGCCCACCAGGATCTCATCTCGGCCCTGCCGATCTTCAACCTGTACAACCGCGACTGGCCGATCTTCAGCCAGCAGCTCAACTCGCCACCGGCGAAGTTTGTGCGCGACTCCCGCGGATACCTCGGCACGATGATCGACTCGATCGTCTCTCTGGGTTCGCTGCTCTCCGGAGCGCACATCGAACGAAGCGTTCTAGGGCCGTGGGCGAGTGTCGAATCCGGAGCGATGGTGGTCGACTCGGTCGTCTTCGAACGGGCACGCATCATGCCGAACGCGGTCGTGCGCAAGGCTATTCTTGACAAGGATGTCGTGGTCGAGGCCGGAGCGACGGTGGGCGTCGATCATGACGCCGATCGTGCACGCGGATGTACCGTGACAGAGACCGGCATCACTGTTGTCGGCAAGGGCGTGCACGTCACCGCTTAGTACTCTGATGGAAGGACCGTTGTGGCCCGCTTCCTCGTGGTGCTCGACGTTGACTCGACCCTCATCGAGAACGAGGTGATCGAGTTGCTTGCGGACGAAGCAGGCTCGCTGGCCGACGTAGAGACGATCACCCTTCGGGCGATGAATGGCGAAATCGACTTCGAGGAGAGTCTGCGCGGCCGCGTGGCTACCCTGGCCGGCCTACCGGCGTCGGTGTTCGACCGAGTGTATCGAACGGTCGAGGTCACGCCAGGTGCGATGGAATTGATCGGTGCTGTGAAGGATGCCGGCGGCCGGGTCGCGGTTGTGTCAGGCGGTTTCCACGAGGTGATCGACACCCTTGCCGCAGAGTTGGACCTGGACTACTGGCGGGCCAATCGCCTTGAGGTTGTTGAAGGCGTCCTCACCGGGGGGCTTACCGGCCCCATCATCGATGCCCAGGCGAAGGCATCGACACTGCGAGAGTGGGCAGCAGACTGCGATGTTCCCTTGAAGAATACGGTTGCGGTGGGTGACGGTGCCAACGACATTCCGATGATGGAGATTGCGGGTCTCGCCGTCGGATTCGACGCAAAAGCACCGGTTCGAGATCTCGCAGGGGTGTTGATGGACGTGCGTGACCTCGCGCAGGTGCTCCCTCTGCTGGGATTGCGCGGTTAGTGCCCCATCCCGAGGCCACCATCGACCGGGATGACCGCGCCTGAGATGTATCCCGCGTCGTCGCTCGCAAGCCACGCGATCACCTTCGCGACCTCGCGGGGGCTCGCGAATCGACCCGCGGGGATCTGCTTGAGGTACGCTTCCTGCTGCTCCGGCGCAAGTTCGGCAGTCATGTCGGTCTCGATGAACCCGGGGGCGACCACATTCGCGGTGATTCCGCGGCTCCCGACTTCGCGCGTCAATGAACGGGCGATCCCGATGAGTCCGCTCTTCGAGGCCGAGTAGTTGATCTGGCCCGCCGAGCCGAGCAGTCCAACCACACTCGAGACGAGGATGACGCGGCCGAACCTAGCCTTGAGCATCCCCTTGGAGGCGCGTTTGACCACCCGGAATGCTCCGCTGAGATTGGTGTCGATGACGTCGGTGAAGTCCTCGTCAGACATTCTCAGCAACAACGTGTCACGTGTGATCCCCGCGTTCGCGACGACGACCTCGACGGGTCCGAGGGCGGCCTCCACCTCGGAGAAGGCGCGATCGATGCTGGCCGCGTCGGTGACGTCGGCGATGACCGTCAGACTGCCCGCTGGCCCCTCGCCTGACCGTGCGGTCGAGGCAACGCGGTGGCCAAGTGCGACGAACTCCTCGGCTATCGCACGACCGATTCCGCGGTTGCCACCGGTGATGAGCACGGTCCTAGGGGTTGTCATGGGCACCAGCCTATAGTCAGCCTCAGGCGACGTAGGCTTGAGGGTGTGGAGCCGAATCCACCCCCTACAGCCAGGTGATTCATGAAGCAGCCCCAGTCCATCACCACCCTCGCCGAGTCGCCCGACGACGACCGCCGCCGTCGAATGATCCGCTACCTGGTCGCGATGACGATCAGAGTGGTCTGCATCATTCTCTGCCTCTTTGTGCGGGGCTGGTGGCTCCTCCTACCCGTCGCGGGCGCGGTTCTCCTTCCGTACGTCGCCGTCGTTCTCGCCAACGTGGGTTCGCGCGACGAGGCGCGCTCCGTGCTTCGACCCGGTGCTCTCGTGCCCGTGACGAAGAACGGGCCTGGAGTCGGCGAGTGACCGATAGCTGTTCTCGAGCGGGCTGCACCGCGGCCGCGCACTGGGCCGTCAACTGGCGCAATCCGCGCATCCACGGTCCTGAACGTGTCAAGGTGTGGTTGGCCTGCGATGATCATGTGGATTTTCTGAGGGACTATCTGATGACTCGTGACTTCCCGGTCGCTGTCACGGATGCCGCGGCGCCACTGTCGACCCTGAGCGAGATCGAGCGCCCTCCGAAGGCGAGCGCATGAAGGGCTGGCGCTTCGCGCTGTCTCGCCGCTGGTTGGGATACCTCGCTCTCGTCGTCGCCTTCGCAATCGCCTGCACGCTGCTCTCGCTGTGGCAGATCGCGCGCCGTGATGAGGCTCGCGCCGACATCGTCCGGGTAGACATGAATTGGGACGCCGACCCGCGACCGCTCGCCGAGCTGCTGACCGAACGGACCGGCTTCGACGAAGAACTCACGTGGAGTCCGGTGACCCTCACCGGGCAATATTTGACCGACGACCAGCTTCTCGCGCGCGGTCGTCCGCTTAACGGCAACCCGGGGTTTGAGGTTCTCGTGCCCTTCCAGCTCGAGGACGGAACAATTTTCATCGTCGACCGAGGGTGGGTGCCTCCCGGTAGCCAACAGGATGCGCCGGAGGACGTTCCGGCTCCTCCGTCTGGCGAGGTGACCGTCGTCGCCCGGCTCAAGGCCGGTGAGCCGACTCTTGCTGGGCGCTCGGCTCCGCCAGGTCAGGTCGCGACGATCCACCTTCCGACGATCGCAGCACTTGTTGGTGATTCCACCTACACCGGCGCCTACGGCCTACTCGACTCGGAAGATCCTGCCCCTGCCACCAGACCCGCCGCCGTGGTGAAGCCCGCACCCGACGAGGGTCCGCACCTGTCGTACGCGTTTCAGTGGGTACTGTTCGGGATCATGGCCTTCATTGCGCTGGGATGGGCGATCCGTCAGGAGTACCGGATTCGAAACGCTGACGACCCGATCGAGCGCGAGCGCGCGGCAGTGCGTGAACGCAAGAGGGCGGCTAAGCCCCGCACTGATGCCGAGATCGAGGACGACCTGGTCGACGCGCACCGGTGATCAGCCAGCCGGAATCGAGCCAGCTGTGATCGAGCCGGCGAGGATCGCGCCCGTCAAGATCAGGCGAGACTAATGAGGTCCGCGTAGTCGGGGTTCCAGTGGTCTTCGACTCCGTCGGGCAGGATCAGAACCCGCTCGGGGTTGAGCGCCGCGACCGCACCCTCGTCGTGGCTCACGAGCACAACAGCACCGGAGTAGCTAGCGAGCGCGCCCAGTATCTCTTCCCGGCTCGCAGGGTCCAGGTTGTTGGTCGGTTCGTCGAGCAGGAGCACGTTGGCTCCGCTCACCACGATCATGGCGAGAGCGAGGCGGGTCTTCTCGCCTCCACTGAGCACTCCCGCGGGCTTGGCCGCGTCATCCCCTGTGAAGAGGAATGAGCCGAGCACCCGTCGCGCCTCGGTCTCGGTGAGGTTCGGCGACGACGACACCATGTTTTCGAGCACTGAGCGCTTCACGTCGATAGTCTCGTGCTCCTGGGCGTAGTAGCCGATGCGCAGCCCGTGCCCGGGCTCGATCTGGCCGGTGTCGGGCGCGTCGACTCCAGCAAGCATCCGCAACAGCGTCGTCTTGCCAGCACCGTTCAGTCCGAGCACGACCACCTTCGAGCCGCGGTCAATGGCCAGGTCGACCGCGGTGAAGATCTCGAGCGAGCCGTAGCTCTTCGACAGGTTGTGAGCCTGCAGCGGGGTGCGGCCGCACGCGGCCGGATCGGGGAAGCGCAGCTTCGCCACGCGGTCGACCGTGCGTACCTCGTCGAGGCCCGACAGCATCCGCTCGGCTCGCGCGACCATCTGGTGAGCCGCCGCAGCCTTGCTGGCTTTGGCGCCAAAGCGTGCCGCCTGCAGCTGCAGCTGGGTGGCCTTCTTCTCGACGGTGACGCGTTCTTTCTTCCGGCGTTCCTCGTCGGCCTCGCGCTGGCGCAGGTAGTTCCTCCAACCCATGTTGTAAATGTCGATCTGCTGGCGGTTCGCGTCGAGGTAGAAGACCTTGTTTACGGTCTCGCCTACGAGTTGCACGTCGTGGCTGATCACGATGAAGCCGCCCGCGTAGTTCTTGAGGAACTCCCGCAGCCACACCACGGAATCGGCGTCGAGGTGGTTGGTGGGCTCATCCAGGATCATCACCTCGGCATCGGAGAAGAGGATGCGGGCCAGCTCGATGCGTCGTCGTTGGCCGCCCGACAGGGTCTTCAGCGGCTGATCGAGGATGCGGTCGGGCAAGCTGAGATTGCTCGCTATCGACGCCGCCTCTGCTTCGGCAGCATACCCGCCGAGCGCGTCGAACCGGTCCGTGAGGCTGCTGTACCGCTTCATGGCTGCCGCACTCACCGAGGCTTCGTCGCTGCCCATCTCGGTGGTGGCTCGCGTCATGCCCAACACGAGGTCGCCAAGACCCCGGGCGTTGAGGATGCGCGTTCGCGCAAGTTCCTCGGGGTCGCCCGTGCGCGGATCCTGAGGCAGGTAGCCGATCGCTCCGCCGCGGTCGATCTTGCCGGCGGTCGGCGCCAATTCGCCTGCCAGCACCTTGGTTAGGGTCGTCTTGCCCGCTCCATTGCGGCCCACAAGCCCAATCTTGTCGCCTCGATCGACCTTGAACGAGACGTCGTCCATGAGCAAACGCGCACCCACGCGCAACTCAAGGGCGTGCACAGAAAGCACAGCGAAGGTCCGATTTCTTGGGCTTGGGTCTACAACGCAAACAAGGGGGGTCAGCCAGATAGTCTACTTTGTGCGCCGTGGCAGACTGCCCCGCACCCCCTTACACGAGGAGCCCCATTGAGCAGCATCACCCTCGCCGGCCGCCAGCCAGTTCTGGCCGACCGCGTCTTCAGTCGTACACTCGTGACCGATCTGATCCTCGTCGCGGCTGGCGCGGCGCTGACTGCATTGCTCGCCCAGGTCAGCATCCCACTCTGGCCCGTTCCGATCACGGGTCAGACGCTTGCCGTGCTGTTGGTCGGAGCAACCCTGGGCACCGTGCGCGGGGCATCGTCGCTCGCGCTATACCTCGTTCTCGGCCTCGTCGGCCTCCCCGTCTTCGCGCCTCAGGACGACGGCAGCCATCTCACGGGATTCGTCGCCCTTGCTGCCCCCAGTTTCGGCTATATTGTCGGATTCGTCTTCGCGGCCGGACTCGTCGGGTGGCTTTCCGAGCGCACGTGGGACCGTAAGTTCCTCAAGGCACTCGCGACCTTCATCGGCGGCTCGCTCGTGGTGTTTGCATTCGGCCTGCCGTGGCTCGCGATCGTCACGGGTGCAACGCTCCTCGAGACCTACCAGTGGGGCCTCGAGCCATTCATCATCGGTGGCATCATCAAGGCGATCATCGCTGCAGCACTCCTACCGCTCGCGTGGTGGGGTGCCGACAAGCTCGCAGCGCGCCGCGAGGGCGACTCGGCTCAGTAGGCCGCAAGTCGGGCTTGGCGCCGCTGGCTTCAGATTGAGAAGCCCAGCGCGCGCATCATCTCGCGGCCGTCATCGGTGATCTTTTCGGGACCCCACGGCGGCATCCACACCCAGTTGATCCTGAAGGCGTCAACGACTCCGTCGAGCGACTGCGCGGTCTGCTCCTCGAGCACGTCGGTCAGCGGGCATCCCGCGCTCGTCAGCGTCATGCTGATGATCAGCGCGTTGTTCTCGTCGTCCCAGCTGAGGTCGTAGATCAGTCCGAGGTCGACGATGTTGACCCCGAGTTCGGGATCGACGACATCTTTGAGCGCCTCCTCGACCTGGTCGAAGATCGCCGGCGCGAGTGCTGTGGCCATGGATCTACGCTACTTCGGGCGAAACGATAAAGCGATCGTAGCCCTCGTTCTCGAGCCGCTCGGCGAGCTCCGGGCCGCCCTCCTCAGCGATACGACCGTCGACGAACACGTGCACGAAGTCGGGCCGAATGTACCGCAGAATCCGCGTGTAATGAGTGATGAGCAGCACCCCGAGATTGTTGGCCTGCTTCGCCCGGTTGACGCCCTCGGACACGACCTTGAGCGCATCCACGTCGAGGCCGGAGTCGGTCTCATCGAGCACGGCGAACTTGGGTTTGAGCAATTCGAGCTGGAGAATCTCGTGCCGCTTCTTCTCGCCTCCCGAGAATCCCTCGTTGACATTGCGCTCACCAAAGCTCTTGTCCATACGCAGCGACTTCATCGCCTCGTTGACTTCCTTGATCCACGGTCGGATCGCCGGCGCGTCACCGCTGATTGCCGTCTTCGCCGTGCGGAGAAAGTCGGTCATGCGCACTCCGGGGATCTCGACGGGGTACTGCATCGCGAGGAAGATACCCGCGCGCGCACGTTCGTCGACGCTCATCGTCAGCACCTCAACACCGTCGAGCAGCACCGAGCCGCTCTCGACGTGGTACTTGGGATGCCCGGCGATCGAATAGGCAAGGGTCGACTTGCCCGACCCGTTCGGCCCCATGATGGCGTGAATCTCGCCCTGCTTCACGGTCAGGTCGACACCCTTGAGGATCTGCTTGGTGCCTTGCTCGGTCTCCACGCTCACGTGGAGATTCTTAACTTCGAGAACTGACATGTTTCAGACTGCGACTTTCTCATTCGGATCTATGGAGATGACGCCCTCGGCGTCGACGGTCACGGCATAAACGGGCACGGGCTCGTAGGCCGGCAGGGTAAGGGGCTTGCCCGTCTTCAGGGAGAATAGCGAGCCATGCGCCCAGCACTCGATCGCTTCGTCTTCGACGAACCCCTCCGCCAGTGAAATGTCGCCGTGCGTGCAGGTGTCGCCGATCGCGTAAACGGCCCCCGAGGCATCCTTGACGACGACTATGGGCACACCCGAGAGCACCACACGGTGGGCCTTGTTGACCTCGAGCTCCGCTGTTGTTCCAATGCGTTCGGCGGTCATGCTGCTCCCGACAATTCTGATTCGATTCGCTCCTGCAGGTACTGTTCGAGGGCGGGGTCACCGATCTTCTGCACGATCTCAGCGAGGAAGCCGGTGACAACGAGTCGACGCGCCTCCGCTTCTGAGATGCCCCGGGCCTGCAGGTAGAACAGCTGCTCATCGTCGAAGCGGCCCGTCGCACTCGCGTGGCCGGCGCCCACGATGTCCCCGGTCTCGATCTCGAGGTTGGGAATTGAGTCGGCCCGCGTGCCCTGCGAGAGCACGAGGTTGCGGTTCTGTTCGTACGAATCGGTTCCGGATGCCCCGCGACCGATGAGCACATCGCCCACCCACACGGTGCGAGCCCCCTGCCCCTGAAGTGCCCCCTTGTAGTTCACGCGCCCCTTAGTGTTCGCGCCCTCGTGGTGCAGGTACACCCGCTGCTCAAGGTGCTGGCCGGCGTCGGCGAAGTAGAGCCCGTAGAGCGCGCCCTCTGACCCCTCCCCAGAGAGGTGCACCGAGGGGTTCACCCGAACCACACCCCCAGCCAACGTCACGACGATATGAGTGAGCGACGCGTCTCGCCCGACCTGGGCGAAGTGGCTGGCAAGGTGGTGGGCGTCATCGGCCCAGTCCTGGAGCGAGACGACAGTCAAGTTGGCGCCCGCTTCGACCACGATCTCAATGTTCTCGACGAGGTTCGCCGAGCCTGTACTCCGTAACACGAGGTGCCCGGTCGAGTTGGGGGCAGCAGTGATCACCGTGTGGGCAGCCTTCGGGCTCGCGCCGTACCCGCTGCGGTCGAGGCTCAGCACGACAGGCTCGTCGCCCGAGATCGTGATCGCAAGGGCCGAGTCGAAGCTCGACCAGGCGTTAGCGGAAGCTTTGTCCTCGGGCGCCCCGGCGGAGCCGACACGAGGGTCGGCACGGCTGATCCACTGAGCCGCGGAGCCTACGGCAGGCTGCGGCAAGACGTCGTATGGCCCGCCGTCGAGCTCGCCGTCAATGAGGTCTCGCACCTTCGCGACCGGGGTCAGCTTCCAGTCGACCTCGAGTCCCGTCACGGTGGGAAACTCGGCGGGGTCGACCGAGGTGAAGCGTTCGGAGCGAGTCTGTACGGGCACACGGCTGGTGTCATCCCAGCCGCCGTCGCTGTGTGCCTTCGCGCCGTGCTGCTCGGTTGTTGCCACAGCCATCTAGCCGACACTGCCTTCCATGCTCATCTCGATGAGCTTGTTGAGTTCGAGCGCGTACTCCATGGGCAGTTCGCGAGCGATGGGTTCGATGAATCCGCGCACGATCATCGCCATCGCCTCATCTTCAGGCAGACCACGGGACTGGAGGTAGAAGAGCTGTTCGGCACTCACGCGCGACACCGTAGCCTCGTGCCCCAGTTGCACGTCATCCACGCGAATGTCGATCGCCGGGTAGGTGTCCGATCGCGAGATCGTGTCGACGAGCAACGCGTCGCACCGCACCGTGTTGGCCGAGTGGTGGGCCTTCTCGTCGACTCGCACTTCGCCGCGATATCCCGCACGACCGCCACCTCGGGCGATGGACTTGGACACGATCGAGGACGTCGTGTACGGCGCCATGTGCACCATCTTGGCGCCAGCATCCTGATGCTGGCCGGGGCCGGCGAATGCGACCGACAAAGTCTCGCCCTTGGCGTGCTCGCCCACGAGGTAGATGGACGGATACTTCATCGTCACCTTCGAGCCAATGTTGCCGTCAATCCACTCCATGGTTGCGCCCTCGTGCGCGATCGCGCGCTTGGTCACCAAGTTGTATACGTTGTTCGACCAATTCTGAATCGTCGTGTACCGCACCCGCGCGTTCTTCTTCACGATGATCTCCACGACGGCCGAGTGCAGCGAGTCCGACTTGTAGATCGGCGCGGTGCATCCCTCGATGTAATGCACGTACGAACCCTCGTCCGCGATGATGAGCGTGCGCTCAAACTGGCCCATGTTCTCGGTGTTGATGCGGAAGTAGGCCTGGAGGGGAATCTCGACGTGCACGCCCTTGGGCACGTACACGAACGACCCGCCCGACCAGACGGCCGTGTTGAGGGCCGCGAACTTGTTGTCACCGGCCGGGATGACCGTGCCGAAGTACTCCTCGAAGAATTCGGGATGCTCCTTGAGAGCGGTGTCGGTGTCCATGAAGATGACACCCTGCGCTTCGAGCTCGGCGTTGATCGTGTGGTACACGACCTCCGATTCGTACTGAGCAGCGACTCCTGAAACGAGGCGCTTGCGCTCGGCTTCGGGAATACCGAGCTTCTCGTAGGTGTCCTTGATGTCGTCGGGCAGGTCCTCCCAGCTCTGTGCCTGCTTCTCGGTGGACCGCACGAAGTACTTGATGTTGTCAAAATCGATGCCCGAGAGATCCGCGCCCCACGTGGGCATGGGCTTGCGGAAGAAGTTCTTGAGTCCCGACAGTCTCGTGTTCAACATGGACTCGGGCTCGTCCTTGAGGCCGGAGATGTTGCGAACGACGTCTTCGTTGATTCCCCGGCGCGCCGACGCGCCAGCCTCGTCCGAGTCGGACCAGCCGAACTCGTACTGGCCCAGGCCGTTGAGCTCGGGACGATCAATCAACACGTCAGACATCGGAACCTCTTTCCTACCGTGGGCAACCGGCGTGGTTTCCAGGGCATTCCCGCGCCGTGCATTGGCGCCGCGTGGGCTTGTTTAGACTGAAGCAGGACAAGGGAGCGATTGCTCCGGTGTCGACGCTGACTCCCCGGTGTGGGCTACGTTCCTGAACCTGTTAATTCTACAGTGACCCCGGGCAAATAACAGGAGGTTGGGCCGTGAAAGCCCTGTTCGCGAGACTGCCAAGCACCGTGGACGCCCGAATCCGGGCCTTTGCTATTGCCACACTGGTCGCGCAGATCGCGATAGTCGGCACCGGCGGCGCCGTGCGACTCACCGGATCCGGGCTCGGATGCCCCACGTGGCCGAGGTGCACCGAGGACTCCTTCGTGACGACCCCAGAGATGGGTGTTCACGGCATCATCGAGTTCGGCAACCGTTTGCTGACCTTCGTGCTGATCGCAATCGCGATTGTCATGTTCGTTCTCGTGCTTCGCATCCGACGTGAACGACGCGATCTCTTCGTTCTGGCCCTGCTGATCGGTCTGGGCATTCCCGCGCAGGGCGTCATCGGCGGAATTTCGGTGCTCACCAACCTTGACCCCTACGTCGTGGGCCTGCACTTCGTGGTCTCGGTAGTGCTCGTGGTGCTGTCGACCATGCTCGTGTACCGCGTCTATGCGGGACCGCGGGGAGCACGATCGGCCGTACCCCTGTGGTACTCGGCGCTTGCACACGCGACCAGTGGCCTAGTCGCGATCACCATCATCGTCGGCATCCTCACGACCGGATCGGGCCCGCACGCCGGCGACAGCGGAGCGTCACGCAACGGTCTGGACTCCCAGCTTCTTCAGCACGTGCATAGCTGGCCGGCCTACGCCACATTCGCCGCCAGTGTGCTGCTTCTGCTCGCAGCGCTGCGCCTAGCGCAGCCACGACTCGTGCGGTTTACGGTGATCCTTGTGGCGATCGAGATCGTGCAGATCGCGGTGGGGCTCGCTCAGGCAAGGTTGGGCCTGCCCGAAATCCTGGTCGGCACGCACATGGTGCTGGCGTGCTTCCTCGCGGCCGCAATGACGGCGGTCGTGTTGTCGCTACGTGAGTCCGCGGCATCGCACGAAGAGAACGAAGCCCGAGACGAGAACTCGGCCCGGTTCGAAAACTTGGCACGAGTCGCCGACTAGAACGGCAGAAGAGGATCGATGCCGACGGCGAGGAACACGAGCGTCAGGTACGTGATCGACGAGTGGAACACCCTCATGGGTCGTACTTCACCGTGACGGATCGCTGCGCCATACAGCCGGTGAGCTTCGTAGATGAACCACCCGCCGGCTAGCACCGCGACGACGGAGTACAGAATGCCCATCGGCGCCACGAGGATGAGCAGAAGTGAGCAGGCCACCGTCGCCCACGCGTAAAGCACGACCTGAAGACCCACGGCTGTGCGCCCCCGCACCACTGCGAGCATGGGCACGTTGACCGACTGATAGTCAGAGCGGTACTTCATCGACAACGGCCAGTAGTGCGGCGGGGTCCATAGAAAGACGATCCCGAAGAGGATGACCGGGGTCCAGCTGAGCGAGCCGGTAACCGCCGCCCATCCGATGAGCACGGGCATGCAGCCCGCTGCCCCACCCCACACGATGTTTTGGGGGGTGCGGCGCTTCAACAGCAGCGTGTAGACGAGCACGTAGAAGAGGATCGCGCCGAGCGAAAGGGCGGCCGCCAGCCAGTTGACCAGCAGGCCGAGCCAGAGCACTGAGGCGACCCCGACGATCCACGCGAAAGCGAGCGCCTGCCCGTCGCGCAACTCCCTCGTGACGAGCGGTCGGGTACTCGTGCGCGCCATCACGCGGTCGATGTCCCGGTCGATATAGCAATTGAAGGCGTTGGCCGAGCCTGCGCTCAGACTCCCACCGACGAGCGTCGCGAGAACCAGCCACAGATTCGGGATGCCCCCAGCCGCAAGCACCATGACCGGCGCGGTGGTGACCAACAGGAGTTCGATCACACGGGGTTTGGTGAGGGCGACATAGGCGCGAACTGTGCGGAGGAAGCCGATCCGCCCGGTGTTGGGGCGTGACTCGACGGCTACATCCATGAATCCAATTGTAGGCGACCCTCGCGGCCAGGCTCGCGGCCGCGATCTGTCAAGGGGCGGCACGCCGCCCACCGCGCTCCTATACTTGAGAGGCCTGACAGCCGGGCTCACCACTACCGCGCTCGGGGCGCCAGGCCCGAGAGCGCGCCGCTGAAGAAGGGTCGCAATCACGTGGCAGCTCTCCAATGGGACCCCATTGATAACAAGGCAGTAGACACGGCGAGGGTTCTCGCGGCAGATGCGGTCGAGAAGGTCGGCAACGGGCATCCGGGCACCGCCATGAGCCTTGCTCCCGCCGCGTATCTGCTATTCCAGAAAGTCATGCGCCGCGACCCGAGCGACGACGCCTGGATCGGTCGCGATCGGTTTATCCTGTCGGCCGGCCACAGCTCGCTCACACAGTACATCCAGCTCTACTTCGGCGGCTATGGGCTCGAACTCGATGACCTCAAAGCTCTGCGCACCTGGGGCTCCAAGACGCCCGGGCATCCCGAATTCGGCCACACACCGGGCGTCGAGATCACCACCGGGCCTCTCGGGCAGGGAATCGCCTCCTCCGTCGGCTTCGCATATGCGAGCCGCTTCGAGCGTGGGCTCTTCGACCCCGACGCTCCGGCCGGGCAGAGCCCGTTCGACCACTTCATCTACGTGATCGCGAGCGACGGAGATCTGCAGGAGGGCGTGTCCTCCGAGGCCTCGTCACTCGCGGGACACCAGCAACTCGGCAACCTCATCGCCATCTATGACTCCAACCAGATCTCGATCGAGGATGACACCAACATCGCATTTACCGAGGATGTGAAGGCCCGCTACGAGGCGTACCATTGGCACGTTCAGGTCGTCGACTGGAAGAAGACCGGCGTCTATCTAGAAGACGTCGCGGAGCTTCACGCGGCGATCATTGCAGCCCAAGGTGTGACCGACAAGCCGTCGTTGATTGTCCTGCGCACCATCATCGGCTGGCCCGCGCCGCACAAGCAGAATTCGGGCAAGATCCACGGATCGGCGCTGGGCGCCGATGAACTTGCCGCGACAAAGCGCGTGCTCGGATTCGACCCCGACAAGAGCTTCGACGTCGCTGATGAGGTCCTTGCCCACACTCGCAAGGCGGTAGATCGCGGTGCTGCGGCACGCGCCGACTGGCAGGTAGCGTTTGACGCCTGGGCCGCCGCGAATCCCGATGGCAAGGCCCTTCTCGATCGCCTGGAACGCGGAGAACTGCCGGATGGCGTAGACGCCGCCCTTCCGGTGTTCGAGGCGGGCAAGGATGTCTCGACTCGCGCCGCGAGCGGCAAGGTGCTTTCCGCGCTCGGTGCCGTGATCCCCGAGCTGTGGGGCGGATCAGCAGACCTCGCCGAGTCGAATCTGACCACCATCGAGGGCGCGGCCTCCTTTATCCCGAGCGAGCACTCCACCCACGAGTGGATCGGCAACAAGTACGGCAGGGTGCTGCACTTCGGCATTCGCGAGCACGCGATGGCGGCGATCATCAACGGCATAGTGCTCCACGGCCCGACCCGAGCCTTCGGCGGAACATTCCTGATCTTCAGCGACTACATGCGGCCCGCGCTGCGACTTGCGGCGCTCATGGGCGTGCCGTCCATCTTCGTCTGGACCCATGACTCGGTCGCTCTGGGCGAGGATGGCCCAACCCACCAGCCAATTGAGCAGCTCGCGACCCTGCGAACGATCCCCGGCTTCGATGTGGTGCGCCCGGCCGACGCCAACGAGGTTGCTTGGGCGTGGAAGACGATCCTCGAGCGGCGCAAGGGACCTGCTGGCATCGCGTTGAGCCGGCAGAACCTCCCGGTATTCGAGCGAGGTTCGGGCGCGGCATCCGGTGACACGCTGGCTTCGGCGAGCAATGTCGCCAGGGGCGCCTACGTACTTGCGGAGGCGCCCAGCGGCTCCCCCGACGTGATTCTCATCGCGACCGGGTCAGAGGTCCAGATTGCGGTCGAGGCCCGCACAGTGCTGGCCACAGAAGGCATCAATGCGCGCGTGGTGTCAGCCCCCAGCCTCGAGTGGTTCGAGGAGCAGGATGCCGCGTACCGCGAGTCCGTCCTACCAGCCGAGGTCACCGCCCGCGTGTCCATCGAGGCGGGAATCAGCCTCACCTGGCGCCCTTACGTGGGCGACCGAGGACGCAGCGTGTCGATCGAGCACTTCGGTGCGTCGGCTGACTACAAGACCCTGTTCCGTGAGTTCGGAATGACCACTGAGGCCGCCGTGGCCGCAGTCAAGGAATCGCTGGCAGCCCACTAGGGCCGGCCGAAGGAAGAAGAGCAGAATGACAACCCCATCCCCCACAGCAGCCCTCTCTGACCTCGGAGTGAGCATCTGGCTCGACGACCTTTCGCGGGAGCGGATCTCGTCGGGCGGTCTGCAGAAGCTCATCTCCGAGCGCAACGTCGTGGGTGTCACGACAAACCCGACGATTTTCGCGAGCGCGCTGGCCAAGGGTGAGGCGTACGACGTGGCCGTGGGCGCGCTCGCGCGGGCGGAAACCGCGGTCACCGACGCCGTCTTCGAGATCACCACCGACGACGTGGCTGCCGCGTGCGACATCTTCCGCCCCATCTACGACTCGACCGGCGGGTTTGATGGCCGAGTGTCGATCGAGGTCGAACCCGGCCTTGCTCACGACGCCGCTGGCACCATCGGGCAAGCAAAGGAGTTGTGGGACAAGGTCAACCGGCCGAACGCCCTCATCAAGATCCCGGCGACGATCGAGGGTCTCGAGGCGATCGCGGCGACGATCGGCGCAGGCATCAGCGTCAACGTCACCCTGATCTTCAGCCTCGACCGGCATCGCGAGGTTATCGACGCCTACCTCACCGGGCTTGAAACCGCGAAGGCTGCGGGTATCGACATTTCGACCATCCACTCGGTCGCCTCCTTCTTCGTCTCACGAGTAGACACCGAGGTCGACAAACGCCTAGACGTGATCGGCACCGAGGAGGCCCTGTCGCTCAAGAGCAAGGCGGGAATCGCCAATGCACGTCTGGCCTACCAGGTGTACGAGCAGGCGTTCGATTCGGAACGTGCCAAGGCTCTCCTCGCCGCGGGTGCGAACAAACAGCGACCGCTGTGGGCGTCGACCGGGGTAAAGGACCCGAGCCTGCCTGACACGCTGTACGTTTCGGGGTTGGCCGTTGCCGACACGGTGAACACGATGCCGGAGAAGACTCTGGAAGCGACCTTCGATCACGGCGTGATCGAAGGCGATCAGGTCACGGGTTCCTACGCGGAGGCTACCGCTACGCTCGACGCACTCGCGGGCCTCGGCATCTCGTACGACGAGGTCACCGAACTCCTCGAGAAGGAGGGCGTCGAGAAGTTCATCGTGTCTTGGAATGAGCTACTAGATACAGTGTCCGCAGCACTCGAGGCTGCCAAGTGAGCGTCAAGATTGCCGTATCTGGCTCGGCCGCCGAGGCCGTGCACCGCGTGGTCCCCCAGCTCGTCGCCGATCTGGTCGCGAGCCGCATGACCGGTGGCGACGAGACCCTGTGGGGTCCTGACGCCGAGGCCGAGGCGACCAAGCGACTCGGCTGGGTCGAGGCCGTTGCGGTCTCGCGCCCGATGGTTGACGACATCTACGCCCTGCGCGACACACTCCGCGAAGCCGGAGTGACTCACATCGTTCTGGGCGGAATGGGCGGATCCTCCCTCGCTCCCGAGGTGATCACGCGCACCTACGGTGTTGAGCTCACTGTGCTCGACTCGACCGATCCCGGCCAGGTGCTCGCAGCGCTCGGCGACAGGCTAGCCCACACAGCCGTGGTCATCTCATCGAAGTCCGGCTCGACGGTCGAGACCGACAGCCAGAAGCGCACCTACGAGAAGTACTTCTCCGACGCGGGCATCGACCCGCTTGAGCGCATCATCGTGGTCACCGATCCAGGTTCGCCATTGGATGCCGCGGCACGCGCCACCGGCTACCGCGTGTTCAACGCCGACCCGAATGTCGGCGGACGGTACTCCGCCCTGACAGCCTTCGGTCTCGTGCCGAGCGGACTGGCCGGCGTGGACCTGAACGAACTCCTCGACGAGGCCGAGGCTGTCATGATCGAGCTGGCAGTGGACAACACTGCAAACCCGGGCCTCGTGCTGGGTGCAGCAATCGCGGGCACTCGCCCCCTGAAGGACAAGCTCGGCATCGTGCCGGACGGAACGCACATCCTCGGGTTCGGTGACTGGGCTGAGCAGCTCATCGCCGAGTCGACGGGCAAGCTCGGCAAAGGCATCCTTCCGGTCGTGCTCGACGTCGACTCACCGGAGCTGAGCGAGAACCTCCCCGACCTCCAGATCGTGCGCCTCGTCGGCGACTGGGACGATACCCGGGAGGTCGCTGACGGCGAGATCGAGATCGCGGGGAGCCTCGGCGGCCAGATCCTCGTGTGGGAGTACGCCACAGCCGTGGCCGGACACCTGCTGGGCATCAACCCCTTCGACCAGCCCGATGTCGAGTCCGCGAAGATCGCGACTCGCGAACTTATCGATCACCCGTCCAAGGCGTCGGAGCCCGCGTTCGTTGTCGGCGATATCGAGGTGCGTGGTACGACCGAGGTCGTCTCGGGCATGACAGACCTCGCTGGCGCCATCTCTTCACTGCTTTCTTTCCTCGGCGACGACGGCTACGTCTCAATCCAGGCCTACGTCGACCGAGTGGCTCACCCCGAGCTTCTGGCACTGCGGGATGCCCTGGCCGCGCGAGCGAGACGCCCCGTGACCTTCGGCTGGGGTCCGCGATTCCTGCACTCGACCGGTCAGTTTCACAAGGGCGGACCGGCGGTCGGCGTGTTCCTGCAGATCACGACGATCGAGGACACCGACCTGCAGATACCGGATCGTCCCTTCACGTTCGGCCAGCTCATCCGCGCACAGGCCGACGGCGACGCGAGCGTACTGGCCGAGCACGGGCGACCGGTGCTCAGCCTCACGCTGCACAACCTGGACGCGAGCATCCCGCTCGTGGTCAGCGCACTCAACTAGCGAGGCGCACGAGGAGCACCATGCATCCGGTCAAGATATCAGCCGATTTCAATCCGCTGCGGTTGCCGTCGGATCGTCGACTCAACCGCATCGCCGGCCCGAGCGGCCTCGTTATCTTCGGTGTCACGGGCGACCTGTCGCGCAAGAAGCTGATGCCCGCGGTCTATGATCTGGCGAACCGTGGGCTTCTTCCCCCCGGCTTCGCCCTCGTGGGGTTCGCGCGGCGGGACTGGGAAGACGCGGATTTCGCTCACGTCGTTCACGACGCGGTCAAGCAGTACGCGCGCACGAGCTTCGACGAGGATGTCTGGAACCAGCTTGCCCAGGGTATCCGCTTTGTGCAGGGCGAGTTCGATGACGCGGCAGCGTTCGAGGACCTGAAACAGACCATCGAAGACCTCGATCGAGACCGTGGGACCATGGGCAACCACGCCTTCTACCTGTCGATCCCCCCGAAGTCGTTTCCTCAGGTCACTCAGCAACTGCGCAACTCCGGACTCGCAGAGCCGAAGGACGGGCAATGGCGACGCGTGGTCATCGAGAAGCCGTTCGGCAGCGACCTCACGACCGCTCGTGAACTCAATGCCGTCGTCGAATCGGTGTTTCCCCCCGACAGTGTGTTCCGTATTGACCACTACTTGGGCAAGGAAACAGTTCAAAATATTCTGGCCCTGCGCTTCGCGAACCAACTCTACGAACCCATCTGGAACAGCAACTACGTCGACCACGTCCAGATCACCATGGCCGAGGATATCGGCGTGGGTGGTCGCGCCGGCTACTACGACGGCATCGGAGCGGCGCGCGATGTCATCCAGAATCACCTGCTTCAGCTTCTCGCTCTGACTGCCATGGAGGAGCCTGTGTCGTTCGACGCGGCCGACCTGCGCGCGGAGAAGGAGAAGGTGCTCTCGGCCGTGCGGCTGCCCAAGGCCCTCGGCAAGCACACCGCGCGCGGGCAGTACACCGGAGGATGGTCCGGTGGCGAGCACGTCGTCGGCTTCCTTGAGGAAGAGGGAATGAATCCCGAGTCGACGACCGAGACCTTCGCGGCGATCCGACTCGACATCGGCACCCGTAGGTGGGCGGGGGTTCCGTTCTACCTCCGCGCCGGCAAGCGGCTCGGGCGGCGGGTCACCGAGATCGCGGTCGTGTTCAAGCGGGCCCCCCAGTTCTTGTTCGCCGAGAGTCAAACCTCCGCGCTTGGCCAGAACGCCCTCGTCATCCGGGTGCAGCCCGATGAAGGTGTGACGATGCGGTTCGGTTCGAAGGTGCCCGGGGCGGGAATGCAGGTTCGCGACGTCACAATGGACTTCGGGTACGGACACTCGTTCACCGAGGCGAGCCCCGAGGCCTACGAGCGACTCATCCTAGACGTCCTGCTTGGTGACCCACCCCTGTTCCCTCGTCAAAAGGAGGTCGAACTCAGCTGGACTATCCTGGACCCGATCGAGGAAGACTGGGCGCGTAGGGGCCAGCCCGAGCAGTACCGGCCCGGAACCTGGGGTCCGCCCTCCGCGGATGCCCTGATGGCCCGCGACGGCCGTAGCTGGAGGCGCCCATGATCGTCGATCTGCCCAATACAACTACCAGCGCGGTCTCCAAGACTCTCGTGAAGATCCGCGAGGAGGGCGGTGCTGTGGCGCTCGGTAGGGTGCTGACGCTGATTATCTCCACCACGCTCGGCGATGAGGAGGAAGCCATCGAAGCCGCCAATGACGCGTCGCGTGAACACCCCATGCGAGTACTCGTGGTCTCGGCCTCCCCGGAGCAGACCAGCGAGGCATCCCGAGTCGACGCACAGATCCGTGTGGGGGGCGACGCTGGTGCGAGCGAGGTCGTGGTCATGCGCGCCCACGGGGATGCCGCAACCGACTCGGAGAGCCTCATCATGGGCCTCCTGCTCCCCGATGCCCCGGTCGTCGCGTGGTGGCCGGGCGAGGCACCCTCCCCCGTCTCGGAGTCCGCAATTGGTCGCATCGCGCAGCGTCGCATCACCGACGCAGCGTCGAGTTCCGACCCCCTGGGCGCTCTCACGCGGATCGCGGCCACATACCAGCCGGGTGACACCGACTTCGCTTGGACCCGTCTGACGCTCTGGCGCGCCCAACTCGCCGCGGTACTGGACCAGCCGCCATATCTGCCCGTGACCGGGGTCGAGGTGCACGGCGCTGCGGACTCCCCCTCGACGGTGCTTCTCGCCGCGTGGCTGCAGTTGCAGCTCAAGCGCACGGTGGCGCTCGAGGTGTCGCCGACGTCGCAGGGCAGCAGTGGGATCCAGAGCGTGCGTCTCGATCGCGCCGCAGGACCGATCGTGCTGAAACGCAGCGTGCCGAACATCGCCACCCTGATTCAGCCTGATCAGCCCACTCATGACATCTCACTTCCGCGGCGCAACCTGCGGGACTGTCTCGCGGAGGAGTTACGACGCCTCGACCCCGATGATCTGTTCGGACATGTGGTCACGAAGGGCATCGGCGAGTTAGCTGCGCCGAGCACAGGCTCCGTGCCAAAAGTGGAGGAATTGTGAGCAACGAACGGCGCGTCATCCTGCACCCGGACAAGGGGGCCCTCGCTGGCGCGGTCGCGGCAAGATTTCTCACCAAGATGGTGGACCTGATCGACGAATTCGACGAGGCGACGGTGGTTCTCACCGGGGGAAGTTTGGGCATCGCTGTTCTCGCCGCGATCAACGAGTCGCCGGCCCGAGATTCGGTCGACTGGAGTCGCGTCAACCTTTGGTGGGGCGATGAGCGCTGGCTGCCGTCCGGCGACCCCGAACGCAACGAGACCCAGGCACGGCAAGCGCTCCTCGATCACGTCACACTCGACCCCGCACGGGTGCACCCGATGGGAGCCTCAGACGGAGGCCTGTCACTGGATGACGCCGCCGAAGCCTATGCCGCCGACCTCGCCGCGCAGGCGAGTCGTGGCCACCTCCCCTACCTCGACATCACATTCCTCGGGATGGGACCGGACGGCCACATCGCCTCGCTGTTCCCCGAACGCCCGGGTATCGCCGAGACTGACGCAACGGTGATCGCGGTGCGCAACTCACCCAAGCCGCCGCCGGAACGGATTAGCCTCACGCTGCCGGTGATCAACTCGTCGGCTCGGGTCTGGCTGGTTGTGGCCGGCGCCGACAAAGCTTCTGCGTTGGGGTTGACGCTCGCTGGCGCGAGCATCAACGAGGTTCCCGGAGCGGGCGTCGAGGGGCGCAGGAGAACCCTCTTCTTCGTGGATGCCGAAGCTGCCTCCCAAGTTCCGGAGAACCTCATCGATCCGGGTCAGTTCTGGACCCGCGCCGACGACAGCGGCAATTAGCCAGCAGTGCCCCGGCGCTCGCGCAACTGGGTGAGCGCCTCGTCGAGGAGGGTGGCGGCTTCCTCTTCGCTGCGACGTTCCTTGACGTATGCCAAATGAGTCTTGTAGGGCTCGAGCTTCGTCACC